>JBOFET010000375.1:0-41162 GCA_051648225.1 Luteolibacter sp.
ACATCGGGAAAGGTTGAATGTCTTATCCTTCCGAAAGCAGTCAGCAATTGCTCTTTCATGTAAGGGTGTAACAGCACAGTTGTCTGACAACTCCACGGGTGTGGGTAAGTTAAGACGATTTAGGCCGCCGGGGAAGGGACTCCCCGGCGGCCGTTTTTTTTGGGATTTTGCGATAGCCGCTGAGACTATTGGGCACGCAGACGTTGGATTTTTTCTTCGGTCGCGGCCGCGTCGTCGGGCAGTTGGGCGGCTTGGTAGGCGGATTTCAGGCCGAGCAAGGCGTTCATGTCGTTCGGGAAAGAGGTGAGGGCACGCTGGAAGGCTTCGATGGCTTCGGTTGGCTGGCTGGTGGTGAGGTGATACTGGCCGAGGCGGATGGCCATCGGGCTGAGAATCATCGGGGGAAACATCATCGGGGCCGGGTGCTGGCGATCTGCGGCGGAAGCGAACCAGTTGTAGGCGATGGCGGACCGGTCTTTGGGGCCGGCGAGGGCGAGCTGGCCGCGGATGTCACTCGCAAGGACTTCGAGGGCGCGGAACGCACGGTTCCAGGAACTGCGCTCGCCAGTGGCGATGGCGGTGGCCCGGGTTTGGCTCATCCCTTCGCCGATTTGACTCAGGGCGGTGGCGACGTCGCGGGCGGAGGTGAGGTTTTTTTCGCCGATCAGGCGCTGTGCGTCGAGCGCGAGACGGAGGCCGTCGATCCAGAGGTGGGCGAGGGAGTGTTGGCGGAATTCCTGGGTTTCGCTTGGTTTGGGCAGGGAAGCGAGCGCTTCGGTGGCGTTTCCGGGGAGGTCCCGGTGGAGGAGGATGCGGGCGGGTAAGGTTTTGGCATCCCACATGAGCAGGCGGGCACCGGGCGAGGTGGGCCGGTTTTTGGGAATCGGCGTGGCGGCGATCTGCCGTGAAGCCGCATAGGCGGTGTCGAAATCTCCCTTGGAGACGAGTGAGACGATGCGATAGCACTCAGCTTTCCCCCACTCGGGGCAGTCGGCGAGGGTGGCACGGTTTTCCTTCATCCATTGGTCGAATTGGGACGCAGCATGGCCAAAGGCGGTTGCCGCCTTGGCGTGCCGGCCGCTGCGCCATTCGTAGTGGCCGAGAAGGTGGAAGTACGGGGCGTAATCCGGCGAGATCTGGGTGAGTTTCGCGGCGAGATCGAGCCAGGGACTGAGATCTGGAGCCTCCGCGCGGATGGTGAGCAGGGCATTCAGCGGGACGGGGCTGTACGGGAATTTTCCGGTGAGCGCGAGCAGGCTGGCTTCCGCGGCTTCCTGATCCGGGGTGGCGCTGCCGAACTCGTCATAACCGCCCCGGCTGAAGAGGGCGGCGAAGATGGTAGCCTGCATGTCGTTTGGAAAATTGGCGGCGACTTTGCGGAAGGCTCTTGCCGCTCCGGCTGGACCTTCTTCGATGTATTTGATCAGGCCGTAGGCGTAGCCGCGCTCGAGTTCGGTGCCGTTTCCTTTTTCCACCAGATCGAGCAATCTCGAGGTGACGGCGACACGGGCCGGGTCGGTCTCCGGCGACGGGGTGAGCAGTGAAAGTAACAAGCCCCAGTGCGCCAGCAAGCACTCCGGATCCTCACGCATGGCGGCGGCGAAATGACGGCTTGCTTCGAATTCCCAGCCGCCGTGGACGTGATTCATGCCTTGGTTCACATGCGCCTGCGCCTTTTCGCTGGCGGCGGTCACGGCCATTTGGATGCCGTTGGGGAAATTCATCATCGCAGGCTCGCCGAGGGCTTTGACCGGGTCTGGGATCGCGGCTTCGACCGCCGGGTTTCGCGTCGGTTCCGCATCTTGCGGGAGCACGACGGCGCGGGGTTTTTCATCCTTGCCCGACGGTGGGATCACCTTGGTTTTTACCGGACCTCGTGGAGTGGCGGTCTCACCGGAGACAAGGGCGCATCCGAGCAAAAGCGCGGCAATCAACCGAATTTTCATGGCGGGAAGATGCCCACGGTCCTCCCGCATCACCAAGTAAAATGACGCTGGCGTGCCTCGCCGCCGCCCGCTTAGTCTTCCGGGCATGAAGCTCGGAGTCATCGGATGCGGAAAAATGGGAACGGCGCTGATCCAGGGAGCGATCCGGGCCGGGGTGGTCGGCGCTGCGGACGTGATCGGCTGCGATCCTTATGAAGCATCCCGCGAGGCATTCGTGAAATCGACCGGAGCCACGGCGACCGCCGAAATGGCCGCCGTGGTGGCGGCGAGCGAGGTGATTTTCCTCTGCACCAAGCCGCAGGATGTTTCCGCCGCCTTGTCGGATGCCGTGACGCTCGCCGCGGGTGGGGAGCGTTTGGTGATCTCCATCGCAGCGGGTGTCACCCTCGCCGCGCTGGAGGCGGTGACTTCGGAAAATTTCCGAGTCATCCGTGCGATGCCAAACACTCCCGCACTCGTCGGCCACGGAGCCGCCGGATTTTGTCTTGGGACTCGTGCGGTTCCTACAGACGCAGCCACCGCGCAGTCGTTGCTCGGCGCGGTCGGACTGGCGGTGCAAGTCCCGGAACGACTGATCGATGCGGTCACCGGGCTGTCCGGCAGTGGCCCGGCTTATATCTATCTGGTGATCGAAGCGCTGGCCGATGGTGGCGTGCACGCCGGCATCCCACGGGCGGATGCGGTGCGGCTTGCCGCGCAGACCGTGCTGGGTGCCGCTGCCATGGTATTGGAAACCGGCGAGCATCCGGCAGTGCTCAAGGACATGGTCACTTCGCCGGGCGGCACCACTATCGCTGGTCTCGCGGTGCTTGAGAGGCAGGGCGTGCGCTCCGCGATGATCGAGGCGGTCGGAGCCGCCGTCAGTCGTGCCGGGGAACTCGGGAAGTGATCCATTTTGGGCTTTCCCACGCATTTCCGCCTCCTATGCTCCCGCGCATGACCTTCCGGCTTGTTGTTTGCGCCCTTCTCCCGGCATCCGCCTTGACACTCATTTCCTGTGGTCCGGATGCAGACGCGCCGAGTCTCGCGGGGAACACCCAGGCGATGGCGACCGAGGGCGAGGCGTTCTATCAAAATGCGAAAAAGGCCGACGACGAGGGAAACAGAAACAAGGCGATCAAGCTCTACGACGAGACCGCGACACGTTTTCCCTTCGCCCCGTCCGCCCCGCAGGCGCGGTTTCGCCAGGCGGAGTTGCTCCAGGAAAAAGGCGACATCCTCAAAGCCTTCGAGGCCTACGACAAGTTCTTGATCCGTTTCCAAGGCAGCAATCTTTACTCCACCGCCCTGAACCGCCAGATCGCCATGGCCCAGTCGGCTGCGGATGGTGATGTGAAATCGAGCATGCTCGGGCTGAAGACGAGGCTGTCGGTGGACAAGACCGTGGAGATGCTGGAAAAAGCCCGTAACAATGCTCCCAAGTCTGCTGCGGCAGCGAAGGCGCAATTCACCATCGGCGAGTTATACGAAGCGAAGAAGGAGTATAAAAAATCCATCGCCGCCTACCGCCTTCTGGTGGAAGACCAGCCAGCAAGCCCGCTTGCTCCCGAGGCGCTGTTCCGGGTGGGAGTGATTCTAACCGAGGAGGCGGACCGTGGTAACCAGAACCAGGGAAATCTCGATCTCGCCCGCGAGGCGTTCAACGATTACCTCATCCAATACCCCGGACACTCCCGCAATGCGGAGGCCCGCAAACTGGAATCCGCACTCGGCGGCCGTGACCTCCAGCGGTCCTACGATGTCGCCGAGTTCTATCTGAAAACAGGCAAGCTCGACTCCGCCAAAGTTTACTACCGCGACATCGTCGCCCGCAGCAAGTCGGGTGAATACAACGACAAGGCGCGGACCCGGCTCAAGGAGCTGGGCGAGTGAACCCGCACCGACCGCCCCGCTTCGATGAAATTTACGCTCCTCCTCGCGCCCGTGTTGTTGCTGGCTTCCTGTGCCGGCTACCATCTCGGTGAGACCAAGCCCGCCGTGATGAAGAAGGTGAAGACTGTCGATGTGAGGATGTTTTCGAACTCCAGTCTCCTGCCCCGGGCAAACGCCGTTGCCACCTCAGCCGTAGCGGAAGCCATCGTCCAAGACGGCACCTACCGGATCGCCTCGCTCGACAAGGCGGATGCGGTCCTCGAAGGAAACGTCGCCAGCATCAAATACCAACCCATCCGCGGCAGACGCTTCGACACGCTCCGCCCCGAGGAACTCACCAACACCGTGACGATCAGTTGGAAACTCCTCGATGCGAAAGATCCCACCAAGGTCATCATGGCCGGCACCTCCCGGGGGAGCAGCGAGTTTTTCGCGACCTCCAATCTCCAGACCAACCGCAACAACGCCCTCGCCGACGCCACCCAGCGCGCTGGCGTCGCCCTGGTCTCGACGCTTGCAAACGGCTACTGAAGCGTCACCCGGACCCGATAGAGACGCCTCGGTTCGTGAGGAACCACCGGGAAATCCGCAGCCTGCGGCACACCTGTTCCGGAATAGGTGGCCTCGTCCTCCCAGTCGGTGAAGTTCGTGCAGCTTTCCACCACATAGCTGCGACCCATCATCGTCGGAAACGAAAGCCGGAGCATGCCCGGCGTGGGTGTCTGATAGGCGAAGTTCACGACGAAACGCGATGCTGCATCCGCAGGATTGGTTCCGAAGACGACCTCGTCCGCATCGGAGAATCCGTCGCCGTCGGTGTCACCACCGGTTAGGAAGGTGACTGCGAGGTTGTCGATGGCAATGCCTTGTGGTGGAAGGTTGTTGTTGGTGAAGGTCTGTCCGGGGTTGGCTTGGCCCTGCGAATACGGCTGGCTTGCGAATTTCGTCCACCAGAGAGGCCCGGCGGCCCCTCCAATTCCGGTCAGCCCGAGAGAGGAGGTTCCTCCGGGATCCTCGCCGGTCTGCTCGACGCCGATGTCGGAGGACATCCTGCCGCTTGCAGCGCCGTTGGTGGCTTGGAATTGTCCTTCGTAGGAAATGAATTGGGTGACCACTCCATTAACGACGATCACCAAGCCGTCCGGTTCACCGTTCTGGAGACCGGAGATCGCCCTGGAGAATATCCGGTGCCCCGATGGGGTGACCGCGCCTGCGGTGAAGGTGGACAGGGCGTGGCTGCCGTAAGTCTGGCCGTTTGCCCCATTATATAAGAAAAGGGTGACGCTGGACAGCGCACCGGTGAATCCGGGGCCGACGACGATCTCGACGAACTCCTCGTTATCCGCTCCGTTGTCGTCGTAGTTCAGTTCATTGATAAACACCGCGGAAGGTGGCGTGCTGTTGCCCGCTCCCGGGGTGAAGTTGAAGCGCAGTTGGAACGGTGTGCCCGGAGCAATGGCGAGCCCGGTGATGGTCGCTTCCTTTACGGTCGAAGTGCCGTTGGCCACGGCTCCGGCTGGCAGGTTCGTCGTGGCATGGAAGGTCAGCGCGGGCAGGGGAGTTACGCCTGCACCGACCATGAGTTCCACGCCAAGGGTGTCCGCCGTGCCACCGAAGGCCGAGTGCCATTGCTCGGCGGTGAAGGAAATCCTCAGGGCTGATAGAACGGATGGAGAGCCGTTCATGAAGGCCGCAGCTGCCGTGCCTGGAGCGCCGCTTGGACGGAACCCGAGCGACGGATCTGTGGGCGGACCGTAAGCACGAAAGCCGGCGGTCATTCCGCTTCCGTTGTCCGAGCGTTGCCAGCTTCCGCCGGAAATTGTCCAAGGATACGGATCATAGGTGCCGGGAAAGCCGGCAAAGTTGTCCGTGATCGTTTGCCCAGCAGCCGTGAAAGTATAGGGAACCGCCGGATCGAGTTCGATGTCCGCGAAGACCGGCAGGTGGTCGGAAGCAGTGGCACTGGAGCCGGAGGGTAGTGGCGATCCGGATTTGGGAAGCCCGACATCGTTCGAGGTATCGAGTGCGGAGTTGTAGATCTCCGTGGCCAACGGACGCGTGGCGATGACGGGCGAGGTCAGGATGAGATCGAGCGTCGAATTTGCGGGGCGGGTGACGGCCGAGCCATTCACCTGGAGGGGATCAAGCAGGTGGACGGCGGGAGTGGTGAAGTAATTCCGTGGATCGGTGAAATAGAAAACGGGAAACGGGATGTCGCTCCCGAGGTCGAAGCTGCCGGGCAGGCCTCCTGTCGGCAGGGTGTTGTAGGTTCGTGGGCTGCCGGAAGGATTGAAGTCTCCGAGAATCACGAAGTTATCCTCGTTTGTTAAACCGTTGGCGTTGATGTGGGAGGTCAGGCGACGCATTTCGACAGCGCGTTGGAAAGGGTCGGCCTCTTCGCCTCCTTCAGCTTTCAGATGCACCGAGAACAACCACGGATCGCGAGAGGTGCCCGGGACATCGACTTTCACCGCCGGAATCAACCGGGTCATGTCCCTGGCTCCGACAGGGGAGGCGATCGACAATTGAGAAATAAATGGAAACCTGGAGAAGAATGCCAGTCGCAACGTGGTGTCGAAGGCGTTGGTGCTTGGAGCGATGTAAACATGCCCATAGCCGAGCGATGATGCCAAGGCGGCGACATTGCCGGCATTGACGTCCGAGACATGGAGTTCCTGCAGTGCGATGATATCCGGGGCCAGTCGGGCGATGGTCGCGCGGGTGATTTCGTAGTCCGAAGTTCCGGGAGCGCCCAGGCTTGGCTGGTAGGGCTGAGGTTTGGTGACGTCGTAGAAAGACCCGATGTTGAAAGTCGCCACGCGGATCTGCACTGCTTGCCCCAGTGAGGACATCGCGAAAAACAAAAGTGCGGCGGATCTCAAAATCATAGGCGAGTGAAGCTAGCACGCCTCCGACGGGTGTCGAAGGGACTTATGGGGCGATTTCTTCACAGCACGTGCTGTTCCGCCTGTGGATTTTCCTGAGCTACGGGGCGCTCAGAACAGCACCTGCGCCAGCACCGTCAGCGCCATCACGAACACCAGATTTAGCACGAGCCCCACCCGCATCATCTCGCGCTGCGGCACCCGGCCGGTGGCGAAGACGATCGCATTCGGCGGCGTGCCCACGGGCATCATGAAGCCGGTGGAGGCCGCGATCGTCATCGGCAGGATCAGCTCGGCGGGCAGGATTTTCAGCTCGCTGGAGATGGAGAAAAAGATCGGCACCATCAATGCGGCGAGGGCGGTGTTGCTGGTGAGCTCGGTAAGGAAGATGGTGAAAAACATCACCGCGCCGATGAGCAGCGGCACCGGCCAGCCGTCCACCCAGCCCGAGAAGACGCGGGCCATGAACAAGCTCGCCCCCGTCTGACCGATGATCGCGCTCAGCGTGATGCCGCCGCCGAAGAGGATCAGCACGCCCCAGTCCGTGCCGCGGTCGATTTCCTTCCACCGCACCACGCCGGTCGCCACCAGCGCGAGCACCGCCACCATCGCCACCAGCGTGTCGAAGGCGCTCTTCACGCCTAGCAGTTTCGCCAGCGGCTCGCTAAGAATCCAGCAACTCGCCGTCATCAGGAAAATCGCCAGCGTGAGGATGCGTCGGCGGTCGAATTTGAAATCCAAACCCGGCTGGTCCGGCAACTGGAGGTTTTCCGGGCGGCACATCCATTTCAGCGCCAACACTAACACTGGCATGAGGACCAGCACGGCGGGGATGCCGAATTTCATCCAGTCCGTGAAGCCGATCCCCAGCTTGGCCGCTGCGATGCCGTTAGGCGGGCTGCCGACAAGGGTGCCGATGCCACCGACGCTGGCTGCGTAAGCCACGCCTAGCAGGAGAAAAACCGTGTGGCGCGCCCCGCCGCCGCCCGGCAGATGGCGCAGGATTCCAAGGGCCAGCGGCAGCATCATCGCGGTCGTGGCGGTGTTGCTCACCCACATGGAAAGCACCGCCGTCACGCCGAACATGAGATAACAGACTCTCAGGAAATCGCCTTTTCCCACCTGCACGATGCGGTGCGCGATCCACCGGTCCAGCCCTTGGCTCGACAAGGCGGAGGCCATCGCGAAGCCGCCGAAGAAGAGAAAAATCAACGGATCCGCGAATCCGGCGAGCGACCCCTTCACATCCATCAGGCCGAATGCGCACCCCAGCACCGGCACCAGCAGTGCCGTGATCGCCAGCGGCAGCGCCTCCGTGAGCCAGAGAAACGCGATGCAGGCGAAGATCCCCAGCCCCACCCGCACCTTCACCGGGTCCAGCTCCTTCATCGCCCCGCCCGCCGGATCCAGCGAGAGTCCGAAACCAATCCCGCCCAACAAAAGCAACGCCACCAGAAACAAGCCCAGGCTTTTCCGCCAAGACTCCAGCCCCCACGCATGGACGGTGTCTTCAGATGCGGGTTCATCGATCATCAGGCCGCAGTTCTGGCGGGTTTCGCGAGTCGCGGCAAGCACCTGGTCTTTTCCGTTCGGGGGACATCCATTACGGATTTCAACCGCAGACGGACGTTAGAAACGCAGATGGAAGAAGGGATAAGACCGAGGCCTGCGGATTTTCAGTCCTGAAACATCTCACAATCCCGCCTCTTCATCCCTCTTATCTGTGTTCATCCTGTTCATCTGTGGTTGGTTGAATCCAAATGGAGGTGCCCTGCTTCCCCATTGACCGATCTCTCCCAACCCGAGAACCTGCCGCCATGCATTCGATGACAGGATTCGGCAGAGGCTCCGCGGCGACGGACGCGTGGCAGGCAGGCGTGGAAATCAGCTCCGTGAACCGCAAGCAGGCGGAGGTGGTCGTGCAGGTGCCCCGCGAGCTGAATGAACTCGACGCCCGCATCCGCAAGGCGGTGCTCGCCGTCGTTTCCCGCGGGCGCATCCAGGTTTCTATCAACGTCGAGCGGGCGATGTTAGCTGCGGTGGATTTCCAGATCGATCCGGCGCTTGCCCTCGCGTTTTCCAGGGCATTTGCGGAGCTGGGGAAAATTGTAGGCTATCCGGTTTCGCCCACCGCCTCGGACTTCCTGCGCCAGCCGGGAATCATCGCCGCTGGGGACAGCGAGACCGACGCCGAGGTCGTGTGGCTCGCCGTGGAGCCCGCTCTATCGGACGCTCTCGCCCAGCTCGCCGCCATGCGCGAGTCCGAGGGAAATCATCTCAAGTTAGATTTTCTAACACGTCTGGAGACGCTCGTTTCCTTCGCCCGCAAGATCGCCGCCGAGGCTCCCGGCCGCCCGGTCCGCCAGCGGGAGCTTCTTCACAAGCGCCTCCGCGACGCCGGGCTTGAGCTGGATCCCGGCGACGAGCGCGTGGTCAAGGAGATCGCCCTCTTCGCCGACCGCTGCGACGTGAGCGAGGAAATCACCCGGCTGGATTCCCACTTCGCCAAGTTCCGCGAGTATCTCGACGCCGCCGAGCCGCCGGGCCGCGCGTTGGACTTCCTCTGTCAGGAGCTATTCCGCGAGTTCAACACCATCGGCTCCAAGGCGAACGACGCGTCCATCGCCCAGACGGTGGTGGAGGCGAAGACCGAGTTGGAAAAAATCCGCGAGCAGGTGCAGAACGTGGAGTGATTCCCATCAGGTGACGAAAACGCCCTAAACCGTCACACCATTTCTATCGACTCACCCGGGCCGCAAATCCAATCCCATCACCGATGAGTGGTGTTGCGATCCATGTGAGGTATTCCCGGCGACTGCCAAGGTGCCACGCGCCGCCTGCGAGGTTTTCCCCCTCGCCGGGAAGGTTCTCCGCCCCGGAAGCGGGGTATTCTCCCACACCGGCGAGGTTTTCCGTGCCAGCCCCGAGGTATTCTGTCGCAGAAAACCTCGCCTCCGCTCCGGAAAACCTTCCCCCCAGGCTGGAAAACCCTGCCCGAGCCGCGCATCACCTCATTTCTCCGCCCCAGCACCCCGCATCCCTGCTGGAAAACCTCTCCCGCCCCGCAATTAAACACATAAACTACTGAAAATCAGACATCCACCATGGCCAATCAAGCATTCTACCCCACCCGTGAGGGCGATCAACTCACCTGGTTCACCAATATCCAGTCGAAGATCGCCACCTACTACACCCCGCTCGACATCACTCCCGCCCGCCAAGCCAAGCTCACCCTCACGCTCGATTGGCTCCAGTGGACCTGGGGCACCTTTCTCCCCTCCCGCCGCCAGGACGCCCCCGCCGCCACCGCCTGGCGGAACCAACTCGCCACCGGCACCAGCGACACCGGCACCGCCGTTTCCCCACCCGTCCCCGCCACCCTCACCCCGCCCGCCGGCACCCCCTACTTCGGCATGCTCATCTGGCTCTTCGAGGAAATCGGCCGCTGGAAATCCGCCGAGGGCTACACCGACACCATCGGTCAAAGCCTCGGCATCATCGGAGCCACCCAAGCCGGCCCGGACCTCGTCACCATCCAGCCCGCCATCACCGCCACCGCCAGCGGCGGCACCGTCAGAATCGCCTGGGGCTGGCAAGGCTACAGCGCCTTCCTCGACCTCTGCGAACTCTGCGTGGACCGCGCCGATGGCAAAAACTTCGTCCCCCTCGCCTACGACACCACGCCCAACTATGAGGACACCGCCCCCTATCCCGCCGCCCCCACCCGGTGGACCTACCGCGCCATCTACCGCGTGGGCGACCACCAAGTCGGCCAATGGAGCGCCGACGTCAGCGTCACCGTCGGCGGCTGAAAATTAAAGAGGACCCCCACAGCCCCGGCGGAGTGCCGGGGCTGTTTTTTTGCCCCTACCCCGCCGACGCGATATCAAGCCCGGCAGCTCGCCCGGGAATCCCGGCCATACGCGGACGTGATATACGCACTGTCGCCTGGAAGAACCTTGCAACATCAAGGATTTCCCCCATTTTCACCAGCAAGACCGCTAACGAATATCACTTCCGCAGGTCATACGAATCGAACTGTTCGCCACAAAACATGAAGCCTTACACACAGATTGCGAACAAGTCAGTGTTCGTTTTCGAGCGCCACTCTGATGCGATAATTCCTTGGGCTGGAGCGCGCAGACAGTCTGAGAATCCGCTAATCCTCGTCACTTTTGACAAGCACACGGACACGTTGGCTCCCTTTCTGCGTTGGGGTTATCGTAAGGCCGAACGTCTTCGTGATTTCGATAGCCAAGACATATTCATAGAAGAACGCCTCAAGGCATTAGACTTTCAATCTGAAGAATGCGTATCACAGGCAGCAGAGGATCTATGGCATGACGAGCACATAAGAGCAGCCATGGGGGCTGGGATTATTAAGGAAAGTTACGTGATTGCTCTGAACTCCGTAAGCAAAGAACAAAGAGTCCCGAATATTCATTATTTGCCTAGCATGTGCCACTACGGTTGCCCCAAGGTTCCGCATGACGATGATTGTGACCGTGCCCATTCGGATCTAGTTATTGACGATCAGCACCTTCTTCCGCTTTTTCGTGAGATTCAAGAAATCCGCGTGATGCTAGAAGGATGCGAGCCTATTATCTTGGATATTGATTTGGATTATTTTAGAACCATCAATTCACTTTCCCCAAGTTCCACAGCTGTCCTTGGATCATTGCTTGATCGAGCCGCTTGTATCACAATAGCGAAGGAATCAACTTGCGTCGAAGACGGAAGGCTTGACGATGAAGTGACTTCTGAATGGGCTCTCAAAACGATCATTCCGATGCTCGAAAGAATGGGCGAACAAGCCGCGTCATGACAACCACTACCAGCCGCCCTGTTTCGACGTTTTCCCGTAGTTTTAACCCTAACCCCGTGATCGACGTGCGCCGCCGCTGGTAGTGGTGCATGCGCTCATCGTTCGGCCAATGAAGAAATCCACCATAGCAGTCGTGATCGCTCTGATCGTCGTGGCATTGGCGGGAATTACCTTCTTGCTTCTACCGCTCCCGGCTACAGATCGCGCACTGCAATTATCGCTTGATTATCACCCCGATAAGGACGCGTTTGAAGTTCGTTTGCGCAATCAGGCTCCCCACAGGATTTGCGTCACTGTAAACGAATCATATTACTATGGAAGCATTTGGATAGTGAATAGAATGGGCGACAAGAAGGAATACTTCATTGAGAAATATTTGCTGATACGTCGCACCGGAATCCCCGCCGTTCCTGTCATCACAATGGATCGGGCTGAAGAAGTAGTTTGGACAATCCCGCGTATCAGCCTCCGGGGCGTTCACGACGAGATACCGACCTTAGATGAGCTTGATGAAGCAACGATCTATGCTGAGTCGGGTGAGATCGTGCCCATGCCGAATGGTGGCAACGGCCTCCGATCAGCAGAAACAAAATGCCGAACAAGGCGTCCCTCCTAAAGCCTGACCCGCCTCCAGTTCAAGCCGTCATGACCGCTACAACCTCAACCCCGTGTTCCACCCTCGCCCCCGGTCAGGCGTAGGAGGACTCGACGTTGCTAGATTAAATGACGACTTTCGGCATCATCAATCTTTTGGTGGCAATCAGCCTTGCGATTTGCAGTTTCTTCCATGTGCCTGTAGGTGAAGATCCAATGAATTTCACCGGATTGGCATTCTTCATCGGTGGGGCGGCTTCAATTCCATTCATTGCGTCATACACGCGGCTTGGCTTCAACGAAGATGCGGAGTCCGGACAAGAAGAAGAGAGCAAGAGAAGAAAAAAGATTATTTCGGCACACTACCCAGGAATCATGAACCCCTTTTATTTCGGAATCACTCTAATTCCGATCTCGTGGTTCTGTCATTCATTTGTCAACCCGTTTACCTTCTTCATCGCCGTCCTAAATGCCATTGCAGCCTACTGGTGTCTGCATGTCTTCCCGAAGGCACGGAAGTTATTCTCCCCATTTCGATAAAGGACAATGCGAACAAGTCATGCCGATCAAACGGCCATAAGCTCTGCAATTGCATTTCATTTTTCTATCAATCGCGCCGGTGAGCGCGCATCTAACGTTCGACAAAATATGAAGATGAACAACACCACCATCGTTGCGGTGCTTTCACTCATTCAACTTGTCGCCTGTGCTTCAGAGCCACGAGCAGTGCAGCCCCACTCAAGTGATCGGAGCCCAGGCAACACCAGTGAAGAGTTGTCGGGGCCGATTGTCGGAGATTTGATGGCCGAACTGAGAATGAAGAAAGTCAAGATCAGTAGATGGGGCGAGATTTCCAAGAACTTTGACAAGCTGAAGATCGGCATGCCCCAAGATGAAGCCGAACGAATGCTAGGGAAGAGAGACGTGTATCCCACAAATAAGACGATTTGGCAGTATGCGCCCAATGAGTTCAGAGGTGGTGCGGATGGTCCAGATTGGAATCTTGTGATTCACATGAAGGACATGAAGATTTCGGGTTTCCAGCTCTTGAAGTTTGTCTATGGGCCTCCACCTGGATAGATCCAGAAGTCGAACAAGCCGTGTATGGCAACACCCACTAGCCCCTCTGTTTTCAATGTTCTCACCAAGTTTCAACCTCAACCCCACGATCAACGTTGGCCCTTGCTAGTGGGTGCGCCATCACTTTGACGTTCTGCGAAAAAATGAAAATCGCAGCCACAGAATACTACCGAAAGGGTGAGCTGCTTCCGTTCGTCTCATGGAAGATCGATTCGGTAACCACATTTGACGATCACCAAGTGGAGTTTGATCTCACCAGTCGCCAGGTTGTTCGAACTAGTAGCATTGATTCAGAAGTCATTGCGCAGATCAATGATGGATACAAGGGGAGCAAGCTTCCGGCATTCTTCGGCACGGTGGAGTCGGATTCTTTCACCGTAACCAAGCGCAAGATGGATTGGCTCTCCGGACTTACTGGCAACGTGATTTTCGAGATCACATTAAAGAACTGTGGAACATCGATCACGAATATGGTGATGCGATATGATTTCTCCAATAGTTTTAGAGTGAAGGACATTCTCGAATTGGAGCTTACTCGGAATGATCGAGCCCACAATTTCAGGTTTAAGGTCGAAGGGACCTGTGCCGCAGATCACCAAGATTTGGGGGAAGTGATCGCCTGTCTTCTCCTTCATCACAACGAAGAACAGGGGACGTCATCATAAATAGATCCCAGAAGCAGAACATGTCGTGGACGGCAACGGCAGGTAACGTCCCTCGTTCGCTTCGCTCGGCGAGTCCTGCGGCGCAGTGCCACCACCTTTAACGTCCTGAAGAAAATGCCGGCTCAGACCCGATACGTGACTGTTGACCTTGTCGTGAAGGGGGATGCTGCTACCGAAAGGTTAAGTGCATTTCTCGATGCGAAGAACTACTACGTCCAGCGCCATGAATGGAATGATGACAGCAAGTGGTATTTGAACATCAGTTGCCCCCGGGACTTTGAGAATGCCGATCAATGTGTCGAACAGTATTGCAATGACTTAGAACAACTCCCGGAGAACGCCAAGGCGGAGTGGGATCAAGCGCAGTTCAGAGAGTTTTCTATTGGCTATCATGTCGCTGGAGTACCCCGCTGCTTCGAGAATCACCTTTCGGAGACGACTATCCAGCGAGTGTCGAAGCTGAGAGCAGGCATTGGCATCACACTTTATCCATCCTGATTCGTGTGGCCTTTGCGATGTTAGTAACTCACGGTCGGCAGGGTCTGCCAGGCGACCAAGCCGTGATGGGAACCTGATTCGCAGAGGTCCAAGACCTGCGTGCTGCCGAACTTTCCGGCGCGGTCAGATAAGATGACATCGAGCAGGATATTGGTGTCGAGGAGCAGGCGCATGTTACTTCACATGCTTTTCGTTGATGTGGGAGAGCAGTAAATCGTCGGCATCGGTGACTTTCGTCATGGTGCCTGCCCATTTCGCGGTGAAGTTCGTTTTTCTCGAGGGTTTTCCGGGCAATGGATCTGGTGCCGTGCGAAGGACGCTCGTCACGATCAATGCGCCGTTTTTAGCCACGGCGCGTAACACGAACTCCTCTCCTTCATGGAGTTTCAAATCATCGGCTAAGGTGGCGGTCGTGGTCATGGCACTATTTCTGATGGAAATCTGCTTACAGGAGGGGCAAAGACAAGCCTGCGTTTAACAGTGCGCTGCCATTGGCTCTAAGCGAACGCAGACCGCTGGAGTGCTCGAAGGTGACTTTCGACCGATTGCCAAAAGTGATTGCCGAAACGGAGTTCCAAGAAGCGGCGGAGCGCCTCCGGCGGTGCGGGATGCGCTTGGCGCATCATGAAGGCTCGTTATCGCTCGCTCTTCATTCCGATCCGCCGAAGCCTGTGGAGCGGCGATGAGACGAGCGGATGCGCAGTTCATCGGCGGCTCATGGGCCACGGCGATTCGGAGATCACCGCTCCTTACTTTGGCGGAGACCGGAGATTGGAAACAACTTTTGACTCGAAGGCGAACGACGCATTGATCGCCCAGACGGTGGTGGAGGGGAAGACCGGGTTGGGGGAAATCCGCGAACAGGTGGGGAACGTGGAGTGAGTCGGCGGCGATTTTTGCGGAGGCTGCGTGAAAAATGGAAGACAGCCATCTTGGCTGTCTCGGAGTTCGGGCTTCCAGCCTGAATACTGCGAGAAAACCCGCCACGGCAGGCAAGATGCCCGCCTTCCGAGACAGGCTGGAAGCCTGGTCCTCCTTTTTTAAGACAGCATCCCAGGCAATTCGAAGAGATCTCCAAAAGAGGTGGAAATGTTCCCTCCTATCGCTCAGAGGGCAGCGGCAAGAATCGTTTTGATCCCTCAAACACGTCTTCTGGCACGTCGGGGTGGATGGCTCTTCTACATTTCAAAATCGAACCACAGATGGACAGGATGAACACAGATGAAAGAAGGGATCAGGATTCGATATTCAGGTTCACGGCCCTGCATCCCAACTCTTCATCCCTCTTATCTGCGTGTATCCTGTTCATCTGCGGTTAAAAAAATCCACATGGAGATGTCCTGGGAGGGTAACTCCCACACTGGACAAATCCGGTGCCCTCTGCCAAGCATCCGCCCCCATGTTGTCCGAGTTAGCGAAAGCCTATGAACCCCAAGCCGTCGAAGCCAAATGGTATGCGGCGTGGATCGCCGGAAAATGCTTCGAAGCCGATCCTTCCAGCGCGAAGGACGGTTACTCGATCGTCATTCCGCCGCCGAACGTCACCGGCATCCTCCATCTTGGCCACGTGTTGAACAACGCGCTCCAGGACATCCTCGCCCGTCGCGCGCGGCAGAAGGGGAAGGAAGTGCTGTGGCTCCCCGGCACCGATCACGCGGGCATCGCCACGCAGGCGAAGGTGGAGCGCGAATTGCGCGAAAAGGAAAGCGTGACCCGCCGTGATCTCGGGCGGGAGGAGTTTCTCAAGCGCGTGTGGGACTACAAAAACACCCACGCGGACATCATCATCAACCAGCTCAAACGGTTAGGTTGCTCGTGTGACTGGAGCCGTGAGCGGTTCACCATGGACGCGCCTTACACCGAGTGGGTGAGTCATGTGTTTGTGGAGCTTTTCAAAAAAGGCCTGATCTATCGGGGCAAGCGGATGGTGAACTGGTGCCCGGTTTCACTCACCGCTCTGTCCGACGAAGAGGTGATTTCCACGCCGCAGCGGTCGAAGCTGTATTTCATGAAATACGAGCTAACCGACGCACCCGGCGAGTTCCTGGAAATTTCCACCACCCGTCCTGAAACGTTGATGGGCGACGTGGCCGTGGCGGTGAATCCGAAGGACCCACGCTTCACGAAATACATCGGGCGCAAGGTGTTCCGGCCGTTTCCGCATGCGGAAATTCCGATCATCGCGGACGAGCATGTGGACATCGAGTTCGGCACCGGCGCGCTGAAGATCACTCCGGCGCATGACAAGGCGGACTTTGAAATCGGCATCCGTCACAATCTCGAAATCATCGATGTTCTCACGCCGGACGCGTTCATCCACTGCCCGGAGGTTCCCGAACTCCACGGCCTCGATCGCATTGTCGCGCGCAAGCGGGCGGCGGCGAAGTTAGAAGAAATGGGCCTGCTGCTGAAGGTGGAGGAGTATGAAAACAACGTCGGCTACTCGGAGCGTGGTAACGTGCCGATCGAGCCGCGCATTTCCATGCAGTGGTTCCTCAAGTATCCGAAAGTGCAGGAAGCTGCCGATGCGGTGGCGAATGGCGACATCAAGTTCCGCCCCGAGCGCTGGGCGAAGACTTATGCCCACTGGATGGAAAACTTGCAGGACTGGTGCATCAGCCGCCAGCTCTGGTGGGGACACCAGATCCCAGTGTGGTATCGCAAGGACAAGCTGGAGGATCTGAAAAATGCCGAGTCGTTAGGTATGGTGGATTTTTCCGCCGGAGACATTCACGTGGGCGTGGAAGCACCGGCGGACGCGGAAAACTGGACCCGCGATGAGGACGTGATGGACACGTGGTTCTCCTCGTGGCTGTGGCCGTTTGCGACGATGGCGGATGTGGGCGAAACCACTCCGACGCTGAAGAAATTCTATCCGACGGCCGACCTCGTCACGGGTCCGGACATCATCTTCTTCTGGGTCGCCCGGATGATCATGGCGGGCTACGAATTCACCGGCGAGCTGCCGTTCAAGAACGTCTATTTCACCTCCATCGTCCGCGATCTCAAGGGGCGCAAGATGTCGAAGTCGTTAGGAAACTCACCCGATGTTTTCGATCTAATCGACAAATACGGAGCGGATGGCACGCGCTTCGGGCTCGTGCGGATCGCGCCGACGGGGACGGACGTCCGCTTCGACGAGATGGCACTTGAGGAAGGCCGGAACTTCGCGAACAAACTCTACAACGCCTGCCGCCTCCGCCAGATGGGTGGCGAGCCGTTCCAGCCCTTCACCGGCTTCGAAGATCTGCGCCCCTATCACCTCCATGCGATGGCGAAGCTGGACGAACTCGCGGTGGATCTGGAGCGCCTCTACGGGGAATACCGTTTCGGAGAAATCGCCCACCGGCTCTATGAATTTCTCTGGAACGACTTCTGCGATAAATTCCTCGAAGCCGTGAAGCTCGACCTCCGCGATACCGCGCCGCCGGGGGCCAAGGCCGCGTCGCTCGGTGTGTTCGACGCGATCATGGGCCGCTACCTGCAATTGCTGAGTCCCTACATGCCGCACGTGACGGAGGAGCTGTCCGCGCGCATGGGCTATGTTTCCGAAGGGGAATTCCTGATGCAGAAAGCGCTGCCGTCCGAGTTGCTGCTCGCATCGCTCACTGCCGGAGAAATCGCTGCGGCGCAAGCCATCGCCAGCGAGGTTTACGAATCCGCAGGCCGCATGCGGAATCTCAAGGCGGAATACAAGATGGGTTCGCGCAAGGACATCAAGTTCGTGATCAAGGCCGCTCCCGAGTGGCTGGCGGGCGAGGTGAAGGTGCTCGCGCTGCTCGTCGGCGCGGAAGAAATCACGCTCGATTCCGCTTACGAGGCGCCGAAGGGCACGCCCGCAGCGGTCACCGGTGTGGGCGAGGTTTACATGCCGCTGGAAGGTCTCATCGACATCGAGGCCGAGCGGGTTCGGCTTTCCAAGGAGATTTCCAACACCGAGATCGAGATCAAGAAGTGCGGCGGCAAGCTGGGGAACGCCAGCTTCGTGGACCGGGCACCACCGGAAGTCGTTGAACAGGAAAAAGCCCGATTGAACGAATGGGAGGCGAAACTGATCCAACTCCGCGAAATGCTGGCCGCCTTGGTCTGACGGCAAGACCGCTTGCCATCGGGGTTTCTTTCCCTAGATTCGCAGCGCTGTGCAAAGCAACTCATGAGTGACCTCAGAAGTATCCCGGGAATCGGCAAATCCTCCTTCGAACTGCTCGAAGCGGCGGGATTTTTCGACGTGGAGTCACTGGCGAAGGCAGGAGTGGAGGATCTGGCCAAGGAGCTGGAGCGGGCGAACAAGATCCTGCAAATCACCAAGCGCGCGCCGGTGCGTGGGAATCTGGCAAAGTGGATCGCCTCCGCACGGACCCTCGCTGGCGGGGTGGAAGACGCCCCACGGGTGGAGGAAATGCCCGTGAACCATGAGATTTCTCCCAAGGTCGCCTCTCTCCTTGCCTCCGCACCATTTGCCATTCCTCTGCCGGTGAGAGCCTTCGTCGAGCAGTCCTTGGCGGTGAGCGACATTCCGCCGGCGATCCTGCTCAACCGCTACTGCGGTGATCTGGAAGTAAAAGTCGAAGAGCGCCTGCCGGGCGTAAGACCCGGACGACCTCCTGTCGTGGCGGGCAACAACGTGATGATGGCGGACGTCGGCGCGACCCGCCGTGAGATCGATGTTTCCCGCATCAAGTCCACGGACATCCTTGCCGGAGGATTCGTGAAGCCAGTGACGGCGAAATCGCAAAATGAGGATGACCGCGTGGCGCTCATCCGTGGACCACGAGTGGAAACCAATGCGGGCCGTGATCCGGAGTCCCGTTTTTTCATCCGAGGGGTGATGCACAGTCATCCGCGCTCCCTGGCAGCGGGGGCAACGATCACCTTGCTGCTGATCGCGATTTTGCCGATCGGCATCATTTCCTCCGCGCTGCTGCTCCTCTCCAGCGAGCTGCCCGAAAAGTTCGGCTGGGTCCCGGTGTGGCTGCTGGTGGTGCCTTGCATTCTCCCTATCCTCGGGGTGCTCTATCTGGTCTGGGGGCTTCAGGGCAGCTGCCGGATTTGTGGTCAACGGCTTTTCGTGCCCAAGGTGTGCTTGAAGAACTCGAAGGCCCACTACGTCGCAGGGCTGGGACACATCATTCCCACGTGTTTCCACATGCTGGTCTTCAAGTGGTTCCGCTGCACCTATTGTGGCACTCCGGTTCGGTTGAAAAAATAGCCGGATTCTCACCCCGATGACCCGTTTCCTGTTATGGCCTTTGATGGTTGCCTTGGCGTCAAGCTCGTGTGCGAAGCTTGGCCTAGGTGGTAAACCTGAGGCCAAAAAGAAAGACGAGCCGTTCGGCCCGACGGGCATTCCGCCACAATTGCGTGCGAGAACTCCGGATCCCGGGACGCCGGTGGTCGCTGGGGGGAATTCGCCAGCGACACCACTCGCATTCACTCCCCAAGAGGACATCGTTTACACCGACCCCGACAATCCCGACGCTGAAATTCCCGAGCTGGCCACCCTGCTGTCCGCCGCAAAGCGCGGACCTTGGGAACAAAGTGAAACGATCGCCCGGCAGATTTCCACGCGTGAGGGCAAGCCCTTGCTGATCTGGTTCACGGATTCCGCAGGCAGCCCGATGTGCAAGGCGGTCAGTCAGGAACTTTTTTCCACCAATGAGTTTGGAAATTGGGCGACTGAAAAACTCGTCCGCCTGCGGGTGGATGCGGAGATCAAGATCACCGATCCCGACTTGGACCTTGGTTCATCCGAAGATCGCCGGGTGGCCCTTAAAAACTACAATACGGAGCTCAAGAAGCGCTACAAGATCATGGGCTATCCTTCGCTCATCATGCTCAATCCGAGCGGCGAGGTGATCGGGCGCTACCGGGGCTACAAGCGTGGAGAGGCCGACTTTCTCTGGGGCCAGTTGAAACACTCCGAGGCGGTTTCCGCAGAATCTTACAAGGGCTGGCGCGCTGGTCTTGAGAACAAGGGCTACCGCGAGTGGCAGGATCGAAGGGGGCGGAAAATTTTCGCCAAACTGACCTCCTACTCCAAGGGCACGCTGACGTTCATCGAACCGGACGGAACACGCTCCAAGACCCAGGAAACGAGCCTGTCGGACAAGGACCGCGCGTGGATCGCCGAGCAGAAAAAGCTGCGAGGCCTGTGAACGGGGTTCTGGGCGTTAGCCGGATCGATGGAAGAACCGCGCTCAGAAGCGCCGACGCCGAAGTAACAGCATCGATCCGATCAATCCAAGCACTGCGCTGGCAGGCTCGGGCACGACGGTGAAGGTGGCTTGGTAGTTGGCTCCGCCGTTGTTGTTGAAAATCGTGCTGGCAGCATTGACCCCATTCGTGGTGATCTGGGAAAACACCTCAAGTGTGTAGGTGCCGTTCACCAGACCAGATAGAACGTTCGTCGAGATTTCAATGGGATCCGAGTTCGCCCCTTGTGAGTCACCTCCCCACTGCTGATCGCCACCGCCTCCGATGTTGAACTGAAAAGGCATGCTGACCGCTGTGAATGAGCCAGTCGGTGTGCCTGACCATACTCTCCAAGAAATCGAGTGCGATGTCACATCGGTGGAGTTGTTTTTGAAGGACCTCTGCTGGCCTCCGATCTGGAGGGTGCTGGCACCCACGGTGAAGGTTCCGAGATTGCTGCCCTGGAAATCTGGATTTCCAGTCGTGGCACCGATGTCATGGAAAGCGAGAGGCGTCGCTCCCGTCGTGGTCGTGAACACAAAACTGTCGAAAATGCCTGCGGCACCGAAGGCACTGCCAGAGGCAACAATCGCGATTACGGGTAATAAGTTTCTCAATTTCATGGATTTAAGGGAGGGTTTTAGGAGCGGGGGTTTTTAAACAACGTTGGCAAGCGTCGAAAGTTTCCGAATTCGGTCACCTGAAAATTCCAGATGTGAATCGGGCCTTGAAGCTGGATGTCAGAATCAGATGTGAATGTCCCTGCGGTGGTTTAAGAAAAAATGGATTTTTTTCAGGGAGCGCCGGCGTCGTCTGGAATCGGCAGGGCCTCGAGACTGGCGCGGTAGGCGTTTTCGTCGAATCCCCGGCGCTTTCTCAGCACAAGATCCATTTCCTCGCCCAGGCAGAGGGCGATCTGGGACTTGGCGTCCGCCTCGTCGATGCCGAGCTTCAACAAACGGGCAAGGTTCTTCGCTACATACGGCGTCTGTGGCGAGACGAGCTGCTGCTCGACAGCGGCGATCAAGTCGGGAAGGAGGTCGTCATTCATGGGGAAGATCGGGATGGGGCGGAAATTGTGAGGATTCTCAGATGTCTGGCTGAGTCGCGTCGATCCTAACAATTTTAGCCAGGTCTTCCAGGGTTCTGCCAATTTCATCAAAGTCAGGGCGGCTTTTCACGATTTCCGCCAAACACCGCTGCCGCAGTTCTCCAAAGGCCGCCAAGGTTTCCGTTTCGCTTTCCTCGAAATCCCCGCGGCTGAGAAGCTCTTCCATGAGGCAGCCGAATGCCCGCACCTCGATGCGTTCCAAATCCCCCATGCCAGAGTAGCTTGAAGCCGCGCCGAAGTCGCCTAACAGACATTCGTCCTCCGCATTCCACAGGACGTTGTGCGCGTAGAAATCTCCGTGGGTGATGCCCTGCGCGTGCAGGTGCCGTGCGGCGGAGCAGAGAGCAGAGAGCATTCTCAACACGGTGGAAAGGCGGAAGCGGCGGTCGTCCGGATAGACGTCGCGGGTGCAGGTTTCGAAATCCGGGGGGCCGGCGAGATTGACGAAACCCGGGTCAATCAACGGCATCACGAGTCCGGCACTGCCTTCCGGGTGATGGGAAATGATTCCTAACGCACCGATCAGGTTCGGGTGGTTTCCCGCCGCCAGACAGACTGCCATTTCTTCCGCAGGCAGGCCGTCGCTGGTCATGCCTGCTTTAAAAATCTTCACCGCCACGGGGCGTTTTTCGGTGATCCATCCCGCCCGGTGGATCACGCCGGAAGCGCCTTCGCCAAGCTTTGCTTCGAGAGTCAGCTCTTGCCAGGCGATTTCCGCGACGGATCGGGTGGTTGGCATTTGCGAGCAGGGATTGCCACCCAGCCCCAGCCACGACAGGCGCGGGAGTTCAAATAACCACCCGGGGAATCCGTGGAAATCGTTCGCGGAGAGCCGGATCAATTCGAGATTCGTGCAAGCCGCCACGGCATCGGGCAGACTCTGCAAACGGTTTCCGGCGAGCATCAGCTTCTGCAGCCGGGAGCAGCGGCCGATGGTAGCCGGCAGGTGCTCCAGGCGGTTGTCGGTGAGGATCAGCCAACGCAACAACGGCGGAAACGCGGCATCGTCCACCGTTTCAATCCGGTTTGCCTTGAAGCCGATCATCTCCAGCGCCGGACAAGCGCCCAGCACCGCCGGGACATGGTGGAATTCGTTGTCCGAGCAAAACAGGATTCTGAGATTCCGCAACCGCGAGAAATCCTCCGGCAGGGCGGACAATCGGTTGCCGGATAGATCGAGGATTTCCAACGAGTCTGCGAGGTCGAAGATTTCGCGGGGAAACTCGGTGAGGCCGCAGCGGAGAGTGAGCCGGGTGGTGCCTGCGAGTTTTCCCGAGCGCAGTCGTGATAGGGTGTCCATGTTCGTAGTCCCGCTTTCAAGCGGTCTGCTCTGGTGATGAAGACCGGCTGAAGCCGGAACTACTTACGGAAGAGGCGGCAGAGGTGCAAGAATAGCCTGCGACTCGACCATGGCGGTCCAGTGGCGGTATTCCGGCGGGATGGGCGCTTCGAAATGCAGCCGCTTGCCGGTCGCGGGATGATCCAAGGTGAGCCGCCAGGCGTGCAGCATCAGGCGGCCGGTTTGTGCCGAGGGTTTTCCATAAATCGGATCGCCGACAAGCGGCGCGCCCTTGTGGTGGAGATGCACGCGGATCTGGTGGGTGCGACCGGTGTGGAGGTGGCAGAGCACCAGAGCGGTGAGGCTGGCGGCATCGGTGGTGAGGATTTGATAGTCCGTGATCGCGGTTTTCCCGCCGGGTGGATTGACGACAGCCATCTTCTGGCGGTTCACCGGGTGGCGGCCGATGTGGGTGAAAATCGTGTCCTTGGCGGGCTTCGGGATGCCCTGGGTGACTGCCAGATAGAGTTTTTCCATGGTCCGGCCTGAGAACTGGTTGACCAGCGATTGGTGGGCGATGTCCGATTTGGCGACGACGATGCAGCCGGATGTGTCCTTGTCCAGGCGATGGACAATGCCGGGGCGCTCGACGCCGCCGATGCCGGAGAGTTTTCCCTGGCAATGATGGAGCAGTGCGTTGACGAGCGTGCCGTCTGGATTCCCCGGCGCAGGGTGGACGACCATGCCGGAACCCTTGTTCAGCACGACCAAGTCATCGTCCTCGAACAGGATTTCCAGCGCAATTTCCTGGGCCTCGTTGTAGAGCGGGACCGCCTCGGGCAGGACGACGGTGATGCGATCGCCGAGCTTCACCGCGTCGCGCGGCTTGGCGGGGTGGCCGTTTACCTGGATGAACTGCTCGCGGATGAGTGCCTGGATCCGCGAACGGGAAAGGTCTGCAAGGCGGGCGGCGAGAAATGCGTCGATGCGCTCACCTGGGTTGCTTTCGACGAGGATTTCCACAGGCGGAGTCTGGCGGTGAGTCGAGGTGCTGCAAGATTGTTCGCAGCGGAATGGGCAGGACCAAGCCGCTTTTCCACAGCGGAAAGGGGAGGGCAGCCCCACCACTTCGATTCAACATTTGATTTTAGTGCTTTTCTTCCCCGTGGGAGCTGGTCCACCTTTCCAACATGACTGTGGAAAATCATGCAACCCATCTCCAGGAACCTGAGCATCAAACCTCTCTGAAGGCATCTTTCGCAAAAATCTTCGGAATCGGAGTGGGCGGGTGGTTCCTCGGAACTCTCGTCGTTTTCGCGGTGGCACTGGTGTCGGTGCATCCCGGGAGCGTTCCGTCGGCATTCATCTGGACCATGTCGCACTGGTGGATCGGCTTCGCCTTGGGGCTGCTGCTGATGCTTGGTTTCGGAAAGGCGAAGAACCTGTCGGCGCGGCGGGCCGTGCTGGCATACACCTTGCCGGTGATCGTGGTGGGGGTATTTGCTTTGCTTTGCCTGGCGGTCTATCCGGATTCTGCCTTCAGAGTTGAGTTCGGCACTTATCTTCCATTGGTGATGATGTTCCACCTGCTCGGCTTGTTATGGGTGAGTCTGTTCCGGGCTTCTGATGAACGTTCCGCTTTCACCCGTGCGGCTCTCCCCTCGTTGGTCGGCGGATTGATGATTCTCGGTTTCGTGGCGGTGCCGATCTTTACGAGCGATGCGTTCCGCTACAGGGATGCGTTTAAGTTCACGATCACCAAGTCCGCCATCGTCGATGGGGAGATCCACAGCGAAGGAGCGGTGGAGATTCTGAAGACGGGCAACTTCGAATTTGTGGCGCCGCGCTATTCATTCGCCGAATACCTGTCCTCGGGAGAGGGCGATTCGGGGCTGGATGTGGGTACGATCACCTGGGGTGCTGTCGGCGAACCCACCGAGGGCAAAACCGGTGTTTTTCCGATCCGCATCGTTTGGCGCAGAGGGGTGCTCCCAGCCTCCTTCACCTCCTTGCCTGACTACGAAAACGAAGTTTTTCTCGACGTGCGCGACTTGAATGAGGGCGGCCGTGAGGTGCACTTCCTATCGGCCGTGCTGAAGAACCCGTGATTGAGAGTTGCATCCGCCGGGCCGTTGAAAAACGATAGTCCGCATGACGTTCAGCAAAGTGTTCCTCGCGGTGGATTTGGGTGCGGGCAGCGGTCGGGTGATCGCTGCGAAGGTGGATTCCACCCGGCTGGAGCTGGAGGAAATCCACCGTTTCGACAATCCGGGGACGGATCTACCGGGTGGTTCGTTCTGGAACCTCATCGGACTCTACCGGGAAATCCTCGAGGGCCTGCGCCGCGCCGTGGAAACCCATGGTGAGCAGATCGTCTCCATCGGCATCGATACCTGGGGCTGTGATTTCGGCCTGATCGATGCGAATGGAGAACTCCTCGGGATGCCCCATCAGTATCGGGATCCGCGTTTCGAGGGGATGGCCGAGGCGATGCACGCGCTTCTGCCCGAGGCCGAGATCTACGCGCGCACCGGGATCAAAACCAATTTTTACAACAGCTCGCTGCACTTGCTGGCGGAGGCGCGCAAGGGTAGCCCGGCACTTGCAAATGCCGAACGCCTTCTTTTCGTCCCGGACCTGCTGGCCTACTGGCTGACCGGACGGCAGGCGGTCGAGCGCACGATCGCCTCGACCTCGCAATTGCTGGACTGCGCCACCGGCGGATGGGCGTGGAGCGTGATCGACGCGCTCGGGCTGCCGCGCGGGATTTTCGGAGAAATCGTCGCACCCGGCACGGTGTTGGGGCCGATCCGGGAGGAAGTGGCGTTGTCAATCGGCAAGGCGGCCATCCCGGTAGTGGCTTCGGCTAGCCATGACACGGCCTCGGCGGTCGGCGGCATCCCGATGAGTGGGCCGGGAAGCCTGTGGCTGTCCTCGGGGACGTGGTCCATCATGGGCGTGGAGGAAGACGCGCCGATCACCACTGCGGAGGCGCTGGAGCATGGATTTTGCAATGAACTCGGCGTCAATGGCAGCGTGCGTTTCCTCAAGAACATCTCCGGCTTGTGGCTCATCCAAGAATGCAAGCGCCAGTGGGACCTGGACGGTGAAAAACTCAGCTATGCGGAAATGGCCGCTCTGGCAGGAGGTGCGAAACCGTTCACCGCGTTCATCGATCCAGACGACGCCGTGTTCGCCACCCCGGGCGGCATGCCGGGAAAAATCCAAGCGTTCTGTGAGCAGACCGGTCAGGCGGTCCCGGCCGACAAGGGCCAAATCCTGCGGGTGGTCACGGAGTCTCTGGCGCTCAAATATCGCGTCGTTTACGAGCGCATCCGGGTTCTAACCGGGCGAAATTTCACCCGACTCCACGCCGGCGGCGGGGGGATCCAGAACGAACTTCTCAGCCAGGCGACGGCGGATGCCCTCGGGATCGAAGTGGTGGCCGGGCCGGTGGAGGCTACGTCGTGTGGGAATGTGATCACCCAGATGCTCGCGACCGGCCACTTGGTGGACCTTCAATCGGGTCGGGATTTGATCCGCCGCTCGTTTGAATTCAAAACCTTCACGCCGCAAGATTCGGCTGCTTGGGAACGTGAGTTGGCACGTTTCAAATCCCTTTTCGGAATTGCCTGACACTCAGGAACGGTTGACTCCCAGTCAGATTGGAATACGGGAATAGGATGGCCGGTCGAAGATCACGCTTCCCTTTATGGTTCGTTCTGTGGTTCGCCGCAGGTGTGTGGGTCTGCGTGTGGTGGCGGGGTTCTTTTCAGAACATGACGATTCGCGAGGATCTTGCCGCGAGCCGCGATTCATCCGGGGAAGCTCGTGAGAATTTCGGCCCTGTTCCGCTGGCATCCGCGTCGGGTGGAGTCGCGGTGAAGCGCGAACCGCCAGATTTACAGGGACTTTCCGATGAGATGAAATTGCTCGCCGCGCGGATGGACCGCGAGACCGAGGGACTCAAGGTGGTGGAGCATGCGGATGGGCGCCGCTCGGTTTCCCTCGAAGGGAGATTCCACCACATGAGCGCCATGGTCCCCGGCGCCGGTGGCAAGCGGGAGATCCGCTGCTTCACGGATTTCAATGAAATGGCTGCGGCACTTCCCGATGGTCGATCTGTCAGTGCGCCACCACCCCCGAGCCATGATCGCTAGTGCGTCCCGCCTCCTCGTTGCGATCCTGCTGACGGCTGCCCACCCGGCGGGCCTTCGCGCCGCAGAGTTCGTTTTTGTCAATCTGGATGGTCCCGGCGAAGGCTTGAACGACGCCACGCCAGCCGCCCCGGTCGGCGGAAATCCCGGCACCACCCTCGGCGCACAAAGACTGGCCGTTCTCCAGAAGGCCGGTGAAATCTGGGGAGGTTATCTCGTCAGCGCCGTGCCGATCCAGGTGCAGGTGGATTTCGGGGTGTTAGGCACCGGTGTGCTCGCCGGAGCGGCTGCCGTATCCGAGCAGTTTAACTTTCAAAACGCCCCGCAGTCGAACACCTGGTATCCGGTCGCACTTGCAAACAGCCTTGCCGGTGTCGATCTGGAACCGGGGGTGAACGACATCTCGATCACCGCGAATTCCAGCGGCGCGTTTTACTACGGCTTGGACAGCGCCACTCCGCCGGGAACCGCGAATTTCGTCGATGTCCTACTGCATGAAATGGGGCACGGACTGGGATTCGCGAGTTTTGTCAACGCATCGACTGGAAATCTGTTCCTCGGGCAAAAGGATGTTTTCAGCACCTTCATCCGCGATGAAATCCATCGCGTCACCTGGCCAGACTTAACTTCGGCGCAGCGAGCAGCCTCGGCGGTGAATGATCCGAATCTCGCCTGGAATGGTCCATTCACCACGGCTGGCCTGCCCCAGAAGCTCGCGACGCAGCCCAGCATCAGCGGATTCCGCCTCACGGCGACTTTTCCCGGAGATTTCACCCAGATTCTAACGAATCAACCGGCGGAATTCGGCCCACCGATTCCTAACAATGGCCTCAGTGGTGAACTGGTCATCACGGACACCGGCTTCGCAGATCCCACGGATGCTTGTGGCCCGCTTCTGAATGCCGCGCAGGTCGCCGGGAAAATCGCCTTTGTGCGCCGGGGGACCTGTTTCTTCGATGATAAGGTTTTCCGGGCCCAGCAGGCGGGTGCCATCGCTGTGGTCATCGCGAACAATACCACACCCGGGGTCATCAAGGCCGGTGGCGATAGCATCGTGGATAACGCCCCGGTGACGATTTCGATCCCGACCGTGATGGTGAGTCAGGAAGAGGGTGATGCCTTGCTCGCCGCCTCACCGGGAGTGCAGCTTTCGTTCTCGCCGATTCCAAGTCAGTTCGCAGGGACGTATGAAAGCCGACTGCGGCTTTATGCGCCGATCTTTTTTTCGTCGGGTTCTTCCGTGTCGCATTGGACCACGGATGCTTCACCGAATCTGCTGATGGAGCCGTTCATCAATCCGAATCTTGATCGCAAGCTCGACCTCACCCTCACTCAGATGAAAGACATCGGTTGGCAGGTGATTGAGATTCCGTTTCCTCATTTGACCTACGAATCCTGGAGGTCGCTGGAATTCGGTGCTGAGGAGTTTCTAACCGAGCCTGGCGACGATCCGGACCGTGACGGAGTGACGAATCTGGAGGAATACTTTTTCGGCAATGATCCGAACACTTCGGATGTGGCACGGCTGCCCACGTTCCACCTTGCGGGTGGCCAAGCGGAATTGGTTTTCACCCGTTCCAAGCTCACCACCGACTTGGCCTACGCGTTGGAGAAGTCCACCTCGCTCGACTCGTTTCAGCCAGCCGTCCTCGGGGTGGACTACCAAATCCTTTCCACGGTCAGCCTCGGCACGGACGCGGAAACCGTCACCCTGCGCTTGCTCGATCCACCTGCCGCGCTGTTTCTTCGCCTGCGGATCACCGGGGCTCCGTGAAAATTCCGAACCGCGCGCCACCTGGCGACATATGGGACCGTGCGCTTCATAACCCTTCTATTTCTGTGGGTTTCCCCGGTCGCCGCCGGGATGAGACCGTGGACCGATGATGTGATTTACTTCGCGATGACTGACCGGTTCTACGACGGAGATCCGGCGAACAACGTGCCGGCCGGATGCGATCCCGCACTCTACGACGCCAAGCAACAGGACATCGGCCGCTATCAGGGCGGTGACCTGCGGGGTCTCGAAAACGCTCTCAAGGCAGGCTACTTCAACGACCTCGGAGTGTCCGCGCTGTGGCTCACTCCGGTGGTTAGAAACGTCTGGCGCTCCGGCTACGATCTCGGCGGTTGGAAAAGCGGTTACCACGGCTATTGGGCGCAGGATCTGCTCGATGTGGATCCCCATCTCACCAGTGCCAAGTCGCTGGGGGGAAATCCCTATCCGGACAATGCGGAGGGTCGCATGCAGCACTATCGGGATGTGGTGAAACTCGCCCACGCCAAGGGCATCAAGGTCATTCAGGACGTGGTTCTCAACCACATGGGACCAGTGTTCTACTACGATGCGGATGGTGACGACACGTTCGACGTCGCCGAGAAGGACGAGTGGGTCCAGCCGTTCAAAGCGGATGGATTTCACGAAAACGCGAAATGGGCCCAGGCGCCGGCATGGAACGCCGTTCGAGCCCAGCCAGACGGCCCGCGCGAGTTGCTAGGTGTGAAAATCGCCACCAAGGGCACGCTTTCCCAGCTCGGTGCCTATGGCCGCAAGGGCTTCTCACCGGATAGTCTCGGCAAGAACGACGGCGAGGAAGTGACCTGTGACTTCTTTTCCCTCCGCGACTTTTGGACGGACCCGCAAGGCGGGTATTTCGACGCGCTGGTGGACGAGTTCGTTGAAATCTATCATTTCTATCTCACCACCGTGGGAGTCGATGGACTGCGGATCGACACCGTGAAACACGTGCATGCCCGGTTCTGGGACGTCTTCACCGAGCGCTTGCGCGAACGCCTCGGTCCGGCCGCGGCGGACAAGATCCTATTCGGCGAAATTTACGATGGGAATCCGGCCCGCCTCGGCCAATACACTTGGCGCTCCGACTGGCCCGAGAAGCCGCACCCCGCGCTCGACTCGGTGCTTGATTTCAACTTCTGCTTCAGCGCCCGCCAATACCTGCGCCATCCCGGCGAACAGTTCGGCTCGCCCGCCGAACTGGAAAAATCCCTCGCCATCCGCACGGCTAGGGACGGGGATGACAAACCGTTTTATAATCCAAATCCCGGGCCGGACGGGCTGAACGCCCAACAGAAAATCATCACCTTCATCGAGAATCACGACGGCCTGAACCGCTTCCGTGTCAAGGGCGTCACCGACCGGCGCAACCGCCTCGCACAGGGACTGGTCATGACGCTGCCTGGCATTCCCTGCCTCTACTACGGCACCGAGTTCGCCCTGTTGGACGAAGAGGGAAAGCTCGGCGAGGATGGCGAGACCGGGCGCAAGATGTTCTTCCGGCAGCGGGGCGGTCCGAGCATGAGCGAGGTGAAATCTTCCCCGGCCTTCAAAGAGATTTCAAATCTAGCAGTCCTGCGAGCGACACTGCCGGTATTGCGGACCGGCGGCGTGATTCCTCTGTGGGTGGACAACGCATCCAGTCAGGAAGATGACGGCGTGTTTGCCTTTGGCCGGGCGTCTGAGGACGGGTCCTCCTTCGCCGTGATCGTGGTGAACGCCTCCGCTTCGAATCGCGTGACCGCTTCCGGTGATGATTGGCTCCAACTTCCGGCAAATCTCAAAACCGAAGGGAAAGTCCTGCGCCCCGTGCTCACCATCGGCCAGGACAAGGCAGCGCCGGAAAAAGTGTTCGACGCTACTGGTCCGCTGCGCCTCCCGGTCCCCGCATCGAGCCTCGTGGTTTACGAAGCGGTGGACAAACGGTGAGAGGCGAATGGCACGCAGTTAAGCACTGATTCCCGCAAAGTGTTCCGGCTGTCTCAGCCGGAAGCGGAGGCAATGAATCCGGCTGAGACAGGCGGGATACGTTCTTGGTCGCCCGCTTACAAGAAATTCCCTCATTCGTCGAAATCGGCCTTAACTGCGTGCCATTCCGGTGACACGGGTGGCCTACTTCTTCTTCGCCTGGCTCAGCGCTTGAGAGAACCAGTCGTTGTTAGGCGCGGCGTTCGGCCGGAAGTCCGGTGTGCGGCCGCCTGATGGGCGCGGCCGGTTCTGCTGGGGCGCGCGATCGCCGGAGTCGGAGCGGCGGCTGTCGAGGTCCACCTTGCTCTTCATCGAGAGGGCGATGCGGTTGCGCTTGAGATCGACTTCCACCACCGTCACTTGGACTTTCTGGCCGACTTTGACGACTTCCGAAGCATCGCGGATGAAGTGGTCTGCGAGCTGCGAGACGTGGACGAGTCCGTCCTGGTGGACGCCGACATCGACGAAGGCTCCGAACGCGGTGACGTTGGTGACGATGCCGGGAAGCTTCATGCCGATCTGGAGGTCGGCGGGTTTTTCCACGCCCTCGACGAAGGAGAAGAGCTCGAATTGTTTCCGCGGATCGCGCCCGGGCTTGGCAAGCTCGGCGACGATGTCCTTGAGCGTGGGCAGGCCGACTTGGTCATCGACGTACTTCGTCAAATCGATCTTCTTGCGGGCGGCTTCGTTTCCTAGCAGCTCCTCGATCTTACAGCCCGCGTCCGCCGCCATTTTCTCGACCAGCGGGTAGCGCTCCGGGTGGACGGCGGACGAGTCGAGCGGATGCTTGCCGCCCCGGACACGGAGGAAACCGGCGGCCTGCTCGAAGGCTTTTTCGCCGAGGCGTGGCACGTTTTTCAACTGCTCGCGGGAGCTGAAAGCGCCGTTTTCATTGCGCCAGGCGACGATGTTCTCGGCGAGCGAGGCATTGAGGCCGGAGACGTAGGAGAGCAGTTGCTTGGAGGCGGTGTTGAGCTCGACGCCCACGGAGTTCACCGCGCTAACAACCGTGTCGTCGAGGCTGGCCTTGAGCGCACGCTGATCCACGTCGTGCTGGTATTGACCCACGCCGATGGCCTTGGCGTCGATCTTCACCAGCTCGGCGAGCGGGTCCATCAGGCGGCGACCGATGCTAACAGCGCCCCGGACGGTGACGTCTTCGTTAGGGAATTCCTCGCGGGCTACGTCGGAGGCGGAGTAAATGGAAGCGCCGCTCTCGTTCACCATCACCACGGGGATGGAGGAGGGGAGTTTGAGTTTTTTGATGAATGCTTCCGTTTCCCGCGAGGCGGTGCCGTTGCCGATGGCGATGGCCTCGATGTCGTGCTTCTTGATGAGCGTGGTGACTTCTACGGCGGCTTCGTAAGCTTGGTTCTGAGAACCGGCGGTGCAGTGGAGCACGGTGTGGTGGAGCAGCTTGCCGGAGCGGTCGAGCACGACGGTCTTGCAGCCGGTGCGGAAACCGGGGTCGATGGCTAACAGGCGCTTTTCTCCGAGCGGCGAGGCGAGTAACAGCTCGCGGAAATTGTCGGCGAAGACGGTGATGGCGGTTTCGTCAGCGCGCTTTTTCGCAAACAGGCGGGCCTCCGTTTCCATCGACGGCATGAGCAGGCGCTTGCATCCGTCTTCGACCGCTTGGGCGACGTGTCCGCCGGCGGGGCCGCTGGATTTCACCCAGTCCGGCAGCGCTTGGGAAACGACGCGCTCCAGCGGGACTTCCACGCGCATGAGGAGAAATCCTTCCTTCTCGCCGCGGCGGATGGCGAGGGTGCGGTGGGAGGGGATGGTCTTGAGCGGCTCGCTCCACTCGAAGTAGTCGCGGAATTTCTGCGCGTCCGCCTCTTCTTCTTTTCCATACATGATCTTGGAGGAAACGGTGGCGTCCTCTTCATAAATTTTCCGAACGCGGCCCCGCAGTGGTGCGTCGTCCGCGACGCGCTCGGCGATGATGTCGCGGGCACCGGCGAGCGCCTCCACGGTGGTCGGCACTTCCAGTTCCGGGTTCAGGAACTTGGCGGCTTCTTCCTCGGGATCGGCGGCTTGGTTTTCCATGAGCCAGTCGGCGAGTGGGGTAAGACCGCGCTCGATCGCCTTGGTGGCGCGAGTCTGGCGCTTGGGGCGGTAGGGGGCGAAGATGTCCTCGACGGCGTTCACAGTGAGCGCGGCTTCGAGTTTTTTCTTCAGCTCGGGAGTGAGGAGCGAGCGCTCCTCAAGCGACTTCAGGACAGCGGTGCGGCGTGAGTCGAGTTCTGCGAGTTGGAGCATGCGGTCGCGGATCGTGGTGATCTGGACTTCATCGAGCGAACCGGTCTGTTCCTTGCGGTAGCGGGAAAGGAAAGGGACCGTACCGCCCTCGGCGAGCAGCTTCGCGGTGGTGGTGACAGAGGAAAGGGAAATGCCGGTCTCCCGGGCAATGGCTTCGAGGTGGGTCATGCGGGGGGGAGTTTTAGGAGGGCCCGGCGAGGCGGGCAAGGAAGGAAAAACTCGGTTTCGTCTGATGGGCCTCCGAGGTCGTAAAACCGGCACACATTTCTTCACAACGGCCCCTCGATGTTCTGCAATGCCGCCGAATTCACCTGCAAAAAGAACTCAGTCTCGTGAAATTCCATCTCTCGCCTTCGCAAAAGCACCTCATCTGGCTGCAATCGCGCCGAACTCCCCTGCAATCGTGCCGCACGCCTCTGCAACGGCATCTCGCGACCCTGCAATGGCTCCTCACGACTCTGCAACGGCATCTCACGCCCTTGCAATCGCGCCTCACGGCTCTGCAAAGCACTCATTTTCTGCTATTTACAGAAAAACATGCCGTTAAACCGGTTTGGATGCCGTTTCCGACCCATCCACCCAAGCGGCGTCCAATTCCGGTCCCGGTCGGAATTGATAGTTGCCTTTGCGGAGGTGGCTCGCTAGTCAATCCAGCGCATGAATAACGTCATTAACAACCGCATCGATACGTTCCGCGCACGCCTCGCCCTCCTCGACAAGCCTACGAATATCCTGTTCTGGAGTGGCAAGGCTCCGCTGAAATTCAGCGAAAAAGTCACCTCCGCGCGCAGCCTCACGGCGATTCTCGCAGAACTCGCCGGACGCCAGACCGCCACCACCGTCGGCCACGCCCAAGACAAGCGCCGCGAAGAGAAAGAACTCGAAGACGAAGCCCACAAACTCGGACGCGCCCTCGTGAACTACTGCAAAGACACCGCTGACCTCGCCACCGCCGCGAAGTATGACTTCCAGATCAGCGGCTGGCGCCGCCTCCGGGACGAAGTGCTGCTCGAAAAAACCCGGCTTCTCGCTGGCGATGCCGCCCTCATCGCCACCGGAAGTACCGCCACCGCCGCCGCCGGTTACGGCATCACACCCGCCGCCATCACCACACTGAATAAGGAAGCGGACGACTACGAGAACGTCATCACTGCGCCCGTCAATGCCATCGGCGAACGCAGCACCCTCACGGCCGAGCTCCTCCCCAAATCCCGCGAGATTGCCGAACTCTTCGACCAGATGGACGATCTCGCCATCCAGTTCCGGGGCACCCCTGCGGGAGACGCCTTCGTCGCCACCTGGCTCGCCAGCGGCCAGATCATCGACCGCGGCCGCAGCCCGGGAGCCGACGACACGCCACCCGCGCCTCCAGCGCCTGATCCGGGTTAAAGTTGGTCCTACGATCATTCGTCCAAACTCATCCTTTCGACTATGGACCCAAAGTCTAGGCGGTAAATCACTCCCGCTCCGAGATAGAACGAAAAAGCCCGGCCTTATCGCCCGGGCTTTTTCTTTGTGGGCTAAACTTGACGTCAATCTAAATCGCAGATCCATCCAAACGCACCGTCAGAGCCTTCCTTTATTCATTTATATTTAAATCAATCCCGCTTTCCAGCGCAGCTGCTTTTGCCGTGTCACAGATGGTTTGCCAAATCTCGGAACCGACCTTCCAGTATTTGTTGCCGCAGATGACATGCCCTTTGGACGCGACTCCCACTGACAACACGGCCCCTTCATCATTTGCGAATACAAAGGAACAAGATGCCACACCATATCGGCATGAAGGTTCAAGCGGTCCTGCATCCGTCGCTTCAGCAACAAGGTCATCCACAAATTGGCGTGAGTGGGGACTCTCGATTTCAAAACAAGGCTTGTCCTCGCCTAGCAGAATAAACAGCTGGGTTTGGTTGAATATGTCGTTCTCCGACGGCTTGATTTTTGCAAGTTTCCAGAGCAGGACGAGTTCTCCGAATAAATTTGATGACGAATCATCTTCTTCCTCGTCATCTTCTCTTTCGTCATGGAACAAACCGCCGATGAACTCATCGAATGAATTCGCCACAGGTTCGAGATCTTCCAAGGAAGATTCACCCCAGTGTGATTCGTGATCGAAGAACAGGATCCTCCCCCGCTCCGTGCCGCTGAGTCCGATACAGGTGAAGTTCCCCATGCCATCGTGGGCGATAGGAAGACAGCCTGCGGGAAACTTGGAAGGATTGTCGAGATACCAGAATTTGAAATTCGTCGTCGGTCCATCATGCAATCCGAAAAAACAACCTTCGATCTGTCCGGTACCCTCGCCCTCCGTGACCCAAAATGATATCGGTTCCACTAATGGACCGTTATGGGTCAGCAGGAATTCGCGGTATTCCGATGGTAGGCCGTATCCCAACGAAGCCTCGAAATTTTCCAGTTCTGTTTCTGTGAGAGGTCCGCTGGGATTGCTTTTGAGGATGTCCATAGATCGTGGTGCTGTTTGGCAGGTTGGACCCAGCGGATCAGACCACAGGCACCTCGTCAAAGCGGAAGTTCGTCCAACCTTTTTCCTCGCAAATTTCTTTTGCAACTTCCGACCAGAGCGCATACATAGGCTCACGATCGTGTGGGCTTACCAAGTGTTCACCATTCCAAGAAGACAAACTGACCGCATACGGACCGGTATGGGATTTGTCCCGTTTCACTAAATCAGGCTTGCCGTTCGCATCAAGTGGCACACCGCTTGCCTTATAATCTGTTTCGATACCAGGGCCGGCCTCAATGACGTAGTATTTTGGCGGGTTTTTCTTTTGTAGTCGTTTCGAATTGATTTCGGCGATTGGCATTTCGGTTTTCCGCCATATCTTTATACCAGAGGCCTCAAGATCTTTGATCACCCTATCACTATAGCATTCGTGAGGCCATCCCAAGCCGACTCCGATACAATCGGGCCACTCACTTCCACCCTGATAGATAGTTACGCCAGCCATACCAGGATTGATCCGCCAAAATTCGAATCTCCGTGCACGGATGGTTTCTTCTACTAAATCTAAAAATGGCATGAAATTCATTGGGCAGTAACCATCACTCCATGCATATTTTCCTCCGGCTTCCACCATGGCTCTTACTGTATAAAATTTCATTTTTCTATTCTGTAATCGTAACTTGGAATTGATGCCGACAAGCAGCTAATTTGTCGAGAATCTCTTGTCTCGTATATGCTCTTCCGTTTGGTAAATTTCTTTCTGCTGCGATAAAGCCGTTCCAGAACTGGTTGAATGGTCCGCCGTCAGCACCCTTGTGCCATTCGTCATGCTCGGTATGATGTACCCAACGACCATTAAATGCATCGTTCACATTGATTCCGTGGGCAGCAAACCACTTTCTTTGCGCGAAGATCAAATCGTGATGTGCAACGAACTGATCGCTAGGTCTCACGATGCGGCGCGTCATGTTGCGAGTGAGGTCATAACGCTCAACGGGAGTAACGACTACACGCACTTCACTAGCAAGCGCCTTAATGAGGTACCGGGTGGCTTCGATCTCATCGACAACGGTCCCGATCACTTGAAAGTCATTGGTCCTTAAAGCTGCTTGCAGTTGTTCGAACTGTGCCTGATCGAAGTTGCCCAGCGTCTTGCGTGAAGGAGTGACAATCTTGAGATTTTTGCCGGTTTTCAGGAGTCCAGTGGGGATAAAGGGAACCGCAGCCAGCAAAGACGAATAGTGTCCTTCGGAAACTTCATCAACAACCAGCACCCAGTCTAGCGGTTCATTGATAATCCCGATGGCTGAGAGATAGAGTTCAGCTGCTGCCACCCCATACTCGGCGGCAGCGGGTCCGACTTGGGCTTTGTAGGCTTGGAGGAATGCGATTTCCAAAGTGTCCTCGCCGATTTCCGCTGCCACGGCGGCGCGGAAGCTGTAGCTCACGAGCGCTTTGTTAAGTCCCATCCAGAGGTATTGCGCGGCGATGCCGGGGTGGACCTGTGCGTCGTCGTCTTCGATCTTGATGAGGGCCTTGGTGCCCACGCGGCCGAGGTAGCTGAAGTCGAAATCGCCGAGCACGTCGGTGAGATCGATTTCATGTCCTTCCGCCAGATAGACGCGGAGCAGGGTCTGTGAGAGTTCGTCCGGGTAGATGAACTTGTAGGCGGTTTCCAGATCCGTCCAGGTGATGGTGTCGCCGGGTGACTGCCAGCCGGTGGTGGACGAGGCTGCGGCGAATCCCTGCGCGGCGATGCCACCCTCTTCCGGCGGAGAGCCTGCGAGTAGAACGGTTTCCTGCATCGGGGCGGTCTGCCCGTCGAACTGGATTTCCCAACGGATCACGCCGCCGGGCACGTTGTCGCCGGTCACGCTGTGGTCTTCTGAAAGCGGAGTGCGGCAGGGGATGAATAGCTTCGGGCGGGTATCCGCTGCGGAGTTGACGACATACATGTCTTCCTTGCCGTCCACGGTGAGCTTTTTGACGGTGTGCTCGTCGCCATTGACGAGGATCTGGAAGCCGGGGATTTCGACCCAGGACTCGGGGACGGCGGCTTTCATGACGAGCGGCTCGAAACTCCCTGGATGGGATCCGGGAAGTGCTGCGAGTTGATAGACCCGGTTGATTTCGCCATTCACCTGGAAGCCGTCCGGGTAGAATCTCAATGATCCGGCGGCGGTTTCTTGAAAGCTGGTAAGAACTTTCCGCTGCGATCCACCGCTGGCGAAAGTCAGTTCCGCACTAAGGTGATCGACAGCGGCACCTTGGAACTGGCTGGCCTCACTGATGCTGAGGGTGCAGGTTTGGTTTTGTCCGCCGATGTTGAGAACTCCTGCGAAGGTCCCGCTGTTTGCGGCGGATTCTGTGAAAACCGCGTCACCAACGAGAGGGGGGCGATTTCCGAAATACACGGTGATGGTATCGATCACGCTCGCCGAGTGAATTTGGCCCAGTGCGACCGAGAGTCCGTTGAAGGTGGTGGCGGTGGCACTGCTATCTGTTTCCCGTGCCAGTCCTACGGCCACGCGTCCCCAGCCGGTATTGCCTGCGGGATTCTCATCAGTCTCGACACGGACCTCGTAGGCGCCGGGTTTCGGATTTGAGATGACGAGGGTTTCGTCGAACTCATTGAGTGAGTCGGCGAGGGTCCATGGTGCCTGCCCAGGGCCATATGAAAGGTTGATGGAGCGCAAGACTTCACCATTGACTGAAAAATGGAGTTGGGAGATGCGCCCGGAGGCGACCGCCTCTGACAGGTGGTCTTCCACGCTACCTTGGACCCGGATTGATAGAGTGCCGTCGGCATTCAAGGTCGCACTTTCAAGGCTGACTGTTACATCCGGCCGGGGATCGGAAATGGTGGCATTCACGGCCATCTGGGTTTTTCCGCTTTCCGGGTCCCGGGCTTGGAGTGAGGACGGGATCATGAGCGCCGCTTTTTGCTCTCCGGCCCACGGTTCGAGAAGGTTCACCAGCCACACGCCGCTTTTGTTAGCCTTTAAGGGAAACAGCAGCCAGTCCATGTCATCATAGTCCGCCCATCCTTTGGATAAATCCCGGAGCGGGGCGAGAGCGCCGTTGCGCCAGAGCTTGTGATCGTTCGTCATCCCAGTGCCATCCCCGGCGAAATGGGAAACATTCTTTTCGGAAATGGATGGGATTGGGGTTAAAGCCGTATGATCCTCATTGCTAAGCAATGCCATGCTACTGCTGCCGTAAGGATGGGCACAAAGAATCGTGCTGCCGTCGGAAAGGTCCGTTAGGTTGAGAAAATTATTCTCCGAATAAAGCGGAACGGCGATGCGCGTGCCAGCCGGGTTCCAAACCGCTAGCGTTGGGGGTGTAGATCCATCCGGCCTCGGAGCCGAGGAAGTGGCAAACCAACCCGAAGCTGAAGCAGCGCCCAACTGCGGATAATAGTCGGAAGGAAGCGCGTAAGACCCGGTTTTCTGCAAGCCGGTGTCTAGCAGCCAAAGCTCGGGGTCTGTGGACGTATCGGTTTTTATCGCATAAATGCGGCCATTGCCATCCGTGGCAAGTGGCCCCAATCCTCCGATGGAGGATTCAGTCACCGCCCAATCTACCGTCTCCGTTGAAACCACAGTACCAGACGCCGGAGTCAAGACACCCAGATGCGGAATCGTCGCCGAATAACCCGTGGTAGAGACAATACCGAAATACACCTCCGAAAGAAAATTCCCCTCAGGAAGAAAGTGTGTCCAGTAAGTTAAGAATGAGTCGTAGGTGATCTGAGTATCTTCGCCGAAGTTATATTCACCTGATTGTTCGACCTCGGGGAGTCCGTTCCAATTCCCTGCACTCCATTTGCCGTTTGCGAAAAGCACGTCGGATTCGTTGTTCAAATCAGCCGCATAGGGAAAAGCATGACCCGGCAGGTCGATTTCAATCATCGCATATCCAGTCACCTGCGCGGACGCCCACTTGATCGCCGGATCTCGCGACGATGCGTCCTCGTCGTTGTCGATCCCGTCGCCGTCGAGATCATCGAGAGACGCACCGGAAATCGACAGCACTCCGGCTCCATACGCATCGCGATTGCTGCCGCCGGAGGAGCCAAAAAATCCGGTGGGACCGTTCGCCACGTTGCCGGAGCCGTTGTCGAGTGGAAGCAAACCGTGGGCGATTTCCCAGTTGTCAGGAAGTCCGTCTCCATCACTGTCTCCGGACAGCGGATCGGTCTGATGCTGGGTGATTTCTGTCAGATTCGAAAGAGTGTCGCCGTCGAAGTCGGCGGTTTCGAGAGTTTCGTTAGTCTCTGGAACTTGATCGGTGTATTTGAGGCGATAGAAAACCTTGGGAGCGGTGCCTCCGACGACGTGGGTGATGTAGGCGTTGTTTCCAGATTCGATGGCGGGGAGCCATTTCCATTTCACGAGAGGGTTGTTGGGATCGGAGACCTGGATGAAGTAACTGCGCCCGGTGTGGCCATACCAGCGGTGGATGTTTTGGCCGAAGACGGTGATGATTTCGGATTGTTGTTGGCTGGGATCGGGTTGGGCGTGGAGATTTGGAGATGCTAGAAAAAGGAGGGAAGAGATGAGGAAGCGGACGGATCGAGACGGTCCTTGCATGGCCTGCGGCGAGGCGCCGCAGGTGCGTCTGGAGAAAACATCGAACATCGAAGGGAGAGAAGTGCGGAGGTTGCTCACTTGGCTGCTCCTTTCTCCGGAGTGGGGTTGGTGAGGTAGCGGCTGCCACGGTGGGGGCGGAACCAGAGGGTTTCGTCGCGGGGGAGAACGGGGTTGGCTTTTTGCCAATCGGCGGCGGCTTGGAAGTAGGTAGAGCGTTTTTCCTGATAGGTGATGAGGCGTTCTTTCTCGGTGATGATGAGGTCGCGCAGGAGGATGGCGGTGGCGGTGCCGATGGGGTCGTCGGGATTCCCTTTGAGGAAGATGATGGAGTTGGGGGCGGCTTCGGGTGGTTCCGGGAAGGGGAGTTTCGTGAGGCGGTGGCGTTTGGCGGGGGTGACGCCGGGCGGGATGAAGGAGAGTTGATAGGTTTTTCCGCCGCTGATGAATTGGCCGACGCCAGCAAGGAGGTTGATGTCGAAGCCGCAGATGGCTTGGTAGGGTTCTGCGGTGTCCGGGTGATGCCAGCGGATGATGCTGACGCCGTTTTCATGGACTTCGGCGTTGAAATTGAGGTCAAGGCGGCGTGCCTCGGCCCGGCGGGCGAGTTCCTCGGGTGTGGGTAGGCGGGGCGGGCGCTGTGCCGTGATGACTGGCGCGGGAATATCGGGGAGGTCGGAGGCTTCACCACGAAGGATGGCGAGAGTGTGGGATTTTCCAGACGGAACAGTGATGGCGGAGTCGATCCGCATGGCGGGGACGGGTGTCTCGACGGGCGGCGCGGGCGGCGTGAAGGCGGGGACTTCGAGGACGGCGGGAATAAAGGTGCGGGTTTCGGAACCCTTTGATCCGACATCAACCTCCTGAGCGGTCAAGTAGGATTGAGAGAGCAACAACAGGCTGATAGCAACGTCGCAACTTTTCATAGCTGTCATTTCAATGACATCCCGGCACTGAGCCTACAAGGCCAAAGTCTGAGT
>JBOFET010000376.1:0-4782 GCA_051648225.1 Luteolibacter sp.
TGGGCCTCATCGCCCGCCGCCGTGCGATCGATCACTTGCGCCGCCAAGGCCGCAAGCCGGATTTCGAGCCGCTGTCTGCCGCCGGATCAATCCCGCTGCCCGCCCTGGAAAAATCATCCGTTCTGTTGGATTCCGAGACTGTGAAATCGTCCCTCGCCAGCTTCCCGGCCGATACCCGGCAGCTCTTCGATTTGTTCTTCGAGGAAGGATTCACCCATCCGGAAATCGCCGCCAAGACCGGACTGCCGCTCGGCACGGTCAAGACCCGCCTCCGCCGTGGACTCATCCTGCTGCGCGAGCAACTCCAGCGGATCGCCACTCCTAACCAAAATCCGGCATCATGATCGAGGACGATTCCATCAACCGCTTTGACGAGCTTTGTGCCGGCCGTGCATTGGGCGACTTGAGTCATGAGGAAGAGCGCGAGTTTGCATTGCTGGCCGGGCAGTTAGGAATCGAGCCGGATGCCGCCTTCGAGCTGCTCGCCGCGTCTCTGGAAGTGGAAGCGCTCAAGAATGCGATCGAACCGATGCCCGCCGGACTGGAAGCGCGTTTGCGACAGTGCGCCGCAGACTTTTCCGCTGGCGTGCCGTCGAATGTGTTAGTACCGGAGGTTCCCGCCTGGCGGAAAATTCTTGGCAATCCGCTCGCCGGGTGGGCGGCAGCCGCGGCGGTGGCGGTCTTCGCGCTGCTCGGCTCGCCGCGGGAAGTCCCGATTTCCCCCGCACAGGCAGAGTCCAAGCTGCGCTCGGAGGCCGGAGATCTGATCGAGCGGAAGTTCGAAGGACTCGGTGAGTTCAAGTCCGCCGGAGGGAAAGTGGTGTGGAGCGACCGACTTCAACAAGGGTTCATGACGCTCACCGGCATCCCGGTGAACGATCCCGGCAAGTCGCAATATCAACTCTGGATCGTCGATCCGAAACGCGACGAGGCACCCGTGGACGGCGGCGTGTTTGACATCCCCACCGATGGCTCGCCGGTCGTCATTCCGATTTCCGCAAAGCTCGCGCTCACCCAACCGCAGGCATTTGTGATCACGCTCGAACAACCGGGCGGTGTGGTGAAATCGAAGCAGGAAAAGGTCGTCGCCCTCGCCAAAGGCTGATCCGGCGGATGGTGGACAAAGGGTTCTGCGAATGCTAAATCCTGCCGCATGAATGGAATCCGTGCGCTCTTGTGTCTGGTTTTATGCTGTTACGTCATGACACCGGCGGCGGCGCAGGAAGCGGCGAGCGCCGAATATGTGCCGGGAGTGACGCTCAGTCAGGGCATCACGGAGATCACGGGAGTGGCCATCTCGCCACTGTTAGGAGTGAGTTCGGTGGGGGCGTGGCGGTATTGGAAAACTCCATCGGCAGCGCGCGCGGAGTTGCCGTGGTATGCCCAGCCATGGGCGTGGGGCACGGGTTTTGTGCTGCTTTCCCTGTGTTTTCTCAAAGACTCGCTGGGTACGGCGGTGCCGGGACTTTTGAAAAAGCCATTCGACATGGTAGAGCTGTTTGAAAACAAGGCCAGCGCCTTGGTCGCCAGCACCGCCTTCGTGCCATTGATCGCGGAGGAAATGGTCAAACACTCCCAAGCCGGGCGAGTGGTCGCAATTCCCAAGGCCTCCATCTTCGATCCCGGGCTGGCCGCTCTGGATGCCGTCTGGCTGATGGTGCCGCTGGCCGTGGTGGCGTTTCTGATGGTGTGGGTGTGCAGCCACGCCATCAATGTGATGATCATTCTCTCTCCATTTTCCACCCTCGACGCAGTTCTCAAGCTCATGCGCACCGGATTGCTGCTAGCAGTGGGTCTTGCTTACCTGATCGCTCCGTGGCTGGCAGCCGTGTTCTGTTTGGTCATCATCGCCGTAGCCGCATGGCTGGCACCTTCCGCGTTGAGGCTCGCCATCTTCGGAGCCCGTTATGCGGCGGATATTCTGCTACCGGGGAGAGCCCGCAAACGCGCCACGCCGGAGCAACCGCATGCATTCACGCTCGGTCGTCTGGCGGGCCTGCCTGCACGGACCGGCGGACGTTTGCTGCTGTTGGACGATGGCACCGCCGCCTTCCGCTACCGCCGTTGGTGTGTCTTGGACCAGGTCACCATTCCGCTACCGCAAGGCCCGCAGCAGGTGGAAAAGGGCTTGCTTTCCCCGTCTCTGGTCCACCGTGCGGGCGAAGCCGATGAGGTGAAAATTTTGGTTTTCCTCCCGCGTTACCGTGGGCACGAGGGAGCGATGGTGAGGCATCTGGAATTTCAAGGCGTCCGCGATCACGCTCTGGTGCGTGGACTCGGCGCGGTGAAAGAATGGGTGAAAGGGATGTTCCGCATCGGGAGTCCTCGCACGGAAGGCGCGTTGTGAAGGGTGAACGATCACCCCATTCCACCGGGCAAGTTCAGCGCTCTTGGATTTTCGTTCGGAAGAATCGTGCCTCTTGAGTGATGGGAGTTTCCAGGGTGAGTGGGAAACCGGACGCGCGCTCGAGGCCGTTGTTCCCTTCCGCCTGCCAAATTTCCCATGAGCCGAGGTTGGTCGATGTTTCGACAAGCATGCTGCGTCCGGGAAGGTGGGGCAGGGTGAGTTTGAAATTTCCGCCGATGCTCGAAGTCAGCGCGGGCGCACCCGAGTCGGGAACGAGTGGCTGGGTGTATTCGAGAAACTCGCGGCGGTTAGACCGTCCGTCGCCATCGGGATCCGCATCGGGGAGTTGGTCTGCGAGTGGACGGCTGCCCAGGGTGTCGATCTGCCAGGATTGGAAGCTCTGGCGCGAGGGTGGCAGCTCGCCTTGAATCCAGTCCATCAGAAGTTGCACGCCTTGTTGATCGATGACGTTCGAGCCTAGCGGAGGCATCCGGGTGTAGCCATTCCGTGCGGCGGCGCGGTGGATGATGATAGAGCGGTCCTGCTGACCCGGAACTAACAATCGGTCCGAGGGGTGCAATCCAGCGGTCGAAATGGCGTTCACCAGTTGGGCGGAGAAGAGCGGAGTTTCCACCCGTGAGTCGAAGGCGGTGGGTGCCGTGCCGCCGGGTTGGTGACAGTAGGAGCAATTCACATCCAGGTAGGCACGGGCTCTCGCTTCGAGGGAGTAGTTCGTGTCGTCGATCGCCAGGTGCCGGGGGATCGAAGTGGGGGACTCGGTGAGGCCGTCGAGATAGCCGGTGTCGGAAAGGAGCTGGAGGAAATTGCCGGTGCGGTTTCCGATTTGGCCTTGCCGGTTGAGTTGTCGGGTCTCGAAGGATAGCGAGTGCCCGGCTTGAGGGGAGTGGCAGGTCATGCATTCCGAGCGGGACGGGATTCTCCAGCGCTGGGTGGAAATGGAACCATCGTCATCGATGGTTAGATCAAACTCTTCGCCGGCCGCGTTCGCGAGGGTGGCAGAGGTGCCCTCGTTGTTCCAACGGTAAGAGACGCCATATGCACCGGTGGAATTCCTAACGAACACGCGGGTTTCCAATCTTTTGGAAGTCGCCGGGTTGTCCCTCGTGGTTTCCAAATCGAAGTGTTTCACCCAGATCATCCCGGCCGGAGTGTTCCATGATCCTTCGCGCTGATAGCCGATTTTCGAAACGAGATCCGGTAGGCCGAACCAGCGGCGTTTTTTGGCGTGGTCGGACCAAAACGGCAGGTTGACCTGATACTCGACGAGTCCTGTGCTGGGTGTCAGCGTAGCGACGTCCGAGAACAGGCCGGTGGCCGCGAGGGTGCCGGGGAAATTGGTATCCAACGATTGCTCGGTGAGGCGGCGGATCTGTCCATCCAGATCGGCAATGAGAATGTCCCCGTTGGAGGGATCGACACCGAAACCCGCGATGTTGCCCTCGCCGGCGATTCGTTCCACCGTCGCGGGGGATGTGGCGGGATCGAGCGACCAGATGTTTCCGGAGCTATAGTCCGCGAATAGGTATTTGCCTGTTAGTGAAGGGATACGGGTTCCGTGGTAGATGACTCCGCCGGTGACGGAATTGCCTTGGAAGGGGCCGGACCCATGCGCGTAGGCATGGACGGGGGCGATGGCACCGGACCAATTGGTAGGTCGCAGGTTCCACTTCGGTCCGCTCTCATTTCCTTCGCGGAATGCCCATCCGTAGTTACCACCGCGGGTGATGACGTTGATTTCCTCCCACGCGCCGCCGCCGACGTCGCCGCACCAGAGGTCTCCGGTGGCGGGGTCGAATGAGAAGCGCCAAGGATTTCTCAATCCCACGGCATAGAACTCCGAACGGACGCTGGTCGCCGCTACCGAAATGCCATTGAAGAGGGTGGCCCCCACCCATGGATTGTCTGCGGGAACCTTGTAGCGTGGATTTCCCGACTCCAGGACGATGGCGGGGTGGGGATTCGGCCGGAGATTGGGATTGGACGGATGGTCATAGTCGGCGGGATTTACATTCACATCGATGCGGATCATTCCGGACCAGAAGTCTTTGTTGATGAGTTGGCTGTTGTTTAAGTTGTCATCCTGGTTTCCCTCGTCTCCCAGACTTACATAGAGGTATCCATCGGGGCCGAAGTGGACGTCACCGCCGTTATGATTTCCCGCGTCGTCGGGCATTTGTAAAATGACCTTTTCGGAATCGGGATCCGCTCGATTCGGGTTGCTGGTAGAGGCCGCGAACTCGGACAGCCGTTGGTGCCGGATCCCTCCGATGCTGACGGTATAGAAAACGAAAAAGCGGCGGTTGGTGTTATAGCTTGGGTGGAATGCCAAACCCAGGAGTCCTTCCTCACCCCCAGCGATGAAGTTTTCATTGGCACGCGGAGTGACGATGGAATCCAAGTCGATGAACGAAGCG
>JBOFET010000377.1:0-18448 GCA_051648225.1 Luteolibacter sp.
TTTTGACCGATCGGAAACCGGAACACCGAGGTTTGGCCGTGTTTCCCGAACCACCTCACCCAGTTGCGGGCGACGATGACGTCCGACGGGTCGCCGTAGGTGAAATAGTCGTCGATGTTTGAGGCGATCACCGAGTCCAAGTCGATGAACAGCGCCGGGCCGCTCAATCCTCCGAGCTCTCTGCCCCAAAGCGCGATTTTCGGCCACTTGCCCGGCACATCCGGCGGGATTTCGCACTCGAGCAGGGGGATCGGCAGGCATTTCACCTCGGGTTTGATGCCTGTGGCGTCGTCGGTGAAGCAGATGAGCGTGAACTCTCCCGTCACGTTCCGGCGGATCATCGAGTGCATGATGTTCACGTATTCCGGGCCATACATCGTGCCCCACTTCATACAGACAACTTGCTTCATCGTGGGTCCTTGAGAACGGATTGGTAAACCTCGAGCGTGGATCGGAGCATCCGCTCCAGCGCGAAAGCCTCTGCCGACGAGGGCGTCGGGCGACGGTTCAGGATTTCGCTGGTCCGGTCAATGGCGCAGTTCACGTCGCCGACCTTGACCAGACCCTGCGGGAAAATCGCCCGCAACTGCTCGGCCACGCCGCCGTGGTCGTAGGCGATGACCGGTTTTCCAAGTGCCAATGCCTCCAGCGACACCCGGCCGAACGCCTCGGGATCGTGGGAAAGCGAATACACGATCTCGGAAACTGCCATGATTTCCCGCAGGTCGGTGCGGTGGCCGAGGAAGGAAACGTGCTCGGTGACGCCGAGCGAAATTGCAAGCTCCTTAAGCTCATCGAGAAACGCGATTTTCTTGGGATGCGGCTCGCCGACGATCACGCCGTGGACGGGTGAACCGGATTCAATCAATTTTGCGATGAGCCGGATGAAATCCTCCTGACCTTTCCACCGCGTGAGTCGGCCGGGCATGAGCAACGGGATGCGTCCTTCGAGCGCCGGATGCGCGGCCAGCCACTCGGTGGAAGGTTTGAACCCGACTGGATACTCCACCAGATCGACTCCCCGGTGGATCACGTGGACCTTGGCAGCATCGGTCTTCGGGTAATTTTTCAGAATGTAATCCCGCACGCTTTCGGAGACGGCGATGACCCGCTCGCCCCGCGTCATCACGGCGGAATAGCCGTTCACCGAGTAAAACCCATGCACCGTCGTCACGAGCCGCGGTCGGCTCGCGCGAGGCAGGCTTTTCCACGCCAGCCACGCCAGCCACGCCGGAAGCCGCGAGCGGAGGTGGATGATGTCCGGTTTCTCCGTGAGGAAGAGCCGCCGCAATTTCGGGATTTGCCCCAGCGAGGCCAGCGCCTTGCGGTGGACAGGCATTTGGAAATGCCGCGAACCCGCCCGTTCCAGATCCGCCACCATCCGGCCGCCGTGGGAAATCACGATGGATTCGTCCCCCCGCCCGACGAGAAATGCGGCGACTTCCAGCGTGCCGCGCTCGACGCCGCCGCCGTTGAGTTCGGGCAGGATTTGCAGGACTTTCATGACAGGGAAATCAACGGGATCGATTCCTTTTTGGCCGCTTTCACCAGCGCCTTCGCAGCCCGGCACGTCAGGATGTAGTCGAGGGGAAGGCCCGCCGCGAGATCGATCTCTTCGATGGATTTCCGTAAAAAATCGCGGTCGTCAGAGACCCGCACCGTGTGGACGGTCTCCGCGCCGGCGAGCCATGCGGGCTTCTCCTGCCCCGGAGCCAGCACGATTTCGTAAATCACATCCGGGTGCGTCCACTCTTCCGGGATCTGCCAATCTGCCGGAGCGCCCGCCAGCCAAAGCAGCGCCCGGTGCGGCTTGCCTCCACCCGTCGAGTCCGGGCCGAGCCACTCCCGGATCGGCAACTTGTGGCTGATGTAAACTTTCCACCGCTCCTGGAGCCAGAAGACATCCGTCGGGCTCTCCTTCAGCGCGTGCTCAATGGCCAGCATGCAGTCGGCCGTCCTGAACGGACGCTCCACCGGATGGTAGCGGATTGCCCATTTTCCCGGAGCCACGGTGCGCACCGACATGGCAAGGATCCCGCTCTTGCTCCGCCGCGCCATCAGGCTGGGCAGCGGGCTGGCGCGCGTCAGCCGGCCGAAGTATCTTACCAGCTCGCCTTGGTGGCCAACCCGTTGATCCGCAAGGATTCCCAGAATCCCACCCTCGCGCAGGAATCCGTTTACGAAGTGGAAACTGTCCCGCTTGGAGAACAACCGGGTGCCTTCGTGCTCCCGGTGGGCCAGCACTTGGGCATCGAGAATCGGGTTGTTCAGCGGGCGGTAGAAAGCTCCCATTTTATGCCCGGGAGGGAATTTCAAATTGATGCGGCTCAGCAGTTCCCAGTTTCCCATATGCGAGGGCATCAGCGCAAGTCCCGGGCTGCGGGTCAGCGCGGATTCCAGAACCTCCTGATTTTCAACGGTGACGATCCGGTCAATTTCTTCCAGCGACAGATGCGTCGAGTGCATCGCCGACAACAAATTCCCCGCCGTCCGGCGGAAGGTCTCCCGCGCCATCCGCCGCAGGGTTGGCAAGTCGTGCTCGCCGTAGTAAGCGATGCGCAGGTTTCGCAAAATCACCCGCTGGCGGAACGGCATGAAGTGCCAGGCGATCCCCCCAAGCGCCTCGCCGAAGCGGAACACCGCCGGCCCGGGAAACAGGCCCACCAGTTTCTCAATCGCCGTCTGACCCAGCCATTCGATCCGCCATTGCCAGAGCTTGGGTTGATTTTCTGAAGACTCACGAGCCACTGTCTTTCGTGTAGCCAGTGCGCCCCCACCTTGCAAGGGCGACGATGTTGACACGCGACGGGTCACTCATGTTAATCGCCCGCATGGCAGCGAGTTCGGATCGAAGGGAACTGACAGAACCCGAGCGCGAGAAACTGCTGGAGACACTCGCAGCCCGTTTTGCGAAGCACATGCACCGCCACCCCGGCCTGGAATGGTCTGCCGTGGAGGCGCGGCTGACGGCGCATCCCCTCAAGCTTTGGTCGCTCGGTCAAATGGAGGAAACCGGCGGTGAACCGGACGTGGTGGGGCATGATCCCGCGACGGGCGAATTCACGTTTTTCGACTGCTCTGCGGAGACTCCGAAAGGCCGCGCCAGCCTGTGTTATGACCGCGAGGGCTTGGAATCGAGGAAAGACCATCCACCCAAAAACAGCGCCATGGACATGGCCGCTTCCATGGGCATCGAACTTCTCACCGAGGAGCAATACCTTGAGTTTCAGACCTTGGGGAACTTCGACATGAAAACATCGAGCTGGGTGAAATCTCCGGCGGAAATCAGAAAACTCGGTGGCGCACTCTTTGGCGATCGCCGCTTCGGCCGGGTTTTCATCTATCACAACGGCGCGCAATCCTACTACGGCGCGAGGGCTTTCCGCGGCTCACTGAGAGTCTGAAATCCTCAAGCAGTCCCGGCGAGGCGGTGATTGAGGGCGATCGAGCGGCGCAAGGCACGCATCACCTCGACCAGCGCACGGTGGGATTGCACCGCAGCGCCGCAACCGGGGTGCTGGTGGGTATTGCGGCTCACGAAACGTCCGATCTCCGCGTAAAGCTGCCGCATCTGGGTGTCCAACACCGCCTTCTCGGCACGCAGGATGGAGATCTCTTTGTTTCCTTCGCCGATCAAATCATAGACCTCCGAGGCGCGGCGGCGTTGGTCCTTCCGATACTCTTCCAGCTTCCCGTCCACGAGATCGATTCTGGCGTCGCCGGCTTCCAGTTCTTGGGCGATTTGAATCCGCTGGCGCTTGAGTTCCGAGAATCCGTTCTTGAGTTCGACGAGCCGGGCTTTGACCTTTTCGACCTCCTTCACCTTGCTCTCCGACTCGGGTTGCTCCCTGAGCATGACTTCAAGTTTCATCTTCATCCCGTCATAAGCGCGGCGAATGTCGCGGGCTTCGACGACGATCTGGTCCCGCCGCGTGGCGAAATTTTCCAGCTCCAGAAGCAGCGCGATGCGCTTATCGACCAGCGCCTGTTGGACCTCCGGAGTGTTGTTGAGCAGGCTCACCCTTTCCTCGTAGGCGAGGTCGAGTTTCACCTGATGGTCGTCGAGTTTGCGTTGGACGATTTCGCGCTCCTTGCTGAGTTTCCGGAGGTTCCAGTATTCTACCGAGAGTTCCTCGATGGATTCAATTTTCTCCCAGATCACCTCGCCGAGTTGCGCCTCGGCCTCGCGCAGAAGATGCATTTCGCTCGCGGCATCGGACATCCGGAGGTTTTTCCGGATGAAGCCGAATGCTTGCACGAAGCGGGCAATGTAGAAGCGGGATGATGTCATGGGGGGGCGGGCTGGCTGGCTTACTTGGCGATCTTGCGCTGGAGACTTTCAATGACGGAGATGTCTTCCAACGTCGTCACATTTCCAGAAATGGTACCGGTACAGACAAGCTCTTTCAAGAGGCGGCGCATGATTTTCCCGGAGCGGGTCTTGGGCAGGCCGGGGGCGAAATGCAGGTCGTCCGGCTTGGCAATCGCACCGATGACTTTGCCGACGTGGTTGCGCAGCTCGGCGCGGAGTTCCTCGGATTCCTCGAAATTTCCCTTCAGCGTGACGAACGCGGCGACTGCCTGTCCCTTCATGTCGTCCGGGCGACCAACGACCGCCGCTTCTGCGACGGCGGGGTGGGAGACGAGCGCACTCTCGATTTCCGCGGTGCCGAGGCGGTGTCCGGAGACGTTGAGTACGTCATCGAGGCGGCCGATGATCCAGAAATTCCCGTCCTTGTCGCGGCGCGCGCCGTCGCCGGCGGTGTAGAGGCCGGGGTAGTCGGACCAGTAGGTTTTCTTGAAGCGGTCCTTGTCGCCGTAAATCGAGCGGATCATCGATGGCCATGGCTTGCGGATGACGAGGCGTCCGTCCTGGCCGGCTTTGCACTCGTTTCCAGCATCGTCAAGGATCGCGGCATCCACGCCGAAGAACGGCAGGGTGGCGGTGCCGGGTTTGCAGGGAGTCGCGCCGGGAAGCGGGGAAATCAGGATCGCGCCGGTCTCGGTCTGCCACCAGGTATCGACGATGGGGCAGCGTCCGCCGCCGATGTGTTTGTGATACCAGTTCCAGGCTTCCGGGTTGATCGGCTCTCCAACAGATCCTAGCAGGCGTAGCGAAGACAGGTCGTGGGCTTTCGGGAAATGATCGCCCGCCTTGATGAACGCGCGGATCGCGGTGGGCGCGGTGTAGAAAATCGTGACGCCGTATTCCTCGACCATTTTCCAAAAACGGCCGAAGTCCGGGGCGTTTGGCGCACCTTCATACATCACCTGGGTGACGCCGTTGGCCAGCGGGCCATAGACGATGTAGGAGTGCCCGGTGATCCAGCCGACGTCGGCGGTGCACCAGTAAACATCCTCGTCGCGCATGTCGAAAATGTATTTGCAGGTCGAGTAGGTGCCGGTGAGATAGCCGCCGGAGGTGTGGAGGATGCCCTTGGGTTTTCCGGTCGAGCCGGACGTGTAGAGGACGAAAAGCGGGTGCTCGGAGTCGAATCCTTTAGCAACGTGTTTCGAAGAAACCTTGGCCACCTCGTCGTGCCACCAGGCATCGCGTTTGGCATCCATCGCGACTTCGTTGTTGCAACGGTTGACGACGATGACGCGCTTGACCTTGTCGTATTTGGCGAGCGCCTCATCGACCACCGGCTTGAGCGCCACGACCTTGCCACGCCGCCAGCCGCCGTCGGCGGTGACGATCACGGTCGCGCCGGAATCTTCAAGCCGGTCGACGATAGCCTCCGCCGCGAATCCGCCGAACACCACATTGTGCACCGCGCCGATGCGAGCGCAGGCGAGCATGGCCACTGCGGCTTCCGGGATCATCGGCATGTAGATGAGCACGCGGTCCTTGGCTTTGACTCCGTTTTTGAGGAGCACGTTGGCGAAGCGGCAGACGTCCTTTTGAAGCTGGCCGTAGGTGATCACGCGTTTGTCACCAGGCTCGCCTTCCCAGATGATGGCCGCCTTGTTCTTGCGCGGGCCAGCGGCGTGGCGGTCCACGCAGTTTTCGCAGACGTTGATTTTTCCGCCGTCGAACCACTTGGCGTTCGGGGCCTTCCAATCGAGCACTTTTGACCACGGTTTCTGCCACGTCAGCTCCTTCGCCTCGCGCGCCCAGAAGACCTCCGGCTTGTCGATGGATTCCTTGTAGAGCTTCTTGTAAGCCGCCATCGAAGGGATGCGGGCTTTTGCCGAAAATTCCTTCGGCGGCTGGTGCACCGTGTCGTGATCGTGGCTCAAACTGGATTTTTTAGCGCTCATGGTCGGGTGGTTTTTTCCTGCGGCAGGAAGTGATTTCGCGGCGGGGGCGGGACGCTAGAAAACCATCAGTCTGCGAGCAAGCCCCGAGCATCGCGGAATTTGAGGTTTTTTGTCCCCTCGGACTAAAGGTCGTCGTCCCCGGTTTCGGCAAGTCGGCCGGGGGATTTCCGGAGCGGGCGCTTCCCGCTTGATGCGCCGTGTGCAAAGGGCGACTCTCGCTCCGCGCAAGGCTGTCCCTCAGATCCGCCGGATTGGCGACGATAACGGCATCCGCACTTGGAAGCTGCCCCACTCGCGATCCACAAGCCCGATTGATTTCCCGTCCATGAAGTTTCCCTTTCCGAAATCCGACACTCTCCGCCGCGTCGCCGTGATTTGCCTCCTCGCAGCTGGCCTCCTTCCACCCGTCCACGGCCAGGTCAACGCCATCAAAAAAGCTGCGACCTCCCAAGAACCCGCGAATCCCGAAGCGCCTGAAAAACCCGAAGACGTCCGCAAGCGCCTCGAACAATGGCAACAGGAAGCGCGTGATTCCCTGAGCCGCCTCGACGCTTCCACCGCCACGCTCCCTCAAGAAATCACCCCGGAGGAACTGGACCAACGCCGCCGCGATCTCGAGCAGATCATCCTCACCGCCAGCCGCTCGATTAAGAACATCAACATCATCGCCGACACTCGCAAGGCGCTGGAACGCGCCCGCAGCAACGATGCCGAGTGGTCCGGCTTCACGGAAACACCGCCCTACTCCATCCTCATGGTGGACGAACTGCTCAACGAAAAGGACGCCATCCTCGCCATCCTCAAATCCTCACAATCCTCCCTCACCAACTACGAGCGCCTGCTTTCCAGCCTCCGAGGCGAGACCAAGTCCGCTGAAGAAGCCGTCAGCGCGGCCATGCTCGCCTTCCAAACCGCGGACGACGCGACCCGCGAGACCGCCAAGTGGCGGATGGAAGCCGCCCGCGCGAAATCCCGCGGACTGGTGGCCCGCGCCGCCCTGATGCAGAGCATCCACGATAGCCTCCAGGACCGCATCTCCGCCGCCACCACGGATCTCGCACTGGTGGATCGCAAACTCAAAATCGCCACCGCCAGCACCCGCTTCGACGCTGCCGATCTCACCAAGATCGAAACCCTTTCCGGGGAGCGGAAAAAAGCCTTTCAAAAGGAACTCGACGCCGTCTCCAAGCGGCTCAAGTCCGCCATGACCGCCCGCAACCAGGCACAGGTCGCCCTCGACGCCTTGCCCGCCACCTCCCCACAAGACCCGCCGCAGGACGGGTTGGAACTTGCGCGATTCCGGTTCGAAGTCGCGGAGCAGCGCGTCGAGTCCATCCAGTCTCTCGTCGAAGGCCTGGAAAGCCTCATCCAGCTGGAAAACATCAACTACACCGCCTATCAGGAACGCAGGGCCTTGCTCGACGCCGCCGGGCCGGATCAACGAGACAAGGCACTCTCCTCGCTCAAACTCCTGCTCGACCGCCTTGCCAGCTGGGAAAACGTCGCAGGCAACGACATTTCCGCCAGCGCGGCCGACCTTAGCAAACTCGAGGCCCGTGCCTCATCCATCACCCCGGGTGACCCGCGCTTCAGTCTGCTCAACGAACAACGCGCCATCCACACCGAGTCGCTCGCCATGCTTCAGCGCGTCTCCCAGGCCGTAGCCACCCAGAGCAAACTTCTCAACCGCTGGGTCACCGATTTCACCCCGAAACCCGGTGAAGAAGCATCCTTCCACCGCACCAAAAAATTCGCCGCTTCGACATGGACCGCCCTCCGGAAAATCTGGGGCTATCAAGTCACCAACTACGTGGACAGCGTGGAAGTGGACGGCCAGACCATCACTGGGAACATCCCCGTCACCCTCGGCATGCTGCTGCGTGCACTGCTGTTTTTCGTCATCGGCTACTGGATCGCCACGAAGATTGCCAACCGCATCCAGACCACCCTCATCACCCGCGGCCACCTCGCCGAGACGAATGCCAAAATGCTCCGCAACTGGCTGATGATCGTCGTCGGCGTCTTCCTTGCCATCGGCACGCTCTCATTTCTGCGGATTCCCCTCACCATCTTCGCGTTCTTCGGCGGTGCCCTCGCCATCGGTGTCGGCTTCGGCATGCAGACGCTGATTAAAAACTTCATCAGCGGCATCATCGTCCTCGCCGAGCGCAAGATCCGCGTCGGTGACATCCTTGATGTGGACGGCGTCGTCGGAACCGTCGTGGAGGTCAATACACGCTCGTCCATCCTCAAGAGCGCCGACGATGTCGAAACGATGATTCCCAACTCCGTCTTCCTCGAAAACCGGGTGACGAACTGGACACTCAGCAGTGGCCACATGCGCCGCAGCATCCGGGTCGGCGTGGCATACGGCACCGATCCGCAGAAAGTGATGGAAATCCTCGCCGAAGTCGCGGGTCGCCACGGACTCGTGCTCAAGCACCCCGCTCCCTACGCCATTTTCGAAGACTTCGGTGATAACGCACTCCTGTTCACCCTCTACTTCTGGATCAACCTCGGCGGCGGCACGAACGGAATCGTCGTCGCCAGCGATCTGCGGCTGATGATCGAAAAACAATTCGCCGAAAACAAAATCGGCGTGCCCTTCCCCCAGCGCGAAATGCACCTCACCACCGACAAGCCCATCCAAATGCAGCTCACCCCTGCCCCCAAGAAAGAGTCCGACCCCTCCGCATGAACGATGCCCACTGGATGAATCTCGCGCTCGACGAAGCGCGCAAGGGGATCGGGAAAACCGCGCCGAATCCGCCGGTCGGCGCCGTCATCGTGAAAAACGGTGAGCTGTTAGGATCCGGGTGGCACCGCGCTGCCGGTCAGCCCCACGCCGAGCGCGAAGCCCTCGCCACCACCGCCCACCAGGACGTCCGGGGCGCGACCATCTACATCACACTCGAACCCTGCTCTACCCATGGCCGCACACCGCCCTGCACCCAAGGCTTGATCGATGCCGGCATCGCCCGCGTTGTTTACGCCACCACGGACCGGAATCCACTCCATGCCGGCCGCGCCGATCAGCTGCTAGAAGCCGCCGGCATCCAAGTCACCTCCGGCGTCTGCCAGGACCTCGCGGAAAAACTCCTCCGCCCGTTTTTCCAAGTCCGTGAAACCGGCCTGCCATGGGTCATCTGGAAAACCGCCATGAGCCTCGACGGCCGCATCACCCGCCCGCCCGGCGAGGGTCAATGGCTAACAGGCGAAGAAGCCCGTGCCGACGTCCAGAAACTCCGTGCCACCGCAGACGCCATTCTCACCAGTGGCGAGACCGTCCGCCGCGACCGGCCCGCGCTCACCATCCGTGTGCCGGAGCTGTTAGCCGGACGCCAGCAACCCTGGCGCGTCGTCATTTCCGACCGACCGGAAACCCTGTCGCTGCCGGGTCCCATGGAGCGTACCCTCATCCGCCCCCGCGGCGATCTCGCGGAAATCCTGCGGAACCTCGCCAGCGAGCAAGGCGTTCTAACCGTCCTCGTCGAGGCCGGCGGCGTCTTCTCTGCCGCACTGTTTGAGGCGGGCTTGGTCAACGAAGTCTTCATCTACTACGCCCCCATGCTTTGCGGCGGTCCCACCGCAGGCCTCGCAGGCCAGGGTCTTGCGGAGTCACTGCACTTGGATGAAATCGACTTCCGCAAGCTCGGTGACGACATCTGTCTGCAAGGACTCGTGAAACGATAAACTCCACCGTGTCAAAATGAAGTAACCATTTAGTTACCATCGAGACGTTGCTGGACCGGAGTTTGGTGGGGATTCTTGCCCCGTCCACACGGACCAATATCCGAACTCAACACCAACATGAAATACTCCCAAATCACCACTTTCCATGCCTGGAGGAGAATCGCCATCGCCACCGTAAGCTTCGCAGCCCTCGGCATCGGCGAGGTCGATGCCAGAACGTCTGAAGGCAACTCTTCATCGCAAGGCTCGAAACAATCTTCAAAAAAATCCAAGCGCGGCCCCAAATTACCCGATCTCGACCGGGACGGTATCCCCAACATCGCCGATCCCGACGTGGATAACGACGGCATCCTCAACGGTGACGACAGAAACGTGGACGGTGGGGTCTCCCGGCGCCGCCCGCTCAAACGCAAATACATCGGTGACCGTCTCGACAACGACGACCCGCGGGAAACCGACATCGACGGGGACGACCTCGCGGATGACTCCTCCAGCGAATTCGACATCGATGGTGATGGAAAATCCGATGATTCTGCTAACGAACTCGACATTGATGGTGATGGGAAATCCGATGATTCTCCCAGCGAATCCGACATCGATGGTGATGACCGCTCGGACGATAGCCCCGATGAATTTGACATCGATGGTGACGGTCGCCTGGATGATAGCCCCGACGAAGACGATGTCGATGGCGACGGCATCAGTGATGACTCGGATGATGATGGCGACGGCGACGGTGTTAGTAAAAGTGACGATCGCGATGACGACGGCGACGGCGACGATGACAACAATGACGACGACGACGATAAAGACGACGACAATGACAGTGACGACGACGACGATTGACCCTCTGCCAAAGCCCGTCATCCACTGAATTTTCCGGTCCTAACCGGGCCTCTTGTTTTGCAGGAGACCCGGTTTTTTCTAAAGCTGAATTTATGAAGAAGTCATTCGCTCACCCCCTCGTGATGCTGGGGTTAGGATTGGCTGCTGGAGGCGGAATCGTGCAAACGGCATGGATGATGCGGAGGGACGGAGGAAAAACGTTACCCGGGGCTTCGGTCCATTCTTCGGCAGCCACTCCAAGTCCCTCAAGATCGCGGTCCGACTCAGCCAAGACGGCGCGCGGACCGGCAAGCACCGAGGAAAAAGCCCGGGCGATCGCGAAACTCGATCCAACGGAGGCATGGCGTCAGTCCCTCGCGATCCATGATTTTACGGAACGTTCCGCCTTCCTGAGTGGACTCATGGAAGAATGGGGCAGAAAAGATCCTCACGCCGCTTTGGATAGGGCGGCCAGCCTTCCCGCCGGCAGCCTCCAGCAGGAAGCCATCACTGCGGTGTTTTCAGGCTGGGCGTCCCAAGACCCCGTCAACGCCGCAAACTGGGCGGAAACCCAACTCACGGGACCAATCGCCAGCCAAGCCAATGCCGTGATCGCCTATGAATGGGCGCGGACCGATCCGGCTTCGGCAGCAGCATGGGTCACCCGCTTGCCCGGCGGAACTATCTCCGACGGGGCCATTACTTCCGTGATCAGCGCATGGACCGCGAGCGATCCTCAGGCAGCCAGCTCATGGGTCAGCTCCTTCGCGGATGCGGATCGAAAAACGACAGCCTTCGCCTCCTTGGCGGCTGAGTGGGTCGCCCGATCGCCCGAGGATGCGGCGCGATGGGTGCACAGCCGCTTGCAAGAACCCGGCGCGGATGAAATCACGGAATCCCTGATCGGCGAGTGGGGTGCGCAGGATCCGGCAGCCGCAGCCAGATGGGTGATGACTCTAACGGGAGAAATCCAGAGCACCTCCGCCGCGACCTTGCTTTCACTGTGGGCGGGCAGCGACCCCGCCACTGCCTCCGAGTGGGCGGCTCGCTTTCCGGCGGGTGAAACCCGCGAACTCGCCATCCCGTCGATCGCCTCAAGATGGGCCGCCACCGAACCCGAAAAATCCATTGCGTGGACCCTTTCCCTGCCGGACTCGCCGGAACGGAGCACGGCACTGGATGATTCCGTTCGCGCTTGGGCGCAAGTTTCTCCGGAAAATCTGATTTCCTGGGTGGACCAACAACCCCAAGGCGGCGCCGCCGATGCACTCCGCTCGCTTGCGGTGGAAAGCCTGTTGGAAAATCGTCCCGAATCCGCCATGGCCATCGCCACCCGACTTCCGGACGCCGCCGTTCGGGAGAAATTGATTGCCAAGAGTCTCAAGCGCTGGATGAAAGACGCCCCCGAAGCTGCGGAGAACTGGGCCACACGCAACGGCATCCACCTCCCCGAGAAGGTCGGGTCCAATTGACCGGAGATCCCACACTTCATGACAAGTGGTTAGATCCATTTCCAACATCCTTGACTCACATTCCAGCTTTTCACTCCCCGGTTCCGCCACTCGGTAAATCGCGGCCACCTTGTCACGAAACTTACCTTGCCGAATCGCGCTCAAATAAGGTTTTTTCGCGGTATGAAACTGAACCATTGCATTGGGATTTTTCTTTGTCTGTGTGGTTTAGGATTCGCGAAGGAGCCTGATGTGACGCCTCCTCTCAGGCCAAGCTACGAAATCCAAATCAACGGCATGAAACGTCAGCTGGTCGTTTCACCGGGCGAACTCGCTGTGAAAAGTGCCGACGGGCGGCGGGTGATGCATCCGATATCCGGCAGTGATCTCGTCACTCAGGCGAAAGCCGCCCGAGCCAAGAAGGCGGCAGCCGAAGAGGTCGAAATCGTGCTCATGGAAGTCGCCAGCGGCCCGAAATCACGAAATCAAAAACAAACGATCCGTCATTTTGTCACGCGGGAGATAGGGGTTCGCCTCAAACCCGGAATCACCGGCAAAGACTTCGCCAAAGCGAGCGGGCTGCGAGTCTCCCGAGAGCCTGAGTATGCGAAGGGCATGCTCATCATCGACGCCGGGACATCCGAGGCGGCTCTGGCTGCCATGGAGTCGCTGCGAAAGATGCCGGAAGTGGAAGCCGCCGATGTTCTACTGGCGACGCAACGTGAAAAAAAGTGGGTGCCGAACGATCCGCTTTTTTCGCAGCAATGGCATCATCTCAACACCACCCAGTTAGGCGGAGCGCTGTGGATGGACACGGGTATCACCCCAGTCTGGGACACGTTCCGAGGGGCTGGCGTGACCATTGGCATCATCGACGACGGCGTGCAGCACGCACATCCCGATCTCCAGGGAAATTACAACACCGCCATCGACTACGATTACAACGGCAATGACCAAGATCCCACTCCGGTCGATCTCGTCCAAGATGGCCACGGCACGGCATGCGCCGGAGTGGCAGCGGCCATCGGCGGAAATGGCGTCGGTGTCAGCGGAGCCGCTCCGTTAGCGATGTTGACGGGCTTCCGCCTCATCGCCACTCCGAGCACCGACCTCAATGAGGCCGACGCTTTCAGCATTCACAATCAAGCCGTCCACATCAAAAGCAACTCATGGGGCCTGCCCGATGGAACGGGCTATGGCGGCCCCGGACCCCTGGCAACAGCCGCGCTGGAGGCGGCAGTGACGACCGGACGTGGCGGAAAAGGCGTGATCCAGGTCTTTGCGGCGGGCAATGGATTCACTTCGGCTGATAACTCAAACTACGACGGCTACGCGAATTCTACCTTCGTCATCGCGGTGGCCGCAGTGAATGACGCCGGTTTCCAAAGCTATTATTCCGAACCCGGATCTAACATTCTTATTTCCGCGCCATCCGACAGCGGTGGGAAAAACGAAGGAATCCGCACCACCGATCTAACTGGTTCTGGTGGATACAACGTCACTGCCGGAGCAGGAGGAGATTACACCAACGACTTCGGCGGCACTTCCTCGGCGTGCCCGCTCGTCTCGGGCATCATCGCGCTGATGTTAGAAGCGAATCCGAACCTGGGTTGGCGCGATGTGAAGGAAATTCTCATTCGCTCGGCTCGCAAACCCCAGCGCACGGACATCGACTGGAAGACGAACGGCGCGGGCCTGACTTTCAACCACAAATACGGCGCAGGATTGATCGACGCTGCGGGTGCCGTGGCCCTCGCCCAGCAGTGGACGAACCTGCCAGTCATGACGACCACGCAGTTAGTTGCCTCATCACTCCCGGCCACACTGGCGGATAACAACGCTGCGGGTGTGAGCCGTACGGTCAATTTCACCCCCGGGAATTTCCGCGTCGAGCATGTCACCGTCACCGTGAATGCCACCCACACTGCGGTCGGAGACCTTGAGGTCACGCTCACATCCCCGTCTGGGATGGTTAGTAAATTGGCACAGGCTTATCTAGATGGCGCCGACAATCTCACCTGGACTTATAGTTCGGTTTTTCACTGGGGGGAGTCCGCTGCCGGAAACTGGACGGTGAAAGTAGCGGACCGCCTCGCAGATGACACTGGCAGCCTCACGGGTGTCACCGTGAAACTCTGGGGCAGCACCCAGACCGTGCCCATCGTCGGCACCGTCGCCGCGCTTGCCAGCGAGACCAATACACCTCCGAATTCGGCGGCAGATCCCGGTGAGACCGTTACCTTCCATCTCAGTTTGAAAAACAACGGATCAGCGGCGACCACCGCGCTCACGGCGGCATTGCTTCCACTCGGCGGCGTCCGCTCACCCTCTGCCGCGCAAAACTATGGAGCTATCAATGCCGGAGCGACCCTCTCGCGCAGTTTCTCATTCAAACTCGAAGGCGGCTGCGGCATGTCCATCCCTCTCGTTTTAAAACTCCAAGACGGACCTAACGACCGTGGGTTTGCCAATCTCCTCATCCCTCTGGGAACCACGAACACATCGAGCTTCAACGGAGGCGCGATCACCATCATCGACAACAATACCGGCTCGCCATCCCCCTCCAATCTCAGCGTCTCCGGTCTTGTGGGTCGCGTCCAAAACCTAACGGCACAGCTCAATGGTTTCAGCCATTCCTTCGTGGATGATGTCGGCGTGTTGTTGCACGGGCCGGATGCCCTGAAATTACGCCTCTTCTGTGGTGGCAGTGATTCCGATGTTTCATCATTGAATCTCACCTTTGATGACGAGGCCACGATCCCATTTCCATCGGCTGGAAGTATTGGCACAGGCAGTTATCAGCCCTCAGATAACTACGGACCGGATCGCGATTTCATCGGGGATAGCAATGTCGAGCCCGCAGCTTCCCTCGGCGAATATCGCGGCCTTTCGGCCATCGGCAACTGGCGGCTTTACGTGCAGGATTTTACCGCAGGGGATGCGGGATCGATTTCAAGCTGGAGGCTCAACTTCACCACGGTCACCTGCACCGACAACGTCTTCTTCACCGCAGCCACCACCAGCAGCGGCGAGGAAACTAACAGCCTTCCGGTTTCCGTCACCCGCACCGGCGGGCGTGAAGAACAAGCCACCGTCAACTACACCACCACCGGCGGCACCGCCACTGCGGGAAGTGACTTCACCAGCACCAGCGGCACCCTTACCTTTGCCCCCGGCGAGCTGGTGAAATCCTTCACCATTCCCATTCTCAACGACAACACTCCCGAGGCGGCGGAGAGCTTCACCGTGACTCTCAGCAATGCGACTGGCGGACTCACGCTCGGCAGCCAGATCGTCGCCACCGCCACACTCTTCGATGGCGACTCTGACAACGATACCCTGCCCGACGACTATGAGGTATCAGTGGGGCTCAATCCCGCGCTCATCGATGCAGCTCTCGACCTTGATGGCGATGGATACAGCAACATCGACGAGTATGTGATCGGCACCTTGCCGAACAACGGTAACAGCTTTTTCAAAGCAGCTTCCAGCGTCGGCCCGGTCAATGTTTCCATCGCATTTCCCACACTCGCAGGGCGCCTCTATCGAGTGGAGCGCAGCAGTTCGCTGGCTCTTGCTTCGTGGTCAGTCGTTGAGGAAAACATCGCCGGCACAGGTTTACTAACCACCGTCACGGACCCTGAGGCTGCCACTTTCCCAAGGGGATTCTACCGCGTGGTGGTCACCCGGCTCCCGAATTGAATCATCACCGGTTTTCCACGCCCGTCTGGCATCTCGACGGAAAACGACCACGGATCAGGAACTCGCAGTTGGCGCTTGGAAGCCGAGGAACTGCCAGACACAGTCCGCCGCATGGATTTGAAAACATGGCATTTTAGACGAGCCACGGGTGTCCCGTCGCTTGTCCGGCGTGGCGTGATCACAGCCATTTGAGACTTTGGAATCAACGACGACGAATCATGACATCTGACACGGAAAACCATCCCACACCCATCCCAAATCCGGAGGACACCGAGGCGATCGTGCGCGAGGCCTCACACTGGATCCACCCGCTTCGCAGCGAAATCGGCCGCTACTTGATCGGTCAAAGCGACTTGGTGGACCGCCTGCTCATTTCACTGATGGTCAAGGGCCACATCCTGCTCGAAGGCGTGCCCGGCCTCGCGAAAACCCTCGCCCTCAAGACGCTCGCCTCGCTCGTCAATGCGAAATTCAACCGCATCCAGTTCACCCCGGACATGCTGCCCGCCGACATCGTGGGCACGGAAATCTACGACCCGCGCGAAGCCCGCTTCCGCGTGAAACACGGCCCGGTTTTTGCAAATTTCATCCTCGCCGATGAGATCAACCGCGCGCCCGCCAAGGTGCAGAGCGCACTACTAGAGGCGATGCAGGAAAAGCAGGTCACCATCGGCGAGCAGACCTTCGCGCTGCCCTCTCCCTTCTTCGTACTCGCCACCCAGAATCCGCTCGAACAGGAAGGCACCTATCCGCTGCCAGAAGCGCAGCTCGACCGCTTCATGATGAAGGTCGTCATGGACTATCCGACCGAGGAGGAGGAGCTCCGCGTGCTCGATCTGGCAGGCACCACCGAAGAAATGCCCGTGCCCCAGCCGATCGTCAGTCTCGAAGCCATCCAGCAAGCACGGACAGTCGTGAACAACCTCTATCTGGATGAAAAAGTGAAACGCTACATCGTCCGCATGGTCCACGCCACCCGCCGCCCGGACGAACACGGCATCCACATCGCGCCACTCATCCGCGTGGGTGCTTCGCCGCGTGCCACCATCAATCTCGCCCTCGCCAGCCGCGCCCACGCCTTCCTCAACGGCCGCGCCTATGTCACGCCGCACGATGTGAAAAACGTGGCCATGGACGTCATGCGCCACCGCGTTACCGTCACCTACGAAGCGGAAGCGGAAGGACTCAACAGCGAGCAAATCGTCACCCGCATCCTCGACGAACTTCCGGTGCCCTAAGGGGAAGGGACATCTCGTCCCTTGTCAAAATTGACCTAACATCATGATCAAACCGAAAACCAGCACGCCCATCAGCCTCAAGGACGAGGCCCGCGCGGCGGAAATACTCGGCCGCGTCCGGCGCATGGAAGTCCGCACGAACCGGCTTGTCGACGACTCTCTAGCAGGCCGCTACGCCAGCGTTTTCAAAGGCCGCGGCATGGACTTCGACCGGGTGCGAAACTACGTCCCGGGCGACGACGTCCGCACCATCGACTGGAACGTCACCGCCCGCACCGGTGACCCGCACGTGAAACTCTTCACCGAAGAACGTGAACTAACCATCCTGCTGATGATCGACGTCAGTGCATCCTCCGACTTCGGTTCCGTCGTCGATTCCAAACGCGAACTCGCCGCCGAGGCCGCCGGAGTGCTTGCAGCATCCGCCATTCGAAATCGGGACAAAGTCGGCCTGATTCTTTTCAGCGACGATGTCGAGTTATACATTCCGCCGGGAAAGGGCCGGATGCACATCATGCGCTTGATCCGCGAGACTTTATATTTCCAACCCGAGAAACGCGGCACCGACATCGCGAAAGCGCTCGATTTCGCGAACCAAGTTATCCACCGCAAATCCGTGTTCTTCCTCGTTTCGGATTTCTGCCTTGGCGCGCCGTTCGAAGACCGGCTGAAACTCCTGCGCAACAAGCTGCAAGTCACTAACCGCCGGCACGACGTGATCGCCGTTTCTGTCACTGATCCGCGCGAGGAATCTCTGCCAGACGTCGGCCGGATTTGCATCGAAGACGCGGAAAGCGGCCAAGTCGTCGAGATCGACACCGGCAGCGCCAAGGTCCGCGCGGCATTCGAAAGGCAATCCCGCGAACGCCGCGAACTCACCGCCGTGCGCATCCGTTCGCTCGGCGTGGACTTGCTGCAATTCACCAACGGCGAGAACTGGATGCCCGCGCTGATGGGCTTCTTCCAGAGCCGTCGCCAACGCTCCGGCTGATCATGCCTAACTGCAATTCCATCCCCCGGCGTCTCTTCCGCGGTCTCCTGATCGCGACTCTAACCTGTAATCTATCAGCCCAAGCACCTGATGCCGTCGAGGACATCCGCGGGCCGAAGGCACTGGTGGAAATCCCAGTGCCCGAGAAGCCGCCGGTCGTGCTCTACAGCTCCATCGCCGGCGGTGTTTTATTGTTAGTGCTTGCCGCGTGGCTATGGAACAAGCGGACCCGCACCCAGCGGCTCAAGGATCCACGGGAGGTCGCGCTCGCCTCTCTGACAGAA
>JBOFET010000378.1:0-9848 GCA_051648225.1 Luteolibacter sp.
CGCGCCCTGATCATTTTCTCCGATTCCTCATGAAATACTTCCGCTGGTTCTGCTTCCTTCTGTTGGGTCTGCCCGCTCTCGTGTGGGCCTTCGGGGCCTTGCATTTCGATGGTCCGTCCAAGATTCTCGCCTGGGCCTTCGCCGCCTTGAATCTGGCAGTGGTGATGCTCGTGACCCCGTGGTCGCGGAAAATCGGCCTCGTGGGTGTTGGATTCGTGGTTGTCCTGATTTGGTGGCTCGCGCTCAAGCCGACCGGCGAGGCCGAGTGGCAGGCAGATGTGGCGCAAAAGCCGTGGGCAGAAATCCACGGCGACGAGGTGACGATCCACCATGTGAGGAATTTCGACTACCGCACGGCCACCGATGCCACCCCGGTGTGGGAGACCCGCACGGTGCGTCTGTCGCAGCTCACGCACATGGATTTGTTCATCAACTACTGGGGTTCGCCGTGGATGGCCCATCCCATCGTCAGCTTCCAGTTCGCGGAGGGGCCACCGCTGTGTTTCTCCATCGAGACCCGTAAAAAAGTCGGGCAGAGCTACTCCGCGATCGGCGGCCTCTACCGGCAGTATGAACTGATCTTTGTCGCCGCCGACGAGCGGGATGCCGTGCGCGTCCGCACCAACTACCGGGCGGGCGAGGACGTCTATCTCTATCGGACCGCCGCCGGACTTGAGCACATCCGCGAGCGGTTCCTCGAATACATCGACTCTATCAACCAGCTTAACCAAAAACCCCGCTGGTATAACGCCATCACCACCAACTGCACCACGGCCATCCGCAGCCAGCGGCCATCCGCCGGACGGCAGCCGTGGGACTGGCGCATGCTCGTCAATGGCAAGGGCGACGAGATGCTTTACGAACGTGGTGCCATCCTGACCGACGCGCTGCCCTTCGCCGAGCTCAAGCGGCGCGCCCACATCAACGCCGCCGCAAAGGCTGCCAACGATTCCCCCGATTTCTCCCGACTCATCCGTGAGAACCGTCCGGGATTCCATCCGGCGAAATAGAACTTCTGCAACTCGCCGACCGCATCTCTGAATATCCTTGCGGCGGGCGTCTCCCGGACAGCTGAATACCGCCATGGCCAAGTTGCGACCCATTGCCCTCCTATCAGGAATCCTGCTCACCAGTTGCACGGTGGGGAAAGTCGTCGCCCCCGCGCCGACGAGTTCTTTTCTGGCCACCACAGGCACGGACACGACGTCGCGGAATCCCCGGCTCCCGTTCGACCACTCGTGGAGATCGCCGGCGGTGGATGCCAGCAAGTATCAAAACATCGTCGTGAGGCCTGTTTCCACGAAATGGCTCCGCAAAGAGCAATGGGCTGATAGTGCCAGCGAGTATGTGCCGGACCGCGCACGCTACTTGAAAAAAAGCAAGGCGCTCGCCAACTACTGGACCACCTCGTTGAAGAAGGCGTTTTCATCGCCCGTTTGCAGTTACTACATCACCAGCGACACTTCCCGGCCCGGAACGCTGATCCTCGAAGTCGCCCTCACGGAGGTGAATTTCGGTCGTCCGCCAGCGGGCCTTGGGAACATGGCCTTCGAGGCGCGGGTGAAGGACGCCGCCACCGGAAAAACCATCGGCACCGTGGCAGACCGCAGGGCGACCGTTTCCAAGATCGTGAACTTCAATGAGAAGACGCTGACGCGGGCCAACGAGGAGATCCTCGACCAGTGGTCCGGGCAATTGATGGAAGCTTCGAACAAAGAACTCTTCCCGGTCGTGCGAAGTTCCTTGTTGAGTCCGTTCTAGCAGGAAGGCGCTGGGTTCCGGCATTAGGGGTTCCTGATCGTCGGCGAATTTTAATCCGTCCATCTCATGAGCCGTTGTTGTCATTCACCCGAGTCCGAGCCGGAGTCAGCTTGCCCGCATGGCAGCGGCGCTCAGGCCGAGGTCACGCCATCCACGGCGGCGCGCTATTTTTGCCCGATGTGCCCTGGGGTGGAATCGGACACCGCTGGAGATTGTCCGCAGTGTGGGATGGCGCTCGAGAGGAATCCCGCATGGAAATCCGCTGCCGCCACGGTTTACCGCTGCCCCATGCACCCGGAGGTGAGGCAGGATCATCCCGGAGACTGCCCGCATTGCGGGATGGCGCTTGAACCGGAAACCGTCACCCCGGAGGAACCTGGAGAACTGCTAGAAATGACGCGCCAACTGTGGATCTCCGCCGCGCTCACCTTGCCGGTGTTTTTGTTAGCCATGGCGCATCTCATCCCGGGACTTGGGGGTCAGGCTTGGGTGGTCGGCAGCACATCGCGCTGGATTCAATTTCTCCTCACCACTCCGGTGGTGCTTTGGGCGGGCTGGCCGTTCTTCCGCCGTGGCTGGCGCTCGCTCCGGACCGGTCACTGGAACATGTTCACCCTCATCGCCATCGGCGTCGGTGCCGCCTATTTGTCCAGCGTGGTGGCCATGCTTGCACCGGGGCTTTTTCCGCCCGCCATGCGCCATGGTGGCCACGTGGCCGTTTATTTCGAGGCGGCGGCGGTGATCATCGTGCTGGTGATTCTCGGGCAGGTGCTAGAGCTGCGTGCCCGCGGTCGCACTGGCAGCGCCATCAAGGCATTGCTGGATCTCGCACCGCCTACCGCCCGCGTCATCACTCCCGGCGGTGACTCGGTGGTCCCGCTGGATCGGGTGAAAATCGGCGACCTGCTGCGCGTGGTCCCTGGCGACAAGGTGCCGGTGGATGGTGTGCTGATCGAAGGGCGATCTGGGGTCGAGGAGTCCATGATCACTGGCGAGCCACTGCCTGTGGAGAAAGCGGCAGGTGATGCCGTCACCGCCGGCACGGTCAACGGCAGCGGCAGCTTCATCATGCGGGCCGAGCGGGTGGGCGAGGACACTCTGCTGGGGCAAATCGTTAGTATGGTGGCGGAAGCGCAGCGCAGCCGTGCGCCGATCCAGGCGCTGGCTGATCGCGTTGCCGGGATTTTCGTGCCTGCGGTGATGGTGGTGTCGGTGCTCAGTTTCATCCTTTGGAGTTGGCTTGGACCGGAGCCGAAACTCGCCTTCGCCATCGTCAATGCAGTGGCAGTGCTCATCATCGCTTGTCCCTGTGCGCTCGGCCTGGCCACCCCCATGTCCATCATGGTCGGCATCGGTCGCGGAGCGCAGGAAGGCGTGCTGGTGAAAAATGCGGAAGCTCTCGAACGCTTGGAAAAAATCACCACCCTCGTCGTCGATAAAACCGGCACGCTCACCGAGGGCAAGCCGAAGCTCACCGAGACTTTGCCAGCCGCAGGCATCTCCCCGGGCGAGCTGCTGCGCCTCGCCGCTTCGCTGGAACAAAACAGCGAGCATCCGCTCGCCGCCGCCATCGTGCAGGGTGCCCAGGAGCGGGAAATTTCGCTCGCGCAAGTGACCGGCTTTCGCTCCGTCGCTGGTGGTGGCGTGGCTGGGATCGTCGCCGACCGGGCGGTGACGATCGGCAAGCTGGATTTCCTCAAGCAGGAATCTGTCAGTGGTTTCGAGGAGTTTGAGTCAGTCGCTGCGGCGCGGCAGGCACAAGGGCAGTCCGTCATGTTCATCGCCATCGAGGGTCAAGCCGCCGGAATTTTCGTGGTCGCCGATTCGATCAAACCCACTTCCGCCCGGGCCGTTCGAGAGCTCGAAGCACTTGGCATTCGACTCGTTATGCTCACCGGTGATCATCGCCGCACCGCCGCTGCCGTGGCGAGTCAGCTCGGCATCAAAGACGTCCAAGCGGAGATGGAGCCTGCCGGAAAAATCGCCCACATCCGGGAACTCCGCGCACAGGGAAATCACGTGGCCATGGCGGGCGATGGCATCAACGACGCACCCGCTCTCAGTGAGGCGGACGTCGGCATCGCCATGGGTACTGGCACGGATGTGGCCATCCAAAGTGCGGACATCACCCTCGTGCGCGGCGATCTTCGCGGCATCGCCCAAGCCATCCGCCTGAGCCGCGCGACGATGCGCAATATCCGCCAGAATCTCCTTTTTGCGTTCCTCTACAACGCCCTCGGCATCCCGGTGGCGGCGGGATTGCTCTATCCCTTCTTCGGTATCCTGCTCAGCCCCATGCTCGCCGGAGTGGCGATGAGCCTGAGTTCGTTTTCCGTCATCAGCAACGCACTGCGCCTGCGGAAGGTGGAGCTGTGACCCACCCGGCGAGTAGATGCGGACGCCGTTGACCGGGAGGACGAGAGCCGGTCTAACCTTGAGAGCCTCCGACCTTTAAGATCGGTTTCGGACCGTATCGGAAGTAGAGCAGCATGACGCATGCGAAGTAGATGCCTGCGAAGGCGTAGTAGGTCGCGACGCCTCCAGTGCTGGGGATGATGGGGAAAATGAGTCCAGTGGAATTCACCATGATTTGGAGCGTTAGCACAGCGAGTCCGCTTTGGGTGTGCCAATAGATGAAGGAGCACATCGCGGCGACGCCCAGCATGACTAACAACAGCGCGAGTGGTGGAAGCCCGGGAAAGACGCCGACGTTCAGAAGGACCATGGGCATCCACCAGAGGGTCCAAACGACAGCCACGATCTGGCTGCCGATGAAGGGCGTGAGTTTGTTTGAAAAATGGCGGATGGCGTAGCTCACCCACACGATTTCCCCGATGAACGAGCCGACGAAAATGGTTTTTGCGACGGCCGGATGGGTGACCACTGAGAAATCCGCTGTGATCTCGGAGAAACCATTTCCGGTCACCATCCCCTTACCCGCTAGAACCAGAAGCGACATCAGCACTGGCCAACTGAACGCGAGCAGATACCACCAGGGCGAGATCCGCCACCGCATCATCGGGCGAAGCAAGTCGAAGATGCCTTTCCATCCATTACCGATGAGAATCACGATCCCCAAGGTGGCCCCGAGCAGCAGGAAACGCCCGAGATAGTAGAGCTTTTCTGGCAGAATCCCGGAGGCGATGCCGCCCACGAAGAGTGCGTTGTTCACCACGATGAGGGTGAGGGCGATCGTCACCTCATAGCGGCGGACGAAGTCACGAAATGAAGTCATGGGCGTAGGCTGATGGGCGAGAGGTGATCATTCAAGGCCGGGATGTGAGAAGTTTTTCGAGAAATCCCGGAGGCATGAGTCCAATCACGACTGCAAAAAATTACCATCACTTGCCATGGTCCCGCCACATCCAGCGCATCGCATCTGGGAAAATCTGGGTGCCATGATTCGCACTATGCACGCCGTCTCCGAGGACGAACTTGTGGTCGTAGCCCTTTTCCTTCAGCGCTGCGGCCATGGCTTTGTTTGCCTCGGGCCAACTGCCGTATTGATTCACCAGGTCGTTGGCACCGGCCTGTTGGAAGATACGGATCGGCTTCTTGGGCGATGTGCGCACCAACTCTGGATAGAGATTGCCGCCCCGGATGTTGGTGAAGCTGCCGACCGTGGTGAAGCATTTTCCGAATTCCTCCGGATGCTCCCAACACACCGTGAAAGCACAGATCCCGCCGCTGCTGTTCCCGGCGATGCATCGCTCCGCCGGATCCGAGGTTAGATTGAGTTGATACTTCCTGGCGACTTCTGGTAGAATTTCCTGCAAAAGGAAAGTCGCGTAGGTGTTGCTCAAGGTGTCGTATTCCACACTGCGATTCGCCGGTGGGGCAGGGCGCCCGTCGCTACGGAGCCGGGGCGGTTCCCCGGGCTTTCGGGGCTGGTCGCCGGGACGAATGAAAATCCCGACCGTCACCGGCATTTCCTTTTTGTGGATCAAGTTGTCAAAAACCGTGGGAGCCTTGTAGCTCACTCCGTCCTGACAAACAAAGACCGCTGCCGGTTTTTTCGGGTCGATTTGCTGTGGCACATACACGGAGACCTTGCGCACGGTCCCGGGATAAATCTTGGAGTCGTTCCAATCGAATTCGGAGAGCGTGCCCCTGGGAATCCCCGGCTGCGCCATCGAGTCCGGGGTGAGTTTTTTGTAGGGTTCGTCCGGAGACGGCCCCGGCTTCGGATCGGCGGCTACCGGTAACGCCAAGGTGAGAAAACCAAGAAAGATGATGGGATTTTTGTTCATGGATCAGGTGCTGCGGAGTTGCTCACGGAGGCTGCACACGCCGACCGTTAGAAAGCCGATGATGTAGAGCAGGAGAAACGGCGCGATGCCGAAGTAGCCGGCGCGGAGAAAGCTGGCGAGACTCAGGATGCAGTAGATGCCGGCGGAAATTTCGAGCAGCGGAATGGCTGTGGGTCGCGCACGGTAGGCCTTGGCACGGGTGGAACCGCTTTTCGGTGTTCGGACGAATCCGCTTTTCACACCCAGCAGCGCCTCGATCACCGCGCGGGTGTTAGACAGGCAGATGCCGAAGCCCACGACCATGAGCACCGGCAGCAACAGGATGCGCCCGAACCAATCGGTCGGGTAGAGGTAACGCTGGCTGATCGTATAGAGCACCGCAGGACCGAAGGTGGATGCGAGAAGCGGAATCGAAAGCACGATCAGCCAAACCTGATGGATCGATCCACCGAAGAATTGCAAGGCTGGCAAGGCCAAGAGTGCGACCGCCAGCATCAGCGGATGGGCGAAATAATGGCAGAGATGGAAGATCGATTGCAACTTCGCGAGGTAGCTGCGGTCCGAGGCGAAAATTTCAGGAAACAGTTTGATCGATGTCTGAATGGATCCCTTGGCCCAGCGGAACTGCTGGCTCTTGAAGGCGGAATACGTATCCGGCAACTCGGCGGGCGCGATGACATGAGGCACATATTCGAGGTGCCAGCCCTTGAGCTGCGCGCGGTAGGACAAGTCGAGGTCTTCGGTGAGAGTGTCCGCAGTCCAGCCACCGGCGTCTTCGATGGTGGAGCGCCGCCAGATTCCAGCCGTGCCATTGAAGTTGAGAAATAAGTGATTCGCGGAGCGGGCGGTTTGTTCGATGGCGAAGTGCCCGTCGATCCCCACGGACTGGGCACGGGTGAGCAGGGACTCCTCACGGTTGATGTGTCCCCAGCGCGCTTGGACGAGACCGGTCTTTTCATCCGATAGATGCGGGAGCAGGCTGCGCAGGAAGTCGGGAGCGGGGACGAAATCACTGTCAAAAATAGCGATGAACTCGCCATGGGCAGCGGGCATCGCATCACTGAGTGCGCCGGCTTTGTAACCCTGGCGGATCTCACGGCGAACGACGTCGATCCAGATTCCGGTGGCTTTGAGTTCGCTAGAAATCCGATCGACAAGCTCGCGGGTTTCATCCGTCGAGTCATCGAGGACTTGGATTTGATGGAGATGACTCGGGTAGTCGAAAGCGGCGATCGCGCGGATCGCCCGCTCGGCGACGTTGAGTTCGTTATAGAGCGGAAGTTGGGTGGTGATTTTCGGCAGACCGGAGAAATCGCCAGCCGGATGCGCCTCGTTCCAAGCCTTTTCCAGCATGCGTTGGCGGGCGTTTGTCTCCTTCGCGCGGCGGGCGAAAAGAATCAGCAGCACATAACAATTCAACCCGTAAAAGAGAAGTCCCGCGCTGGCGGCAAGATAGAGGTAGAATGCAATGTCGAGGAGCCAATGGAACATGTTGAATTCTTGGAGGATGTCTTGCGGTGTTAGGCAAGCTGGACCAGCCCCGCGGGCGGAGTGTCGGGGATTTTTTCGAAACCGTCATGGGTTTTCTTGCCCGGGCGGTCGAAATTCAAGGGCGCGATCTGGCAGGCTTGCACGCAGGCAAAGCATCGCGCGAACCGGTTTTTCCCTATCCGCCCAATCGCTACGAAAAAGCCCCGACCCATCGGGTGCGGGGCTTGAGAACAGCGTAGTCGGCTGTGCTCAGAACGAGAACGTCACAGACGCCCCGAAACTCTCTTCGCGGCCCACATTTTCGCCGTCCACCAAGAGGGAGCCATAGATCCGATAGTAGCGACCGCCCGCGTCGCCGTAGGCCAGGCCAAGCTCGATGATGTTGCCCTTTTCAGACACCTCGGGAAGGCGTGCGGGGGTGAAGCCCGGCCCGCCGATATCGAGATTTCCGTCCGCATCGAAATAGCGATAGCCGACATCCACCGAGAAACCGTTAGCGATTTCCTGAATCACCTTGATATCGAACAAAAACATTTCAGGGACCGCGCCTTCATTCAAGGCATAGCCCACCCCACCTTCGATCCGAGTGCCGCCGAAGCTACGACCGGCGAGGAGCTTGAGGTCCGCGCCAAACGCATCGTCGCCCGGTGCGCTGAGCTGGCCCGTCTCATAGTCGCCGGGAATGGTGGAGCCGAGGCGCAAGGCCAGGTCCACTTCCTGCTCGGCTTGAGTCAGGAGCGCCCGGCGGATCCCGATGTTGGTATCGGCAAGTCCGCTTTGATCGCCTTCGGTGAAGGGGCCACCCTCGCCGGACTGCACGTCGAAGAACCCGATGCTCGCATCCACCGCCCATTGATCCGTGAATGCATGGTCGAGGTAGAGCCGGAAACTGCTGCGCTCGATGTCTTCTCCGCCGGGAGGCGTGGCGACCTTGGTGGAGCCGGCATAGAATTCGTCAAAACTCTGGAAGCCGATCGCCGGGGTGATGAAGAATTTGCCTGCCTCTGGCAGTCTTGCGGAATTGGCAAACGTGACGGCGGACGTCATGACGAGCAGGGTCGCTGCGGTGCATGAGGTGAGATGATTTGGTTTCATATTTTGAGTCATAGCTGATGGTTTGGTTGCGGTTGCGCTTCGCGGCTTGGTGGGCCGCACACGCAAGAGAGGCTCCCACACCCGCCAGCTATTCCCTCGCCGGGTGAAATTTGTGAAAAATAATCCCGTGCGCTCCATGCGCGGTCGTCACACAAGACTCCTTCCCCCAGCCCGTTCATCCTGCTAGCCCTCTGCCAGTCTCTTTGAAAAAAATCATGAAGCCCCGCATCTTCGTCTCCACCGCTACCAGCGAGTTCAAGACCGCCCGCACCAAGATCGAGCACGTCCTCGAGTTCCTCGGCTACGAGGTTGTGCAGCAGGATATCTTCGGCACCGAGGGCGGGGATCTCCGTCAGATGCTCCGGGAAAAAATCGACTCCTGCGAAGCCCTCATCCAGCTCGCGGGCGATGCCTATGGCGCCGAGCCACCCACCGTGGATCCCGATTTCGGCCGCGTCTCCTACACCCAGTTCGAGTTTCTCTACGCCCGCTTGCAGGGGAAAAAAAACTACGTCCTCTTCGCCGGAGCCGCCTGCCACCGGGACAAGCCCGCCGCCCAGCTCGATCTCCCCAGAGATCCCGCCCACCCGGATCCCGCCGCCCACCAAGCCGAGCTCCGCGATCTCCAGTCCGCCTACCGCGCCCGCCTCCGCACCCAGGGCCACCTCTGGCACTCCCCCGCGGACGACACCGCCCTCGAGAACTCCGTCCTCAAGCTCCGCAACGATTCCGAGCAGCTCCGCAAGGAGTTCAAGGACTGGCAGAAAAGCCTCGCCGCCTCGCTCGACCGCATCGAGGACAAGCTCGTCATCAGCAAATCCCGCCTCCGCGAGCACCTCACCACCGCCTCCGAGAGTGCCCTCGCCCGCGATCTCGCCGAGGCCAACGCCATCCAGGGCGATTGGGAAAAACGACAGAAACTCACCGACGCCTCCCACGCCGCCCACCAACAACGCCTCTCCCGCGTCGCCGAACTCGCCGAAGAATTCGCCACCCTCGAAACGGCTGTAAACACCTCCACCACCCTCAGCGAAATGCTCCGCATCCTCGACGAGCAAGGCATCGACCAAGCCCTCGCCTACCTCGCCTTCCAATCCACCCGCCTCCTCGAAAAAGCCATCGCCAAAACCGAAGCCGCTCGCACCGACCTCCAGCCCCTCCTCACCGGTGCCCAGCTCGCCATCGCCAACGGCCAACCCGAAAAAGCCGAAACCCTCTTCCAACAACTCCTCACCCCCGACCTCCCCGACT
>JBOFET010000379.1:0-7558 GCA_051648225.1 Luteolibacter sp.
ACAATGCCACAACCATCCGTTCGACCGCTGGACGATGGATGACTATTATTCCTTCGCCTCGTTTTTCGCCCAGGTGAAACGCAAACCCGCCGAGGATCCACGTGAACGGGTGGTCTTCGACGAGGGCGGGGAAATCCAGAACCCGGTGACCAAACAGAACATGACCCCGAAATTCCTCGGCGGTCCGAAACCGGAAATCAAAGGCCAGTCGCGCCGCGAGTCGGTCGCGGGCTGGCTCGCGTCACCGGAAAATCCGTGGTTCGCCAGAAACGTCGTGAACATCGTGTGGGCGCATTTCAACGGCGTCGGCATCGTCGATCCGGTGGACGACGTGCGCGTCTCCAACCCGCCGTCCAATCCCGAACTGCTCGACGCGCTCGCCGAAAAGTTCGTCTCCTATAACTACGACTTCAAGAAACTCGTCCGCGACATCTGCACCTCGCGCACCTATCAGCTCTCCACCCGCACCAACGAGACCAACGTGGCCGACACCCGCAATTTCTCCCACGCCATGATCCGCCGGGTGCGGGCGGAAGTGCTGTTGGACTGCATTTCCCAGGTCACTGCCACGCCGAACAAATTCAAGGGCCTTCCCCTCGGCGCGCGGGCCGTGCAGATCGCGGACGGAAACACGTCCAACTATTTCCTAACCACCTTCGGCCGCGCCACCCGCGCCACGGTCTGTTCGTGCGAGGTCAAGATGGAACCCAATCTCTCGCAGGCGCTGCATCTGCTCAACGGCGACACCACCCAGCAGCGCATCCGCCAGGGCAAGGTGGTGGAAAACCTCATCAGCGAAAAGAAACCGCCAGCGGAGATCATCCGGCATCTCTATCTGACGGTATTGAGCCGCCCGCCGACCGACATGGAGTCGGAAAAACTCCTGGCCGCCGTCGCCGAAAATCCCGAACCCGCCGCCGTGCGAGAAGTCCTGGAAGACGTCTTCTGGGCCCTGCTCAATTCGAGGGAGTTCATCTTCAATCACTGAATCCGGTAAGGCACACTTGAAGCGTCATTGACGCCTGGGTCCCTCAGTTTTTGGCCGGGTCCACGTCGGTCACCGGGCGGGTCGTAATGATGGGAGTCATGATCGGCAGGTGAATGCGATCCAGTGGATCCGCGATCGCCGCTACGAAGTTCGCCGGGGCCTTGGCGCTCTTTGCACTCTTGGCGCTTTTCGCACTCTTCGAGCTGTAAACGGCAGCCTCGCCGCTGTTCGGATCGATTCCGGCGAGCAGTGCTTGGACTTGGCTGATCGATTCGGGCATCGCTGCGATCGCGCACTGGGAAATGATCCGCATGTGTTCCGGAGCCGCGTTGATCGAGGTTTGGACGATGGAAACGACCATCGCGACATCCGCATCGGTGGCGGCGATGGAGGCTTTGACAATTTCGCAGGCGCAGGCTGGGTTGGCTCTCACTTCGGATTCGACGATTTCGAGAGCGCTCGAAGGGTCGAGTTGGAGGCGTTGGCCGACCGAGAGCGAAACGGTCGAACAACGGGTGGAGCGGTCCGCCTTTCCAGCTTCACGATACACGGCGGAAATTCCTTCCAAGCCTTTTTGCAGACTGTTTTCGACAATCTCGTAGCGCCTGGGAGCCTTGCCACTCGCAACGAGCTTGCGGTAGGGGGAGGGATTGCGAAGGACGCTCAGATCCACCACCGCATCCAAGTTCCAGGAAACTGACGCCCGAGGTTTGAGCGTGCGTGCGTCTTGCATGGCATAGACAGGCGGAGCGTCGAGCAGGAATCCTTGAACTTTGGGAGTGGCGGGAACCTCGAATTTGTCCGTCGGATCGAATGTGGTAGCAAGGCCGCCACCAGCGGATCGGGAGAGATCATCGGAGCGATGGCTGTTGTCAAACGGACGGGGGATGCTGACTGATCGTTGAGCAAGCAGTGGCGTGGCTGTGCTCAGAATCAGAAAAGCAACCATGTGGGGGGACACGGATCTTTTCATGAGTTGGGGGGAACTGCGAAAAAGACACCCAATGGCGCGATGATCGACAATTCTTAATATTTTCCACTTTTTTAGATAGGATTGAATTTCCGTAAAAGTCTAGTAATCAATAAAATATGAATCTTATTTTTCAAATAGGTCCAAATTGTCAAACGATACTAAATATTTTGAATTCTGTAAGAAGTTGAAGATTTGCGACCTGCGACAAGTCTTCGGTGGTGGACATAGGTCTTGATGCGGAAAGCTCGCTGAAGAACATTTCGCGCATGCGAAACGTCGATTTCCACCGCATGATTCCAAGAACGATCACCCGTTGAGATGCTCCCGACACCCCGCCAAATTTTTTCCAGCTTCGAGCGCGGCGAGATCGAGCGCGAAGAATTGCACGCGTTGATGGCGCTTCACGCCCGGGAGCTGATCCAGGAAATCGAAGAGGATCGTCAAAATCCTGCTGCGGCGTGGATCGAGGGACTACTGGCGCGGCGGGCGGCCAAGCGACTGACGACGCTTCACGGCGGGCGGGTCTTGCGTGAGGTGCTGGTGGCGCTGGCGGATGTGCCGGATTTTCCACCCGCCCGGTATTTGTGGAATGCAGCGCATCAGGATGTGCCGCTGCATTGCTTTTTTCGGATGCGCCGGGAGCCCGTGTTACGGATTCTGGGCCTGGAGGCCAGGGCGGGGGAGTTCCGTGTCCTGGTAGAATACGGTGCGGTGGCAAAGGGAAAGGGGACTCGCCGCAGCTTCCACCTGAAGCGCGATGCGAAATGGAAGTTGGTGGCGTCCGCCGTCTAAGGTGGTGAAATCGAGAGGAAGGGTTTGATCTTCGCCAGGGTGACCGGGCCGATTCCGTCGGCGCGATTGAGATCCTCTAGCGATTGATAGGGACGCGCTTCGATGATGGCGTTTGCGGTTTTTTCGCCGATGCCGGGTAGGGTCATCAGTTCGTCGCGGGATGCATGGTTGATGTCCACGGGCTTCCCCTCGACGGCCTGGAGGGAGCCCTTCGCGGACTCGAGTTCAGCGGTTTCCTCGCGGGCTTCTCGGCGGATTTTCGGGAGTTTTTCCCAATCGGTTTTTGCCCAAGCACCGCGACCGGCACGGGCGGCAAGGAGTTCCAAGTCAGTGAGTTGCTCCCGCCACTCGTTGCCGCTGGTCCCCTCGGGTTGCTGGCGCACCACTCCGAAAGCCCGGGCCAATCCCTGCGCCACCAGCCACGAGGAAAGGTCCTTGCCCTCGGAAGTTTCCACAAACGCGTAAATTCGCTGGAATCTCCCATCTCCACGGGCGTCGGCAAACGTGGTGTAAACCGTGAATGGCTTTGCAAGAATTCGCTGGGTTTCCGCCTTCGCCATTTCCCCGAAGGATTTGGCGATCAAGATCTCGTCGATGCCGAAATACCGGCGCTGTTCCCGCAAGCGGCTGGCGTTGGAATCGTTTTCGGTGACGTGCATTTCGATGCAGTCAGCTCCGTAAAGGCGAACCGTCTGCTGTTTTCCATCGGGGAATTTCACGGAAAAGCTGTCGCCATCCGCCCACTCGGTGGGCATCAGCGTGCAGCCGGGAAATTTTGTCAACACTTCGACCGCGAGAGCAGGAAGCATGAACGCAAAAAGGGTGAGGAAGATACGCGTCACGGGAAATTCGTAGCATTCCCGCTGCTTCTCCACAAGCGAGGCCCCAGCGTGATGGATGCGACGCACAATCCCGCCGCCAATCCCCACCAGACGCCGGTCGGTCCAAGGTGGAATTCAAACGCCAGGCCGGCACCCACTGGCAGCCCAACCAACCAGTAAGCGACGAAGCCCATCACGGCCGGCACCTTGGCGTCGCGCAGGCCGCGCAACATCGCCGACGAAGCCACTTGCAGGCTGTCGAAGAGCTGGAAAATCCCCACGATCACCAGCAGCGAGCCTGAAAGTGCGATCACCTCGGGCGCGTTGATGAAGAGCGACGCGAGAAATTTTCCGCCCACGAGAAACACTCCGGCGGCGAGCAGTGAATAAACCGCCGCCAGAAGCCAGCCGGACACCACAATCGGCCGCAGCCGCGTAAGCTCGCCCGCACCGTGCGCCTCTCCGATCTGCACGGTGAGCGCCATCGAAAGCCCGAGGGGAATCATAAACGCCGTCGCCGCCAGAGTGATGGCAATCTGATGCGCAGCCATCGCATTTTGCCCAAATCGCCCCATGATCAGGCCCGCCAAAGAGAAGGCGGTCACTTCGCACACCATCTGGATGCTGGCCGGCAGACCGACGGCGAGCAGGCGTTTTACATCCGGGAAGTCCGGCTTGCGGAACCACCGGTAAGGCACCCACTCGCGCAGATCCCGGGCACTCACTAACCAAACAAACATCGCCAGCAGAATGGCCGTCCGGGAAATGAGTGTCGCCCAGGCAGCTCCCTCGAATCCGAGTTCTGGACAGCCGAGTTTCCCATGAATCATCACCCAGTTCAGCATGACGTTCAGCACCACGCCGCCGAGGAAAATCCAGAATGGCGGCCACGGTCGGTTCAGCGCGTCGGCATGGTTCTTCAGTGCGATCGATGCCAGCGCGGGCACCAGTGAAGCCGTGACGATCTGGAAATACACCGGAGTCCTTGCGGTCACATCCGCCGGTTGGCCGAAGAAATCCAAGTGCAGCGAAACGAGCCACGAGATGCCAAAAAGCAGCATTCCCAGCGCGATCGAGAGATAAAGCCCGTGGCGGCAACTTCCCCGGGCCGCCTGAGCATCGTTCGCCCCGCGCGAGTTCGAGGTGCTCACCGAGATGCCCGTCAGCAGTCCGATCCCAAACACGAACGGGATGTGAAAAAGCGAATTGGCAAAGGTCAGCGCGGCCAACTCGGTCACTCCCAAATGGCCGACCATCACCGTGTCCGCCACGCCAAGCAGCATTTGGCTGAGCTGCCCGATCATCAGTGGCAACGCCAGTCGCAGGGTGAGTCGGGATTCGTGCAGGACATTCATCGGCGGATGGCCGTGATTGGCGGTAAGCCGAAGTTTGTCCATGACATACTTGAGATGCGCTTGTCAAAATAGGGAATTTTACGGTTGCCCTCATCATGTGAGGTGATATTTCTCCGGGGTCGCGCGAGTCTCCAGAAGGTTGAGCCTTCCAAGATTTGCCACCCAACGCCTCGGTAGCTCAGTTGGTAGAGCAGTTGACTCTTAATCAATTGGTCCTTGGTTCGAATCCAAGCCGGGGTATTTGCCTGATTTTAGGGCAATCATCACAAGCCAACCGGAACGAGGGGCTTGACGTTGATGTCCTCGCGTCGTCGTCGGTGACCTGCCCGAGACGAAAACACGGCAGTGGCGGGCTGCCACTGCCGTATTCGATGTTGAATTGGATCGAAGAAAAGCTTTGAGACCTATCGAGAGCCAAATCTCAAATCCATCTTTCTACGGAGTCAGCGTAAATGTGGCGGATTGGAGTGCACCACCCGTAGGCATTCCAGAAACGGTATGGGTTCCGTTTGCCAAACCTACCAATTCATTTGCGTATGGGATCTTGTCGCTGGTGGGAGTTGGGTGAGGAATCGTGCCGGCGGGAGTCAGGGCTGGAATCGTCACGTTGTTTAACTTGAGTGCTACATCTCCGTGAGCAGAACTGAGATTCGCTCGGACTGCGATCTTGGTGGGAGTCGTAAATGCAGAACGGTTCACTGTAGTGGTCACTCCAAGGGGTAGATGTGCGATTTCCAAGTTAGTATTCGCATCGATCAGCGTGAAGCTCCTGAGAAGAGGTATTGCGGCGTTTTTGAGCAAATGATCATCGATCAAGGTGCCGTCAGTTGGAGCAACGAGAGGAAGAGCTGGCGATGCGCCAGGCACCATTACCGCCGGGCTGTTGCCAAACGTCCGCCTCAAAGGCTGAAGTGGTGTCCGGCGACGATCCTGAGGTGCGTTGGGTGGATTGACTTGACCTGCATTCGGCGGGGCGAGTCTCAAAGCATCCAAACCAAGACCCTGAGCGTTTGCATCACTATGATGACAGGTGAGGCAAAATTGATTTTTAATGGAGTTGGGTCTCGGACGTGTCCGATGGATTGGCCCTTCCGGAAAGTGGATGGCTTGGCGCATCGAAACCACATCGGCAGGGAGGGCAAGAGTTTGTGCGTCCCTATCCTTTTCGTAGTCGTATAGGTTGGCAAAAGCGCTGTAGGTCAATTGACCGTTATGCCTCAGGCGGGTATTGATTTCTGTAATTGCTAGGCCGTTGACTGTCCCATTATAGACTGGGAAACTATTGCTGAAATTTCTGAGGTCGCCGTTGCTCGGATAAGCCGGACGTAGGCCCACCAAAGTGCCACCAGCATGATTGCAGGCAGACTCCAAGTCCACAGTCCGTGCGATCACTTTGAGATCATCAATCCAGCCGACGAACCCAGCAGTGGATGCAGCCGTGTTGCCAACGGTCAAATCTCCTCCCTTACGATCCGCGTCTTTCGCCATTTGGAAAAGCGTGGCGTTGCTCGCGTCGTAGGCTAGGCGGTTGTATAGCATGCCGTTGAGTAGGAAGTCGATTTCCTTACCGCCCCGCTTGATCTGCCAAGCGAGGTGCGCCCAACCCGGATCCGGTATCATATTCCCGTATTTGCCGATGCCGGCAGCAACGGTGACTGAGTGACGCAACGTTCCGCCAGCGTCGAAATACTTGATGACGGGAATGGGTTGAGTGGGTGGAGTTGTCACCGGAATCAGAATCCGAATGCTGGTGCCATCGGGGAACGTCAGCAACTCGCGTTCTCCGTTACCGCGGCAGTCGATGAAGAGACCGACATACCAGTTCTTCAGGTAAACATTGGTCGTTTGTTGTTCCACCGGGAATCTCAAACCAATGTCGCTGTTGAGCCAGAAACCCTTGCCATGAATCCCGCCTGTGGCGGCAGGCTCCAGACGTCCCGGACCGGTCACGGCACCCCATTGGGGCAGCTTCCACCGATTGGCGCTTGGGGTAGCTGCATTCTGGAGTTTGACGTTGGCAGGAACAAATATGTCGTTCCGCTCATCAAAACCACTTTGATGACGCAGTGTGTTATTTGCATCAAGCATCACGCAGCCGTTCATGTTTGCCACGATGAGTGCATCCCGATCTAAGTAGTCATCAAAAGCGAGTTCATCCGTATGTTTAGGGTTTTGCATGGTCCAAACCACGTCTCGCACGGTGGTGGGTTTGGCGTGTTGGTTGTAATTGTAGGTATTCTGCATCGAGTCGATAAAACCCGTATTGTCCACATCACCGGGAGGTCCATCTCCATTCACGCGACCAGCTCCCATTGTTAGTTTTGTTTTTGTGGACGATGGGCTGTTGCTGAAAAGGCTCACATCGCGAGAGAAATAGTTGCTATCGATCTGATAATCCATGTCATTGTTCAGATTGTCGATTGTGACAATTTTGCCGTTGCTCCATAATCCAGCGAACGAAACGCCGCGTGTGGGACCAAAATCTTCAGGATTTGTGCTATGTTGCTGCCCTGTGGTGGTTGGAGTGCTCGCATAGCGACTTTGAGAACTAATCGAATTATTGACTGTATATACCCCATTGACCAAAGAAGCGAAAGTTGCATGCTGGTAGCGGAGCATGTCGCCGACT
>JBOFET010000380.1:0-8812 GCA_051648225.1 Luteolibacter sp.
GGATGAAACAGTCGAAATCTGCCGGGCGGGCATTGAGGGCTTGAAGGCCCGCGGATTCGATGCGGAGCACATTCACCGGACGGATCGCACGGGTTATAAGGCCGGGGCGCTCGAAAACGGCACTCACTCCGCCAAGGGAGAATACCTTCTCATTCTGGATGCCGATTTCGTCCCCAATCCCGATCTGCTTGAGAAAACGATCCATTATTTCACGGACGAGAAGATCGGCATGATCCAGACACGTTGGGGGCATTTGAACCGGACATTCAATGTGCTCACCCGCATCCAGGCGATGTTCTTGGACGGTCACCTCGAACTCGAACAGACAGCCCGCAACCGCTCCGGGCGCTTTTTCACTTTCAACGGCACCGGGGGAATCTGGCGGAAATCCTGCATCGCCGATGCCGGCGGCTGGGAGCATGACACTCTCACCGAAGACATGGATCTCAGCTACCGCGCCCAGCTCAAGGGGTGGCGATTCATCTTCCTGAATGACGTGGAAACTCCGGCGGAACTTCCCGTGGACATGGACGGATTCAAGAGCCAGCAGCACCGTTGGACCAAGGGTTCCATCCAGGTTTGCAAAAAAGTGCTACCGGCGATCTGGCGGAGCGACGTGCCGCTTTTCATCAAGATGGAAGCGACTGCGCACCTCACTTCAAATTTCGCCTACCTGCTGCTCATTTGTCTCTGCTTCCTGATCTATCCAAACCAGCAGGCGCAACCCGACTTTGGCAAACTCACCACCTACATCGTCAACGTCCCGATCTTTTTCTTCGCATCGGTCTCGGTCATCGTCTTCTACATGGTGGCTCAGAAAGCCCTGCGGCCCGGATCATGGTGGAAGGAAATCCCTTACTTGCCCCTGCTTCTCGCGCTCGGCATTGGCATGTCGATCAGCAATGCTAAAGCCGTGATCGAGGCACTCCTCAATCACCAGTCCGCCTTCGTCCGGACACCGAAATACGGCATCGAGGGCAAGCGTCAGGACTGGAAAAAGAGCAGTTATAAAGCGATGAAAACCCTCACGCCTTTTGTTGAACTGCTTTTCGGATTTTTCTTCCTGTTTGTCGTCGTGGAAGCCGCGATGAAGGCAAATTGGTCCTCCGCAATTCTTCTGCTTCCATTTCCCGTCGGATTCTTCTACACATCCGTCGGATCGCTTCTTCGCATGGTGCCGTCCGGTCCCGAGGTCACCCAGTCGAAGATGGCGAGTCGTAAACTCCCATGACCCTGCCATGACCGGATTTCCTTCTTCCCGACTTCTTCTTGCCATCCTCTCCAGTATCATCGCCGTCGTGGCACTCACCGGCTGCGGTACCACCAGCTACACGGCCAGTGGCGATGTTCGCAATAAAATGATCGTCAGCGTGCGCGATCAAAAAATGTTGCTGGTGCGCGACGGCACGCCCGTCAAGTCCTACAAGATCTCCACGTCCAAGTTTGGCGTAGGTGACCGCCCCGGTAGCAACTACACGCCACTCGGGCGTCTCCAGGTGGCCAAGAAAATTGGCGGCAACGCGCCCATCGGCTCGGTTTTCAAAAGTCGCCGCCGGACCGGAGAAGTCCTCCAGCCAAACGCACCCGGGCGGGACCCGATCGTCACCCGGATCATGTGGCTAACCGGGACGGAAGACCGGAATCAGAACACCTTCCGCCGCACGATTTACATTCACGGTACCCCAGAGGAGAACCGCCTCGGCACTCCGGCTTCCTACGGCTGCATCCGCATGGGTAGCAAGGACGTCGCGGATCTCTACAATCGCATTGGCACCGGCGCGGACGTTTTTGTCATTCGCGGGTCCATCGAGACCAAGAAGGAGAGTGAATCCTCGCTGTCGGCGGGCAGATCCGGAGGCAACTCACGAAGTTGAAATTCCCTGAAACACGAGCTTGACACCGACTCGTGAATTCCTATCTTCCCCCACCCGCCCCATGGCGACTGATTTTTTCCCACTAAGAACATGGCCAATCACAAATCTTCCATCAAGCGCGCTCGTCAAACTGTTGTCCGGACCGAGCGCAACCGTGCGGAAAAAAGCCGCATGAAGACGCTCCGCAAGAAGGCGCTCACCGCAATCGCCTCAGGTGACAAGGCCGCCGCAGCCGAAGCCAGCTCCGCATTTTCTTCCGTAGTGGACAAGGCCGCCAAGCGTAACTTGATCCACCCGAACAAAGCGGCTAACTTGAAGAGCAAGACAGCGAAGGCCCTCGCAGGCATCGCTTGACCCGCCAGGCAGCAGGTTTCATTCATTTCAACGAAACAAGCGGCCCGGCTCCCCGGTGCCGCTTTTTTCATATCCCCATGTCCGAACCACCACCATCCAACCGCGCCGCCGCCGCTGCGAAAATCGTCGCCAACCCCTCGGGATACAAAGTCTGTGAAGGTTGTGACTCCATCGTGGGCAGTGGAGCCGCGCTTTGCCCGAACTGCCACAGCTATCGCTTCGACTCAGGTCCAGAGCGTGTGATGCTCCAAGCGCGGATTCTCGGTTCCCGGGAGCAGACCTCCGTCACGGCGGATGATCTGGGTTGAGTAGCAGGGATTTTCATGATCGCGTCCATCGGGTTCAAGGAATGGCAGGTCGTGTGCGAGGCGCTTGCATCCGGTCGGCAATCGATTCTTTTGCGCAAAGGTGGCATCCACGAAGGTCGGCAGGGATTTTCATTCGCCCATGAGTCATTTTTTCTGTTTCCCACCCGCTTCCATGCCGTCGCCGAACACGTTCGCGAAGGGGAGGTGAAAATGATGCCCGAGTGGCAGCCGGGAGAGACTCTCCGCATCACGCACCACGCGGAAGCGCAATGGGCAGTCACCCTGACAAGTTGGGCACAGGTGGTCGCTTTGCAGCCACTCCACATCTATTCCGAAGAAACGGTTCGTGACCGCTTTGACTGGCAAGGCAAGGGAATGGCCTCTGGAAGCATCCATGTGGCGCTGGTGCGTGTGCGCCAGCTCGCCGCGCCGTGGGAGTTTCCCTACGAGCCGCGCTACGGCGGTTGTCGTAGCTGGGTGAATCTCCCCGAACCGCCTCAAGGCTGGCGCGAAGCCGCGCGACTTGTTTTGGACGACGGAAAGTTCGCGTCCTTGCCTATCAATCATCGCAATCCGTCCTAACGGATCTTGAGCGTCTTCCGGAAAAGCATTCCCTTCACCCATGAAATTGATCTTTGCCATGTTTCTTGCCGCGCTGCCACTCCATGGTGGAATCCCCAGCGTGCCGGGCGCGGAGGTCAAACTCGTCGCCGACGGCTACCGGTTCACCGAAGGCCCCGCCGCGGATCTCAAGGGTGATGTCTATTTCACCGACCTGCCGAACGACCGAATCCTCAAGTGGACCGCCGCTACCCATCAGGTAGAAACCTTCCTCCAACCCGCTGGACGTGCGAACGGACTCGACTTCGACCGCGACGGCAAGCTCATCGCCTGCGCGGATGAAAGAGGCGAACTCCGGCGCATCGACCCGGAAACAAAGAAAATCACCGTCCTCCTCGATCATTACGAGAACAAGCTCTTCAACGGTCCTAACGACGTCTGGGTCGATCCCGCCGGCGGCATGTATTTTACCGACCCCTTCTACAAGCGCGACTATTGGCAGAACCGCGACAAACCGGACCAGGAAAAGCAACGGGTCTTCTATCTGCCCAAGGGCGCGAAGGCTCCCGTAGTTGCCGATGACAGTCTCGGAAAGCCTAACGGCATCATCGGGTCTCCCGATGGCAAGCTCATCTTCGTCGCCGACATGGGCGCGAGGAAAACCTATCAATATCAAATCGCCGGGGATGGCAAGCTCACCAACCGGAAGCTGTTCTGCGAAATGGGATCCGATGGGATGACGCGGGACTCTGCCGGGAATCTTTACCTCACTGGCAGGGGCGTCACCGTCTTCGATAAAGACGGCAAAAAACTCGGTGAGATCCCCATCCCCGAATCATGGACGGCCAATGTCACCTTCGGCGGTGCCGATTTGAAGACCCTCTTCATCACGGCGATGGACTCCGTTTACACCCTTGAGATGGCGGTGTCCGGCACCCGTTAAAATCCGCAGATTTCGTCCGCAGAGGCCCATGCATTCACCCAAAAAGCTACGGATCTTTTTCAGCTCCCCTGGGGACGTGAAAATGGAGCGGGAAACCGCACGGAAAATCGTTGGCCGTCTGCAACTCGAAGCGGGGGACGCCATCGCCATCGAGCCGTATTTCTGGGAGCACGAGGTGATGTCCGCCACTCGGGATTATCAGCAGAATATTCCGGAGATGAGCGCCTTCGACGTGGTCGTCTGCATGTTGTGGAGCCGCTTGGGCACGCCGCTCCACCCGGAGCGCCACCCGCGGCCCGACGGCGGATTTTTCGAAAGTGGCACGGAATACGAGTTCTTCACGGCGCTTTCCGCCTTCAAGGCGAACGGCACGCCTAACATCCTGGTTTTTCGCAATTTCACTGAGCCGCGCCGCCCGAGCCGACCGAAGGAGGCCCGGGAAGCCGCCGACCGCGAGCTGGACCGGTTGGATCACTTTTTCGAGCGCTACTTTCAGGATGGAAATTTCTTCACCGCTGCGGTGAACGAATACCGGACGCTCGGCGAGTTCGAGGACAAGCTGAGCCTCGGCCTACGCTCCTATCTGTTGGAAAATACGAGTATCGGTGAGGCCGGAGCCAAGCGCGTCGCCCGTTATTCGGGGCAGCCGTATCTCGGACTTTCCGCGTTCGATTTCGACGACGCGCAAGTGTTCTACGGTCGCACCGCGCAAGTGGGGGCGGTGATCGATTCACTGCAGATGCAGGAAATGGAGGCAGCCGGAAGTCCCGACGCGGCGCGGCGCTTTGTGCTCTTGTTAGGCGCGAGTGGCAGTGGCAAGTCCTCGCTGGCACGCGCCGGAGTGCTGCCAATGCTCATCCAGCCGGGAGTGATCGAAGGGGCGCAGCTATGGCGGCGCTGCATCTGTAAACCCGGTGACGCGCAGGGCGATCCGCTGCTCTCGTTGGCGACCGCTCTGTTGCTAGAAAATGCTCTACCCGAGCTGGCCACCGACGGCACCACCGCTGCGGAACTCGCTACCATGATGCGTCGCCAGCCTGCGGGAGCCGGCATGATGGTGCGCCAGGCGCTGAGCCAGGCCGCAGTGGTTGAGAAGGCGCGGATCGAACAGGAAATGAGCGCTGAACTCCGGCAACTCGAAGCAGGAAACCGGATGGAGGACGTCGCCGAGCTGGGAGAAAAGCTGAGAACGCTTGCCGCCCCGGTGACTCGTCTGGCACTGGTGATCGACCAGTTAGAGGAACTGTTCACCACGGAGCTTGCGGCGGACCAGGTGAAGACGGTCATCGAGGTCCTCCACTCGCTCGCCATGAACGGCCGGGTCTATCTGATCGCCACGTTGCGCAGCGATTTCTACGCACGGTGTCTGGAGCATCCGCTGTTAGTCGGTCTCATGAAGGGAGACGGCTCGTTCGCCCTGCCCGCACCCGGCCCCGGCGATCTGGCGCAGATGATCCGCCAGCCCGCAGTCACGGCGGGGCTGGAATTCGAGGAAAACACCCGCTCTGGTGATAAACTCGATGAAATGATCCGCGATGCCGCCCTGCGCGATCCTTCCGCGCTGCCGTTGCTGAGTTACACGCTTGAGCAGCTTTACGAAAAGCGCACCGCAGACGGCGTGATGACCATCGCCGCCTATCAGGAACTCGGTGGGCTTGAGGGAGCCATCGGCAGGCGGGCCGAGCAGACTTACCGCTCTCTTTCTTCGGAGGCGCAGATGGCCTTCGACGACATTTGGCGGCGTCTCGTCACGCTCAGCGACGACGGCACCCCGGTCCGGCGGCGGGTGCGGATGCAGAGCCTGCCGGAGCATCCCGCGGCGAAGGAGCTGATAGAGGCATTCATCGCCGCGCGCCTGCTTACAGCGGATCAAGGGGCGGACGGTGAAAGCACGCTCTCCGTCGCGCATGAAGCCTTGTTGAAGCACTGGCCGCGGGTGACGACATGGCTTGAGGGAAATCGTGATTTCCTGCGGGTCCGTTCACGCATCGGGACGCGGCTGGGTGAATGGGAAGAACACGCCCGCACCGACGACTATCTGATTCCCAGCGGCACGGCTCTGGCAGAGGCAGAGCAGATTCTCGCCAAATACGGCCAGGCGCTCGAAGCGAACGAAAGCGACTACATCTCCCGCTCCGTGACCTTTGCCAAATCACGCGAGCAAACCAAGCTGCGCAAAGCAAGGGCCGTCGCCGCGGGTGCGCTGGTGCTCAGTCTCATCGCCGTGGCCGGCGGCATCTTCGCATGGAGCGAGCGTGGTAAGGCACAGCGCCATTCCACCATCGCCCTCCAACAGAAAGCCGCTGCGCAAAAAGCGGAAAGCCAGGCCAAGGCGAGCCAAGTGCGTGCGGACTACACCCAGGGGATCGATATGCTGGATGCAGGGCAAACCCGCAAGGGACTCACCAGCCTGCTGCAAGTGCTCAAAGCGGAACCCGAACATGACGCGGTCAAGCGGCGTCTGTATTCCTATCATCTTTACGGTTTGCCGAAGGCGATTCCGATCCGGTCCGTGCAGGCTCCTCCTGCGAGTCGCCAGCGGATCAGCGGGGCGCGCTACGGCGAGAACCAGCGTTGCGCCTACCTTTCGAAAGATCACACGCTCGAAGTCTTCGACCTGAACGAGAGGAAAGTGATTCACGGCCCGTGGGAAAAGGAGCCGGATTCCTTCGCGGGATTGATATCCGATTACAATCAAGTCGTGATGAACATCCGGCAGGATTTCAGTTGTCGGCTCTGGCACTTGGATACGAACCAAGAGTCAGCGGTCATCCAGCTTGATCCGGATTTCGTCACGCTCACCGTCAGTCATGATGGAACTACGCTTCTGCTAGGGAAAGACGATGGCAAGGTGATCATCTGGGACACTGCCACCGGCAAGGTGATCCATGAAATCCAACAGAAAGGGGCTATCAAAAACATCAGCATCGACGGCTCTGGCACCTTCATCACGGTGGCGAGTGACGAGTTGGTGTTCTATAATTTGAAAAGCTTCCAAGAACTCAAGCGCCACGAAAAGGAAGGTCTGTCCGCCCGCACGGTGACCTTCTCGGGTGATGACAAAGTCGCGGTGGCCCATTTCAACTCGTCCGCGGGTGATGGCACCGGCAGCCGCTTTGCTTTCTTCTCCACGGAGACGGGGGAACTTCTGGAATCCCGCGACATCGAGGTGACCGGCGAGGTCTTCAACTTCAGTGTGAACCACGACGGCACGGCGTTGATTGTCGCGAGCTTTGCCACCAACGCGCGGGTCTATCATCGCACCGACGCGACGGAAGACCGGTGGTATCCCTTCGATTCCTATCCGGTGAGGGTGTTGTTCTCGCCGGACGAGCTTCTTGTCATTGCAGCGGATAGCGAAGGCACGGTGAAAATTTTTGATGCAAGCAGCGGCAAGGCGGCGGTGACGGCAGACAGCGAACACGCCGCGCAGGCGGAGATTCCGGCGAAGCTCGCCTTCGAGCCGATCGCCCACGAGGGCCGGCTCGAGGAATTGTCAGTCTCGTGGGACGGGCATTATTTGATGAGCTGCACCGCGAGTCAGGCAAGGATTTGGGATCTATCTGTCGGCCGGGCGCTCACCCAGCCGGTGGTGCATGAAGGCGAGACTTTTGATACCCGGTTCATCTCGGAGGATCGGGAAATCATCATGGCGGGAAGCTGGGGCATCCAGCGATACGATGCCAAGCTGATGGACAAGTCCGGCGAGGTAATCCTAGCAGACGCAAATTTAGCAAACATCGGACTCGGCGGGAAGGAGCAGCGTGCCATCGCCCAGACGGACAAGCACACGGTGAAATGCGTGGATCTGAAGAACTCTGGGAATGCTCCGATTGTTTTCACCACACCTTCGGAAATCACGCAAATGATCCTCAGTCCGGATGAGTCGCACTTCGGTGTTAGAACGGCGGAGGGTTTGATATTGGTGAATGCTCTCACGGGCAAGCAATCCGGGCCAGTGCACCCGCTCCCTGCGGAATTGACGGTCTTGCGGTTCTCCGGCGACTCCCGGCAGCTGATTGCGATTCAGGCCCATGGGGTGCACGCGTTGTCCGTCGCCGATGGCAAGTTGGCGAAGCTGCGGCACCAGGACAAGGCGGTCTTCAGGATCGTCATTGCGGATTCAAGTGATCACTTCCTCGCCTTGTTCGCCGTCGGTGGCGGCACCAAGTCCGAGTTCATGACGATGGTTTGGGATCTGTCACGGATCGACGAGTTTCCGCTGGAGTTGCCCCATGATGATGTGGTGTATGTCTTGGGCTTTAGCGATGATGCGGCTCAGATCGTCACGGGCACGCGCAACCAGATCGCTCAAGTATGGGACCGCAAAACGGGACGCAAGTTAGGCGCACCGTTGTTCCATAAGGAAAATGCCGTGATGAAAGTGGCTTTCAGCCACGACGGTCGTTTCGTGGCCACGGTGAATGCCACGGATTCGGAGGGCGACGTCATCCACATTTGGGACTGGCAGACTGGCAAGGAGGTTTCGGAGAGAATGATGACGGAAGGGAGCGTGAAGAACCTGTCGTTTAGTAGCGACGACCGCCTGATCATGGCTGCCTCATCGGCTCTATCCGATCCCAAGCGGATCTACTGCCGGATCTGGGAGCTCGCGCCATCGACGACTGAGCCAGTGGACTTGTATGCTCTCACCGAGGCCACTGTCGCCCGGAATCTCAATGAGCAGGGCAGCTACACGCTCACCGATCCGTATCTCAACTGGGAGCGCATCCGCACGTCCACGCCGAAGTCATGGTTCCTCCAGGATCCCG
>JBOFET010000381.1:0-1533 GCA_051648225.1 Luteolibacter sp.
GGGCGCATGCCCTGGAAGGAAGTGTCATCCATGGAAGAGAAATGAGCTGGTCCCCGAAAATCGGGCCAGTGGCTAAGCTATGATTGTGGTGCGCGGGTGCGGACTTAAAACCGAACCGAACACGCACGCAATGAAAGGCAAACGCAGAAGACACGACCCCGAGTTCAAGGCCCGCGTGGCGCTTGAAGCGCTCAAGGGGGTCAGAACCATCCAAGAGATCGCCAAGGAATTCGACGTCCACCCGGTGCAGGTCTCCGAGTGGAAAAAGACCATGGCCAAGAACGCCGCGAGCGCCTTCGGGGCGAGCGCGGGCCAGTCCGGAGCCGAGGAGTTCGAACGCGAGCGCGAGCGGCTCCACGCCAAGATCGGCCAGCAGGCTGTCGAATTGGACTGGCTGACAAAAAAGTCCAAACAACTCGGTCTGTGAGGGATCGCGTCGGGTTGTTGGACAGAGGGCATCCCAAAATCAGCATGAGGAAACAGTGTTTGCTGTTAGGCGTGGCGCGCTCCACCGCCGATTACCAAGCGGCCGCCGAGGATCCGGAGGACATCCGTATCAAGCGGCTGTTGGACGAGATCTACCTGATCGATCCCTGCCTCGGCAGCCGGCGGCTGGCTACCGTGCTTGAGCGCGATCATGGCGTGAAGATCAATCGCAAGCGGCTGGACCGGCTGCGGCGCGAGATGGGCCACGAGGCCATCTGGTGCAAGCCGCGGACGAGCATCCCCGACGACGGGCACCGCAAGTATCCCTACCTGCTGCGCAAGCTGGAGGTAGGGCGGCCCGACCAGGTCTGGTGCGCCGACATCACCTACGTGCCGATGCCGCGCGGCCACGCCTACTTGTGCGCCGTGATGGACTGGCATTCGCGCAAAGTGCTGGGCTGGGCCGTTTCCAACACGATGGGCACCGGCCTCTGCCTGGAGGCGCTGGAGATGGCGCTGAACTCCACCGGCAGGATTCCGGAGATCTTCAACACCGATCAAGGCTGCCAGTTCACCTCGGCGGAATGGACCGGGCGATTGGAGGAACTCGGCGTGAGGATCAGCATGGACGGGCGAGGGCGTTGGATGGACAACGTGTTCATCGAGCGGCTGTGGCGGAGCGTCAAATACGAGGAGATCTACCTCAAGGAGCACGCCACGGTGCTCGGCCTTCAGCATGGGCTGCGCGAGTGGTTCGGTCGCTACAACGACTGGCGTCCCCACCAGCACCTCGGCAACCTGACGCCGGCCCAGGTATATCGGCCGTCAACAGCGAACCCGAAAGCGGCATGAAACCGCCATCCCCATCCCCCGGCGCGGCGAAATCGGCAAGCCTTCGCTGCGGTCCTCGCACTCCACTGCGCTACGCTCCGTTGCGTGCTCGGCCCTCCGCTCCGGCTTGCCGATTTCGAATCCCCGCTACTCCATCCTTGATCGAGGAATCATGATCATCCATCCCTCTCCCGCAGCCCGTCACCATAGCTTAGTTTAGCCGCGCGGTGGCCGAACTTTGGGGGCCAGCTCAGTTGTCGCCTCGAAAAGACTATT
>JBOFET010000382.1:0-6290 GCA_051648225.1 Luteolibacter sp.
CCGAAGCCGACGTAGAGATAACCTTCCGGCCCGAAGCGGCAGACGGAGATGTTATGGAATTGGCCTTCGTTGAAATGGTTGATCAGGATCTGCTCCGAAGCCGGATCCGCGGCGAGCGGATTGCCCGCCGAGCGGGTGAAGCGGGATAAGCGCACCGTGCGGGTACCGCCCGTAAGGTGATTGTAGGTGACGTAGATCCGGCCGTTAGTGGTGTAGTTGGGATGAATGGCGATGCCCTTGAGCGCGAACTCGTTGTTGTCGTGCTCGACGCGGGCGGTGATGTCGAGAAACAGAGTTTTCACCGGAGTGGCGGCGGTGACATCCGGGATCAACCAGACGCGGCCGTCGCCCTCGGTGATGAAGAGCGAATTTCCTGAAGCTGCGAAATCGTGTGGCGAGTCGAAAGAGATTCCGGAAAATGCGTTCGTTAGAGCGAAGCCGGTGGCAGGTGCTTCTTCTGGTAGAGAGACGAAATCCGATTGGAAACGAGCCGCATTTGTGAAATTCACGGTTACCGTGGCGGGTGCTGAGACCACCCCGTCAAGTCCGCGGGCGGTGTAGGTGAAGCGGTCGGTGGTGGGACTTCCGGTGGTGTGGGAATAGCGGATCGTGCCATCGGGCAAGGCGGTGGCGGTGCCGGAGGCTGGCAGACTAACAAGGGCGACGCTGGTGGGGTCGAAATTTCCCGGATCGTTTTTCAACACCGGCACCGCCGCTTTTCCGCCGGGGTTCATGGTGAAACTATCAGCAGCTGGATAGGCCCCGTTTCGTGTCAGTCCCGACCATGACGTGGCGACCACCACATCGTCCCAAGCCGTGCTTCCCGTGCCGCCGGAGCCGAAGCGGATGGCGGTGCTGGGACTGGCCGAGGTGTAGGCGCGGGTGGCGATGGGTGTTTGTGAGTTTTCCGGTTCGGATAGATCGGGTTCGCGCCAGAGGGACAGCAAGTCGCCGGTGAAATCGATCTTCGCGACGAGCATGACCTTCTCGTTAGCCGTCGGCGCGATGCCGGAATACGAATGCCCGTCGAAGCCCGGGGAGTTCAGCACGTGGATGGCGAATTCCCGCTGCCCGCTGGCCGGATTCGCCGCGCCGGGTACGCCGAAGAGGATTCTTTCCGTGTTGAAATCCAACGAACTTGCGCCGCTCCATTCCGCGCCGGGCGAGCGTTTCATGCGGAATTTATAATACACGGCTTTCGCGCCGCGATCCGCCGCTTGGGAAATCGCGCCGCGTGCCTCGCTGGTCGCGTGGTAGGGACGTTTCGCTGAGGAATTCTGGGTGACCAGCGATTGATTGAAAATGTTAGGTGCTCCTTCCACAAGGCTCCAAGCCGAGCGCGGTCCTTCATGGCCGAGAAAAAGATCGTCGAAAGTCGAGTTGTCGAAATCGAAAAACTCGCCGCCATTTCGTCCGGCGATGGCGCCATTGGCACCGCTGAAATCTTCCGTGCCAATCACATCCGCTGGCCCGGCGGCGGTCGATGAGGCGGAGGAAATCACGATGCCTGCCAATGTCGCGTTGTTCGAGACGCCTGCGAGGTCGATGTCCAGATTTCCATCCGAAATACTCACCAACTGGCTGTAAAGCACGCCGCGATTGGTGGTTCCGACTCCGTGTTCGGCGATCAGATCAAGATTGGAAACTGCGGGTTGCCCTTCGACGGCGATGTTGAAAACGCGCGATCCGATGTTTCCCGCGACCTGCACGCCGTAGTAGGGTTCCCAGAAAAGTAGCTGGACCTTGTAGGTGCCTGCCGGGAGTGCGAAATCGATGGCCATGTTCGCGCCGAAGCCCTGGGTCCGCAGCACTTCATTGAGCGCGGCATCACCGAAATTCGGAGTAACACCTGAGGTGCCGTTCGAGCTGCCGCCGATGCTGCCGGTGAACGACGGATTTACCGGCGTGTAGGAATCCCCGAAATCGACCCCGCCTGCGACCCGGGTCCCGTCGGACGACGTGCCGGCTCCACCGTCGTAGAGACTGCCTGCCGTGATCACCCCCGAAGCATCGAGATTTCCGGGGCCAGAGAGCGGGGAAAGCGTGCCTTGGTGAACCGTCGCCGCTTTGAGCATGCCCAAGGTAAGCGTGAGGCTGAGAAGGGGGTGAAAACGCATGAAGGCTTTGAGCATAAACCAAGAGCGTCAAAACGACACTGGCCTTAAACGTCGGAAATTCACCTTCGGTTTAGACGACAACAATCCCAAAATTCCGCCCGTCCCGGATTCGGGCTTGCGAGCCGGAAGGTGCGTCTATTGACTCCGCCATGGCAGAGATTTCTCTCGGACTTTCATTTGACGACGTGCTTCTAGTGCCGGCGCTGAGCTCGGTTTTACCCGGTGAGGCGGACCTCTCCACGCACGTCACGGCGGGCATTCCGCTGTTTCTTCCCGTCGTCTCGGCGGCGATGGATACCGTTTCCGAACACGACTTGGCGATCGCCCTCGCCCGCGAGGGCGGCATGGGAGTGATCCACCGGGCCTGCCCGATCGACGAGCAGGCCTCCATGGTCTCGCGGGTGAAACGTTCCGAAAATGCCGTCATCCAGAAGCCTCACACCGTCCGCAAGGAGGACACCGTGGACCACGTCCGCGCCATCATGGCGAAAAATGGCTTCTCTGGATTTCCCGTGATCGATGCGGATGGCCGTCTCGAAGGCATGGTCACCGGTCGGGATGTCCGCTACTTGGATCGCACAGATGCCACGGTCGAGGATGTCATGACGCCGCGCGGGAAGCTCATCACCGCTCCCGGAAATACCGGCCTTGAAGAAGCCCGTCGCATCCTCTATCAGAACCGCATCGAAAAGCTTCCTCTCGTCGATTCGGAAGGTCGCCTCGTCGGACTCATCACGGGCTCCGACATCGAAAAACGCATCACCTTCACCAATGCCGCCAAGGACGGAAACGGCCAACTCCGCTGTGGAGCCGCAGTCGGTGTGGGGCCGGACTGCATCGACCGCGGACGTGTCCTCATCGCTGCCGGAGCAGACGCCCTTTTCATCGATGCTGCCACCGGCCACACCCGCCACGTGATGGAAGTCATCGGTCAACTCCGCTCGCTTTCCAACGTGCCGGTTGTCGCTGGCAATGTTGTCACCGAGCAGGGCGCGCGCGATCTTGTCGCCGCCGGAGCCAGTGCGGTGAAAGTCGGTGTCGGCCCGGGATCAATCTGCACCACCCGCGTCATTTCCGGCGTCGGCATGCCACAGTTCTCCGCGATTCAAAATGTGGCGGGCGTCTGCCGCGAAGCGGGCGTCAAAGTCATCGCCGACGGGGGCATCCGCTACTCGGGAGACGTGGTGAAAGCCCTCGCTGCCGGTGCGGATCTCGTGATGCTCGGCTCGCTTCTAGCAGGCACTCGCGAAAGCCCGGGCCAGACGGTGCAATCCCAAGGCCGCCGATTCAAAACCTATCGCGGCATGGGGTCCATCGCCGCGATGCAAAAAGGTGCGGGTGACCGCTACGGCCAGAATAGCTCGGGCAAACTCGTCGCTGAGGGAGTCGAGGGCCGCGTCCCCTACAAAGGCCCGCTTTCTGACGTGATTTTCCAACTCATGGGCGGCCTCAAATCCGGGATGGGCTATGTCGGTGCGTCCACGCTCGCCGAACTGCGCGAGCGCGCCAACTTCGTCCGCGTCACTGCCGGCGGCCTCCGTGAGAGTCATGTGCACGACATCGTCATGACCGAGGAGCCGACGAACTATCAGCCTCTATCATGATCCTGCAGGAGCTACTCAAGAAGGTGGCCTACCGCTGCGGCTTCAGCCTCCGTCGCATGCGCGGCGTGAAGGCCCGGGGCGGGGCGGTTGGAGGCGCCAACTTGGGCGGTGATGGCGCCGCTCTGCGGAAGGCCATCCATGCAGTGGATCCTTATGCGGGATTTGATTTCCAGTCGATCCCTGTGGATGAGCAGGGTTGGGGCAGCAACTCTCCGGCCTTCGGAAGGCTCGTCGAGCGGGTCCGCCCGAAGCTGATCATCGAAGTCGGCACGTGGAAAGGTGGGTCTGCGATTGAAATGACCAGCCATCTCGAACGTCTCGGCCTGGTGGGTGCCTCCATTCTCTGCGTCGATACCTGGCTCGGTGCCTTGGAAATGTGGGGCGATCAGGAAGATGCGGCTCGCTTCGGCTCGCTGAATCTCAAACACGGGTATCCGCAACTTTACTATCAGTTTCTAGCGAATGTCTGCCACCGGGGCGTACAGTCCCGGATCATCCCGTTCCCGTTACCTTCGGTCACGGCGGCCCAGTGGCTGTCCCTGCGCGGCGTGCGTGCGGGTCTGATCTATCTGGACGGCAGTCATGAAGAGGAGGACGTTCATGCGGATCTCACCGACTACTGGGACCTGCTCACACCGGGCGGAGTGATTTTCGGCGATGACTATTCCTGGACCGGCGTCAGGATGGCAGTTGACCGTTTCACTTCGGAAAATCAGCTGAAACTCGCTCACCTGGACGATAAATGGCTGCTGGCCAAGCCGGCCTGAAACCAAAACTCCTCATCATTTTTCCATACCATCTTATCCAATGCACGATTCCCACCACGTCGCCGTTCTCGACTTCGGTTCCCAATACACCCAGCTGATCGTCCGCCGCGTGCGGGAACTGGGTTTTTTTGCCAAGCTTTACGCCATCGAGGACTTTCCGGACATCGGCAAGCCGGGTGCCATTATTCTATCAGGCGGGCCGAAGAGCACCAGTGAGTCGGACGCACCGGATCTCGATTTCGAGGCGCTCAAGGCTTTCAAGGTGCCGGTGCTTGGCGTCTGTTACGGGATGCAGCTGCTCAACATCAAGTTCGGAGGCAGTGTGGAGGCCAGTAACCGTCGCGAATACGGCCCTGCCAACTTGTTTCCGGCGGAATCCGTGGGACTCTACGAAGGCATTTCCGCCTGTTCGCAAGTCTGGATGAGTCACTCGGATACCGTGAAAGTTCTGCCGGTGGGCGCGAAGGTCATTGCTTCTAACCAGCATGGTACGCCGGTCTCGCTCCAGTGGGACGAACTGTTTTTCGGTATTCAATACCATCCTGAAGTCACCCACAGTCATGAGGGGCTGCGAATCCTTAGCAATTTCCTTGCCCACGCTGGCGAACTGCTGCCGTTCCGCATCGACGATTTTAAACGTGAGATGATCGACAACATCCGCGAAACCGTCGGCACTCGTCAGGTCGTCTGCGGCGTCTCTGGCGGTGTGGATAGCACGGTTCTAGCAGTCCTGCTCCAGCACGCCGGAGTCAAGGTGCGGGCGATCTTCGTGGACAATGGACTGCTCCGCAAAGACGAGGCGGGAGTGGTCCAAGAAAATTTCAAGCGGATCGGTGTGGAAATTGAAACGATCGATGCGTCCGAGCGATTTCTCAACGCGCTGGCTGGCGAGGGCGATCCGGAAAAGAAGCGCAAGATCATCGGCAACCTGTTCATCGAAGTCTTCTGGGACGCGGTGGGCGATGCGGAGATGCTCGCGCAAGGCACGCTCTATCCGGATGTGATCGAAAGCGCCTCGAACGCGAAGTCGAAGGCCTCCGTTATTAAAACACACCACAACCGGGTTGCCAAAATCCTCGAACTGCAAGCGGAAGGAAAAGTGCTGGAACCTCTGGCAGAACTCTTCAAGGACGAAGTCCGTGAACTCGGCACCGCGCTGGGGATTCCGGAGGATATCCTCCAGCGTCACCCGTTTCCTGGACCCGGTTTATCCGTGCGCTGCCCGGGAATCGTGGACAAGAAACGGCTCGACATCATCCGTGAATGCGATGCGATTTTCATCGGTAAGCTCAAGGAACACGGCTGGTATGACCGCGTCTGGCAGGCCTACGCTGGACTTATACCAGTCAAGACTGTGGGAGTGAAAGGTGACGAGCGCAGCTACGAATGGGCCACCAACCTGCGCGCTGTGGTCTCTGAAGATGCGATGACTGCGGACTGGGTCGAGCTTCCTTCCGTCATCCTGCGAGAGACCAGCCACAAGATCCTAAACGAGGTCAAAGGCATCAACCGCGTGCTTTACGATATTTCTACCAAGCCGCCCGCCAGCATCGAGTGGGAGTAAGCCAAACCGGAGCGCGGAATTTACCGCGCGAATCAACGAGGGGAATCCAATCCACTCAGGTCAACGATCAAATTGTGAGAGACACAAATGATTAGATTACTCTTGCCATGACTTTCGCCGTTTTGTTTTTTTCTCCCCATGGCACGCAGGCGATCGATTGTTCCTTGGGCAAACTCGGACACCAAACCGGCGATTTACCACTGCATGGCGCGGGTGGTGGACAAGCGCTTTGCGTTCT
>JBOFET010000383.1:0-4901 GCA_051648225.1 Luteolibacter sp.
GCTTCATCCGCTCGAAATCCTGCAAAATCGGAGGCCATGCCATCGGCACGGCGAGCGAAGCGGGAAGAACCGAGCGGTCTCCAGGAAACTCGACCGTCTGCGCCGCCGCGTGGAGCTTCCACGCCTCGGGCGTGAGCGAGCCGCTGGAATTCATTTTCGAAAACTCGTCATTCGCGGCTTGAAACGCCTTCCGGAGATAGAAGCTCTCGTTCTTTTTGCGGTATCCCGTCGAGCCGTCGATGTAGAACAGCACCGCAAACACCCCGAACATCAGCAACATGACGAGTGCCCGCAGCAGGAACCAAGGCGTGGGCTTGCAAACTATGATCTCGGGCGCGGTCATCAGGAGTCCCCGAAAAAAAACCCGCTGCGCTCTGCTTGGCAAGCTGCAACCCGAATCCCGATGCAGAAAACCCCGTATTCCGGCTTGTCCTTGGCTCGGCACTTGCATACGAGACTCGCACCATGCCAATCGCAACCCCCGCACAATACCGCGCCATGTTGGACGCCGCCCAAAAGGGTGGTTACGCCTATCCCGCCATCAACGTCACCTCGCTCCCCACCATCAACGGTGCGCTCAAGGCCTTCTCGGAAGCGAAATCCGACGGGATCATCCAAGTGTCCACCGGCGGCGGCGAGTTCGCCTCCGGCACCGCGGTGAAAGACGCCGCTTTCGGAGCCATCGTCCTGGCGGAAGCCTGCCACCTTCTCGCCGAGAAACACAACGTCCTCATCGCCCTCCACACCGACCACTGCCACCCCGCCAAGGTTGACGGTTTCCTGAAGCCATTGCTCGAAGCTTCCCGCAAGCGCATCGCCGAGGGCAAGGGTCCGCTTTTCCAATCCCACATGTTCGACGGCTCGGTGGTCGATTTGAAGGAAAACCTCGAAATTTCCAAAGCCCTCCTCAAGGAATGCGCCGATCTCGGCATCATCCTCGAAGTCGAAGCCGGCTGCGTCGGTGGTGAGGAAGACGGCCACGACACCTCGGGCCTGCCGATCGAAAAACTCTACACCACCCCGGAAGACATGGTGGAAGTGTACGAAGCGCTCCAGCCGATCGGTCGCTTTCTTTTCGCCGCGACTTTCGGCAACGTCCACGGCTCGTACAAACCCGGTGCCGTGAAGCTCAAGCCCTCCATCCTCCGCGACGGCCAAAAAGCGGTCACCGACAAACACGGCGCGGCTGCGGAAATGGACCTCGTCTTCCACGGCGGATCCGGCACTTCAGAAAGCGACCTCCGCGAGACCCTCGACTACGGCGTCGTGAAGATGAACATCGACACCGATACGCAATACGCCTTCACCCGCCCCATCGTCACCCACATGTGCCAAAATATCGAGGGGGTGCTCAAGATCGACGGCGAAGTCGGCGACAAGAAAAACTACGATCCGCGTTCCTATCTGAAAAAGGGCGAGCAAAGTCTCTGCGACCGCATGAAAGAAGCCTGCGACGATCTCAAGTCCACCGGCAAGACGATCTTCGGCACGGTTTGATTCCAAACTGGAGCGCGGAATTTCTTCCGCCTCTTCAATCCTCGAAAGCGGAGTCAGAAATGGCTCCGCTTTTTCGTGGTCTGATCCAACTCACCGCCGTGTCCCGGCAGTTTTCTTCGCCTTTTTCCTCAGCTTGAACTCGGCCTTCAAGTCCTTGTGCAGCACGCGTCCGCGACCAAATAGATTCGGGGCCTTGATGAATGCGAACAGCCCCACCACGCCGATGATCGTGCCCAGTGGGATACTGATCAGACTCAGGATGCATACGAGAATGCCCATAATCCTTCCCCAAGAACTCCTCTTGAGAAGGCCGATGATCGCGATCACATAAAACAGAGCCAGTCCGATGAAAACCCACTTGGGCAGACCATCCAGATCCGCCTCCGGCATCGCAACCACGCCCGCCATCACGACAACCCCGAATGACAGCAGCACCGCGATGCCCGTCACATTGCACGAGCGGTAATACAATTTGTTCAAGGCCTTGTCATCCAGATCGCCAAACTGAAGATTTCCGATAGGAGCAAGCGAATCGATGACCTGCGGCGGGGAATAAGGATTTTGTAAGCTCATATTCGTAACGTCTTGAAGCACCCGGCCTGCTCACAGGGAAGCCTCAACTTGGACCCGGCCAAGGATTGTCAAAGCTGCGGTTGATTTTTTCATTTCCCCGCATCTCTGGCGCTGCTTTGTTTCCGCCGTCCATGGCCACACCTACCAAAGCCGCGCAAGAACACCCGCTCGCGAATATTCTGATCAACGTGGTCATCCCCGTACTGATCCTGAGCTACCTCAGCAAGGATCCCGAGCTGCAGGAGCGCCTCGGAAAAACCGCCCGCCCATGGCACATCGGTCCGCTGTGGGCGATGGTCATCGCGCTGGCCCTGCCGCTCGGCTATGGCGCGTGGTTCTATCTAAAAACCCGCAAGGGCAACTTTTTCTCCGCCCTGGGTCTGATCTCCGTCCTGCTCTCCGGCGGCCTCACCCTCTATCTGTGGAACAGGGACGGCACGGTGAAGCCGAACGCCGGAATCCTCTTCGGCATCAAGGAGGCGCTCATCCCGCTGGTGCTCGGCGTCGCCATTCTAACTTCCTACCGCTCGGCCACGCCACTCATCCGCGTCTTCCTTTACAACGACTCGATTTTCGACATCCCGAAAATCGAAAACCGCATCACCGAGATCTCCGCCCAAGCGGACTACGACAAGCTGCTGCTAGGAGCCACGCGTCTCTTCGCCGCGTCTTTTTTCCTCAGCTCGCTGATGAACCTCGGCCTCGCCCAATGGTTCTTCCGTGGCTTCGACGCGACCGCCATTGATGCGTTGGAAAAATACAATGCGATCATCGCCAGTGTCACAGGCTGGGGCTTCGCCGTCATCGGCGTGCCCATGCTGGTTTTTCTGTTCTTCACCTTGCGATCCCTGCTCAAGGGACTTGGTAAAATCACTGGCCTAAAGGAAGACGAATTGATGCTTCCTCGCTAGAAACGCACCGGCATCCGGCCCGTCAATCTACCAGATTGTCCACCCGCTGTGCCAGCTCGATGTCGAGCTCGGTCACTCCGCCAGCATCGTGGGTCGTCAGCTTGAGTGACACTTTGGTGTGCTTGATGATAATGTCCGGGTGATGCTGCGCCTCTTCAGCGATTTCTGCCAGATCGTTGACGAAATCGATCGCGTCCATGAATTCCTCAAACTCAATGGACCGGGTAATTGCTTTTTTTTCATAGTCCCACTCCGGGCACTTTTTGAGGGCGCTGGTGAGATCATCATCTTCGAGAAGTTCAGACATGGGATGGACTGTGGGGACGTGCGGCGGAAGATTGCGGCGACCGATTCGCAGTTGGCAAGCCCGTTTCCTGTGTTCTTGAAAATCACGGCTCGGGTCGTTGCATTTTCAGGATGATCGCCGTAGCGTCGGCAAATGAGGATGTTTCTTCCCTTGGTTTTTTGCAGTGTCTTGTCCGTCGCTTGCGCCCCTTCCACACCCCAGACACGCATTCAAAAGTATCCGGAAAAATTCGCAACTCTTGGCAAGCAGGAGCAGGCACTCGTCGAGCAGGGGCAAATTTCCCCCGGCATGTCAGCCGACGCTGTCGTCATCGCGTGGGGATTCCCGGACCGGCGCTTCGAGGGATCCAGCAACTCGAAAACAACCGAGCGCTGGGACTACACGACTGTCGTGCCAGTCCATTCTCCCACGTTCGTCTCGGGTGCTTATGGCTTCGGATGCGGGAGATACGGTCCCCACGGTCGCTGGGGACACCACGGTGGCGGATTTGGCTTCGGCCCGGAGATCACCTATCTGCCCCAGCGGGTTGCATCCGTCTGGTTCATCGACCGCCGCGTCGATTCCTGGGAACGACTCCGCTGACCGATTCCCTCACACCTTGGCTTGCAATTTTTCCGATGATCGCAATTCTCAAGCCTTTGCAATCCATCATGAACCTCACCTCACTCATCACCATCACCGCGGTGGTCACCACTGCCGCGTTCTTCTCGTCTTGTGCGAATGTGCCATCCGGCGGCGGCAGCGGTCTCAAGGCCTATCACGCCTATGATCGTCCCACCAAGCTGCCAAGCAACCCGAGCAACGTTCGCGTCAAGGTGTCCCTCAGCAAGCAGCGCACCTATGTCATGGAGGGCTCGGAAGTCCTTCTCGCTATGCCCGTGTCCGTCGGCTCGCCGGGATCTTCGACTCCTGCCGGCACCTTCCGCATCTTCAACAAGGAAGCAAAGCGCCGGGCTAACACCCACGGTTACGCCTACAGCGGAAACAACGCCAAAAAAACCATGCTGAGCAGCCGTCCTGCTGGCTGGTCCTTCAAAGGCACACCGATGCCCTATTGGTGCGAATTCAAGCCCGCTTACGGCTTCCACACCGGCTGGGTGAAACACCACCCGTGCACCCACGGCTGCATCCGCATGCACGAAAATCTCGCGCCGAAGTTCTTCCGCCTCGTGAGCGTCGGCACTCCCGTTAGCATCGCCTATTCCCAACCTGAGGACGCCACCCACGGCAGCCTCCCGCTGCCCCCGGATGCTGGCCCACTTCCTGACTACCCGACTTCGATGTATGTCGGCGATGGTTACTTCAAGCAGCACAAGACTCCGAAATACAACTGACTCGATTTCCAGCTCCTCTTGGAAAAGGCCCTGCACCGGAGCGGGGCCTTTTTCGTTTCCGCTCCAAGAGCAGCCCCGCTTGTGAAGTCACTCTCCCCGATCCGTTTTCACTGCCACCACGTAAGCCAGCACCGCTTGCTCATCCGCAGACTCCAAGCCCGCGTGACCGATCATTTTCGGGACCTCCATCTGCCACTCATCCACGTCCAAATCCTGCGGTAGCACGTAGCGGTGGCATTGCCCGCACTGGAGCATATACACCTCGTGGCCGCGCTGTAG
>JBOFET010000384.1:0-1054 GCA_051648225.1 Luteolibacter sp.
GGCGGTTTCGAACCGCCATGCCCATCATCTTGCCAGGCCTGGCGGTTGGAAACCGCCGCCACGTTCGCCTGATAGGTTTTCGCCATTCGCAATTCGCGTGCATCCGGTGGCGGATCGTGGTTTCAAGCGTTTGGTGAACGGTCGGGCAGTGCAACTGGATGGCGTGCGGGCAATCGCGATGATGGCGATTTGCTGGGACCATTGGTGCCCGGCCAACTGGCCCCGGGTGTTTCCCTTCGAGGTGTTTCTATTTCTTTTCCTGGTCCTCACGGGCTTCCTCATCACCGGCTCGCTGCTGCGCGAGCGGGATCGCAGCGAGGCGCTGGACCGCCCGTGGAGGATGGCTGCTCTCAGGACCTACCAGATCCGCCGCGGGCTGCGCATCCTCGCACCGTATTACGCGGCGCTTGGCTTGGCATGGATCGTCCGGGCGCCGGATGTGATCGGGTCCGGACTGCCGTGGTATGTCTTCCATGTTTCGAATTTCCACATGGCCATGCTGGGTGTTTGGCCTTCCGGGACCAACCATTTCTGGTCGCTGGCGGTGCAGCAGCAGTTCTATCTCGTCTGGCCGTTCGTGATTTGGTTTCTGCCCCGTCGGTGGCTGGTGCCGGTGCTCTTGGGGTTCACGGCACTCGCTCCACTGTCGCGGGTGTTTCATGATTTTTTCCAAAGCTGGGTGGCTTGGCCGGAACTGCTGACGTGGACTTGCTTCGACTACTTCGGCATCGGCGCGCTGTTCGCGCTGGCGGCGCACCGGGGAATGTCGCTGGAAAGCCCAGGACTGCGCTGGGTGGCGGGCATCGGCCTGGCGGGCTACGTGGGAATCTCCGGGGCGCACGCTGTGGGTTGGCCCACGTTCGGTTTGCGCGTCGTCCAGCAGACGCTGCTCTCCGCCGCGTGGTGCGGATTGATCGCGATGGCGCTGGTGGGCTTCGGCGGTGGACTGCGGCGCCTGCTCGAACACCCGGGCATCCAGCAGATCGGGCAGTTGTCCTACGGACTCTATCTTTTCCACAATCTCGCGCCCCTGGTGACGGGGAAATTGTTTTGG
>JBOFET010000385.1:0-23342 GCA_051648225.1 Luteolibacter sp.
CGGTAGTAGGTTCCAACGTGGGTTGGCCATGCGATGCTGAACTCGCCCACTCCCGGAGCGCGGTCCCCTTTTTGGGAGCTTATCGCAGCTTCGGGACCACTTGGGTTGCTCTCCAGCTGTTTGCCGTCCAATTGGGCTGTTTGGAGATTCTGTAGCGTTTTTGACTTCTTCGATCGGCTTGAATCCATCTCGGAAAACATTGAATTCAAATGACTTGCTGTATTTCATGCTGGTTGCACCTAAAGTGGAAGCCACACCCGTGCGGCTACTACGGGGATGTAAAGCGTGAGTGCCGCTGCTCCACTCGGCAGATCGAAACCTATTGGCAGCGGATCAGCGGCCCGCTTCTGGACCGCATCGACATCCACTGCGAGGTGCCGCTCGTTGATTTCCGCGAACTTTCATCCACCACGAACACCGGCGAGTCCTCCGCAACCATCCGCGAGCGGGTGATCGCCGCGCGGGCCATCCAGTTAGAACGTTTTAAAAAATCCTCGAACTCGACCAACTCGTCCATGGGCTCCCGGCAGGTGCGCCAGCACTGCCAGCTCAATGCCGAAGGAAACCGCTACCTCGAACACGCGATGGAAGAGATGAACTTTTCGGCCAGGGCGCACGATCGGATACTGAAAGTCGCGCGGACCCTGGCAGACCTCTCAGGATCGATGGAGATCCGGTCTAACGACATTCTTGAGGCCATTCAGTATCGATCACTGGATAGGAAGTTGTTTTCGTGACTCGCTGCCATGAAAGTCATCCTCGCCATTTTTGAGGAAGGTGAAATCCGCTGCATTTACGACGAGAAACAGAAAACGTGATTCATCATCCTTTGAAAGTGGGTTGCGTTAAAACTCAGCCGTCCAATTGCACGATGCCGCGCTGGAATGCGACTGTGGTTGCTTGGGTCCGATCCTGGACACCGAGTTTGGTGAAGATGCCTTGCAAGTGATGCTTCACGGCAGAAGTGGACATGTGGAGGGCTGAGACAATTTCCTTGTTGCTATAGCCGGCGGCGACGAGTTCCAGAACGGCCAACTCGCGGGTGGAGAGATTTTCCTGTTGCCGCCGTTCGGCGAGTTTTCCGGCGAGGCCAGCGGAGAAATAGGGCTTGCCGACCGCTACTTCGCGAATGGCACTCATGACTTCAGCGACTTTGGCGGCTTTGCTAACATAGGCTGAAGCTCCGGCCTCCGTCGCCCGCAAGATGCTTTCGGAGTTCTCGAAGATCGAAAGCAGGATCACCCGAGCGTCGGGAAAATCGGCGCGAATCTCGGCGATGACTTCGTCGCCATTTCGATCCGGTAATTTGAAGTCCATGATCACCACGTCCGGGCGGAGATTTCGATAGAGTGAGATGGCTTCATCACCATTCTCAGCCTCACCGACGAGGCTCATGTCGGAATTCCGTTGGATGGCTTCGGATAGGGCGAAACGGACCATGGCGTGATCATCGACGATCAGGATGCGGATGGGAGTCTTCATGGGTTGTTAGAATTTACGTTCCCGTGGGAGAGCCTCGGGAGATGAGTATGGCAGATGCACGCGGATTTTCGTTCCTATACCTGGGTTTGAGATCAGGGAAAACTGGGCTTGAATTTTGTTGGCGCGCTCGCGCATGCCTGTGAGGCCGAAATGCCCGGCGGGTGGTGCTTTGCTTGAATCGAAACCGCTGCCGTTGTCCTCCATCTCAAGCGTGACGCCTTCGGAAGTATAACTCAGAAGGCAACGAATCCCAGAGGGCTTGCCGTGACGCAAGGCGTTGTTCAGTGACTCGCGGGCGATTCGAAGGAGCTGGTTCTGTGTAGTGGAGCGGAGCGGGCGCGGCGTGCCTTCCACCGCAAAGTCTAAGGCGGTAATGTCCCCTACTTGGTCGCTCAAAGCTGCCTGCATTGCCTCGGGTAGATCCCTTGCAAGCAGGTCGGGATTGCGAAGGTCGCTCACGGAAGCACGAGCTTCGAGGCGGCAGTGTTGCAACATCCGATGAACCAATGTGAGGCTTCGATAGGCACGTCCGTTTTCCTCGCCGACTTCTTCAGTTGCATTTTCAAGCTGCATCGAGAGGCCGGTGAGATCCTGCTCCAGGGTATCGTGGAGTTCCCGGGCGATCCGCTGCCTCTCGTCTTTTACGACGCCGCGTTCGATCTGCTGGGTAATGATTTCCCGCTGAGCAGCCACTCGTCGGCGAAGGAGGGCCGTCCAGACGAAGAATGCCAGGATGACGGCGACAGACATGCCCAAAGCCATGAGAACGCGGTTCAACGTCAGCCACGGAGCCGTCCGCAACAACACGATCGCGTGGGGTCCGGCGAGATGAATGCGGAATCCATCCGCCCATTCGGTCCTGGGCATGGGATGAGTGGTGGTCACTTCGTAAATCCCCGTCAGCTTCACTACATCCTTTGGCTTCAGTTCCACTTTGGAGCTGATGGAGTAGGGCAGCCACGTTTCGAAATAGTGGTCACCGGAGCGGCATTGGAGCACCGTTTCCTGCGGCCCTTCGAGCTTGGCAAGAAACTCACAATCGATCTCAACCCGTTCGTTCTGGAGATTTGGGCGAATCCCCAAATTCGGATCAAGGCGTATGGGAGCGGGCAGCTCGCCCTTGCCGATCATCCTGACCTTTGAGGCCCTCAGCATGGGGCGGAAGGGGGCGACGGCGGCGAACCCTTCCACCTCCACTTGGCTCCCAAGCGGATGAACTGCATTTCCACCGGCATGGACAAAGGCGCTTGCGGTTTCGTCACGGAGATAGAAGCCACCCGCCGTCTGCTGCATCACCATGCCGGTGACTCGCGTGATTTCATTTGGAGCGTTGTCATTTCGAAGCAAGGTCGCGATTTTTTTTGCGGGAGGAGGGACTTCCTGGAGCTTGGTTTCCGTCAGGATGATGTGATCGAAGGACGGAATGAAGAAATGCCGACCGGTCATCTGGAAGCTTTGATTGAACACGGTGCCGACGATTCCCCTCAATTTTACCCGGCGCTGCATCACTGCCGCCACGCGCTCTGCGGCACCTGCCTGCATCGGCACGTCCGCTTTGAAAGTGTTGCCGTCGATGTCCACCACCAGCGTGAAAGCCAGCCCGCCTTCTTCCGTTCCGATTACGACCGCCTCGATTTCGATCCATTGGGAATCCAGCATCGGTGAAAACAAATCTCTCCCAGTCACATGACGTGGTTCCGGGAGAGGTCCATGTCCTAACACCACCGCTTTCGCTTCGGCGATGTTCGGGAAATAGGAGCCAGATTCCGTCCGGCCCGTGGCGCGGACCTTGGATCCCGATTTTAAATCTTGTGGAAATGGCGTCTTCGCCCCGAACCAGCAACTGTCCGTGCCATCGTGAACGATGATCCCCGGGTCCTTTGGATCTGCAAAAATGACCGTGCCTTCGATTTCCACCGGGATGCCCTTCGCGGCGTCCTCGTGAGGTAGCGTCCTGACTGCGGCAAGCGTCCGCAGGGGAAGTTCCTCGGCATGGGTCGCTAAAATCAGAGCCAGAAGGGCGAGCAGGGTTTTCAACACGGAAAATCGTTATCACGAAACCGGAACGGAAGGAAATGGCCATTTGGCCATGTGGACAGGAATCGCCGCAGCGACCAGACTGATATCAACTTGTTAATGCACTCTCCCATCCCTGACGTGAAATCCCTTATTTTCTCACTCGCCTTCACCGCGACCTTTACTGCCTGTCTCGCCCAGTATTCCACTGCCGCGCCGCGTGAATCCATTCCCTTCACCGAGGTGAAAGCCGGCGGGGAACTCCATACCCGCATCGGGAAAAACTTCGAGCGCCTGCACGCGGAGCGCTATCAGAAAGACCAGCTATTCACTACCTCCCACGATCCGAAATGGCCGGGCGACATGGAAGGGCGGGTCACTCTCGGGCTGGTGCTTGATGCCCAAGCGCTCGGCATCGACGAGCCGGGGATCGACGAGTTGTTTGCAGAGTTTCCCAAGCACTATAACAAAGACGGCTACTTCGGCCCGGTCTATTTCCCCGATCACATCGACGAGCAGCAACTCTCCAGTCACGGCTGGGTGCTCCGCGCACTCTGCGAGTATTGGCTGTGGAAAAAGAAACCGGAGACCAAGGCGCAAATCCAGCGCATGTCGGAAACTCTCATCCTTCCCACCCTAGGCCTGCACCACGAATACCCGCTCGACCCCGGTGAACGCAAGCAGACGGGTGAAGCCTCGGGCACGCATGTCGCCACCTCCGGCAAGTGGCGACTATCCTCGGACATCGGCTGCGATTTCATCTTCTTCGATGGTGTGGTCCAGGCATACGCCATCACCCGCGACGAGCGCATCGTTCCGGTCATCGAAGAGTTGGTCGCATTGTTCAACCGCATGGACATCCTCGCCATCCAGGCGCAGACACACGCCACGCTCTCCGGCACCCGCGCGATGATCCGCTGGTATGAGTTGTGCGGTAAGAAACCCGTCCTCGATCGAGCGGAGGAAGCCTTCAAAATCTATCTAAAAGAAGGCTGTAGTGAGAATTTTGAAAACTATAACTGGTTCGGTCGCCCGGACTGGACGGAGCCCTGTGCGATCATCGATTCCTACCTCGTCGCCTGCCAACTCTGGCAACACACCGGCAAGCCCGAGTATCTTGAAGCCGCCCAAGGCATCTACTTCAACGGAATTTCCGCGACCCAAAGATCAAACGGTGGATTCGGCCTCAACAATTGCTCAGGTGCCCATCATACGCACGTTGTCACCAATACCGACGAAGCCCACTGGTGCTGCACCATGCGCGGTGGTGAGGGTCTATCAGCCGCAGCCCGTTATTGCGCTTTCACCGATAAGGACAGCCTCTGGCTCGCCACCTTCATGGACAACAAAATCTCCGCCATACTTGCATCCGGGAAATTTTCCTGCACCCAGCAGAGTCAGTATCCTTTCGGTCGCTCCACCCATCTAACCATCACTGATGCTCCGGACAGTGCCGTGACCCTCCGACTGTTCTCGCCATCCTATCTCACACCCGAATCCATCACGGTGAACGGCAATGCTGTGGAGATAAAGCCTGAGGCCGGATTCATCCCCGTGAGCCGCGTCTGGAAATCCGGCGATGTGCTGCAGTTCCGCTTCACGCCCAAGCTCGGGCGGATCGCGCCCCGCAACATCCACTCCATTTCAGGCTATGACCTGATCCGCGAAGGTCCATTGCTGCTGGCCGCCCGCCTGCCCGAGCAGTCCGCCGACAAAAATGCCTCGCCCGCTGCGTTACCGCTAAGCGGCGATCTCAAAGCCGGAGAACCCGGCAAGCCGACCCTCGGCGGAACGCCCCTCATGCCCGTCTATCACCTGCTCGATCCCGCCTACGACCAAACCAAAGGCTCGTGGCGACAGTTGCTTTTCCCGAGAACCAAACCATAACCCTTCGCGGTATCTCAACCCCGGTTCAAACTTGAAACTCCTTTTACAGACCGGCAGTCTGTTGCTGCTTGGCTTGATTCTCGTGGCGAGCTGTTCCCGAGGGAAGAGCGATGAGACGAAAGTGCTGATTGCGACGGACTTCGGCTTGGTGGCCGATGGCGTAACAGACGACGGTCCGGCAATTCAAAAATTATTGGATGCAGCGCGTGCGGCAAAGCAACCGGTGACCATCCGCTTTCCTGACAAGAAACAGATTTTCGTCGCGACAGGCACGGAGCGATACGCGTTCCGACTAGATTCGTTAGAAGGACTCGGTATCGATGGCGGGGAATCCACTTTTCTCGTTCACAGAGATCTCCGTTTCCTCAAGGCCACTTCGTGCGAAAACCTCAAGATCGGGTTCCTCAACATCGACGTGACTCCCTCGCCCGTGGCGGAGGCGGTGGTGATCGATCAGGCAGAAAGCGGCAAAAAGCTCAAAGTGCGACTCAATGACGCCGCGCGGATAGGAGCACTCGGTGGCCCCACCAGTCAGGATGGCGAACAGGCGTTCTTTGGCATGATTTGGCTCAAGGGGAAATACGCGACTGAGAGCGAGCACTACTATTTTCAGAAGGTAACGCCTGTCCCCGGAGAGCCGGGTGTGGTGTGGTTGGAAGGGGAGAAAAATCTGCCGGAATGGGTGCTGGGAAAACTCGCGCTGGGGTCCACCAAGGTCAGTCTGCCGATTCCAGGAGTCGCTCATCGTCATGGACCGGGAGCAATGACGGTGATCGACGGCTGCAAGAATGTGCAGGTGGAGCAAATGGAAACCTGGTCTGCGCCGTGGTTCGCATGGGAAATTCTTCGCAACTCGGGTGAACTGGTTTTCCGCAATACCCACATTCGTCCGCAACCGGGCAGCGGGCGCATCACCTCTAGCTGGCGTGATGGATTCCATGTAAAGGGAAACTGCGGTAAGCTGCTCTTCGAAGGATGCGTGCTGGAAGGCATGAATGACGATGCCTTCAATATCTCCACTCACGGCTGGCGCGTCATCGACGTGCCCGCACCCGACCTCGTGCTGGTTCGGCAGATTTTTCCGATCCAATACATGCCGATGCAGGTCGGCGGCAATGCATTCGTTTTATCCGCCGACGGCACGCGCCGCCTCGCCCCGGCTGGTATCCGGGAGATCCGCGAGATTTTCCGAAAGGGAGATCGACCGGACCTCGCGCCCGATCTCGAACTGCTCCTCGACCGGAAGTTGGAAGGATTGGCAAAGGATTGCGTGGTGTGGGACATGAGCACCTCAAACCTGGATACAACCATTCGCCGCTGTCGGATTGGAAACAGCTGCCGCTTCCAGTCGCCGGTGACACTCGACGGCTGCGAGTCGGATGCGCTGTTATTCTTTTACAGCGATACGGTCGAGGGACCATTCCCCTCTGGCAGTGTGGTCCGGAACTGCGTGCTCCGCCAAGGTCGTGGCAATCTCAGCAACGCCATTGCCATCCAAGGCTGGCGGGAAGGAACGACAGCCAGTGGAACGCCCGCATCCGCAAGCGCGATGCCGCTCAGCAACATCCGTTTCGAAAACAACCAGATTCATGGCGGAGTCTCCGCCAGCCATGCGGCTTCGCTGGTTTTCCGAAACAACCACTTCAGCGAGGGGCCTGCTGCACTGTCTAGCAGCGACTGCCCGAGGCTGGTGGCAAAGTGAACCGAATCAAAGCATCTTGAAGTGCTATACTTTGCCCAGTGGCGCCTAGCACTTAATAACGCGGCACTTGAAATATGGCCAATTGGCCACCTTCACAAACAATCAGTCAGGGGTTATTCCTCATGTGCATCAAATATGAAAAATAACCCAAATCGTCGTCAATCAATCCGCGCAATGGTTCGTCTTCTCGTGTTTCAGAGATTAGAAGATCACGCTCGGCGTGCGACCGTTATCGCCAGCGCCAGCATCATGCTGGCCAGTGCACCTATGGCTCACGCCGACAAGATATTTAATGGCTCGGCACCGTGCAGTTCTACCATTGGCTGCTGGTACACCCCATGGTGGGATCCAGGCAGTGGACAGACTGCAGTGAACTGGGCCAATGCTCGTTACTGTCCTTATTATAAGGATTCGAACAATCAATTAGTTTACGGATACTATACACAGACTGTATTACAAACTCAAAAATATCAGAGTGAGCAGATGGCGAGTGTTGGAATCCAGTTCATTGTGTCAGATTTTACTAACGGTGTGGGTGTGGGGAATTCCCTGTCAAATACCTTACAGTTCTTACAGAATGGCCTTCCGGCTGCCGCTGCAATCGGCGGTCCGTTGTGGAATTTACCTAATGCAACATTAGATATAATTAACAATGCTGCACAGTTGGAATCTAATGATGTCTATAGTACTCTCGTTGCCAATCAGAACAATTATTTTCATTTCAATGGCTTACCACTGCTCGTGACCTACATGGCTTACGATCAGGGGAAAGCGATTGTACCATTGCCCTATTGGTATGACTACCGGTTCTCAGTTGCACGGGCAACTGGTAAAGTCGATGCCAACAACCCTATTTTGAATTTTGCGACCAATGGATACAACTGGGATGCTTGGTGGGGCTGGAATGTCTCCAATACAGTCTCGAGTGCAACCTGTATGGCAATTTGCCCAGGTTTTGATACGACTCATTTCGGTGACGGCAGCGGTCAATCCCTCAGCAGAAACCAAGGATCAACTTACATGGATCAGTGGATCGCTGCTTTGAAGAAAAATCCACAGGTCATCATGATTTCCAGTTGGAACGATTACAACGAGGAGAATATGATAGAGCCATGCAATCCAATTTCACAGCCTGGAGCTCCCGGTTGGCTGGACGCGAATGGTTATCAAACATCGGATCTCTATTTGAAAATCACCCGCGCTTACACGGCGTTAAAATCCAAGAGGCTGCTTTCCGGCTACTACTACAGAGACGAATCAAATTCCAGGGTCTATCTGGTGAATTCAAACAACAATCTGCAGTCTATTTCCCAAATCAGTCAAATCAGCCCGAACTCCCCGATCATCAAGTTGCCATCAAACTGGCTTGCCCAGATTCGTAATTCCAACAGGATCATACCTTGAGCTTTCAGATCAAGTCGCAGCCGTCACCTCGAGTGTGACAAGTTGAAACAGCCTGGTTTTCAATACGGAAACCAGGTTGAAAGACTCTCTTCAGTCGCATTGCAATAAATCATTTCATGCCTCGCTTGTCCGGTTCGAGCGAACTTGGAGGTTTGAAAAAATGGCCAAATGGCCATCTTCACAGGCTAGTTGCGCGATGCTAAATACCCCCAGTAACAAGAAATCCGTTTTCCGATTCAACCCTGAAATAAAATCCAAAATCCCCAAAAAAATGATCATTAAACTCAAAACTCCGCAGTTCCTCTGTGGCATTCTCGCATTAAACTGCCTCTCTTCGGCTTCTGCTGATGTGCTTGGCCAGTGGACTTTCAACAATTCTTCCAACGTGGCGACTGCATTGCAATCATCCGGCGTCGCCTCGGGGGCATTTGTCTCGAGCCTCGTGATCAATCCGTCACACGACTCTGCGGGTGTGAATGCAGTGCCAAACTCCGTCAACGACGGCTTCGGCTTCGGTGGAAATGCCGGCCAGGACGTGATCTTTCTCTCCAGAGCCCAGTATTTCAACAGCGATCCAGATACGGATAATAGCGGGATTCGCCCGGTGGGCAGAGTCACCACTTGGGACTCGTCCGATACCACCACTGGAGGGTCGCCCCTATCGTTCACAGTGACGGCGGATGCCATTTCGACGCTGACGATTGATTCGTTGGAGGTTCACAAGATTTCCGGGGCGGCTTTGATCGGAGCTTTTCAAGAGGCTGGGGGCGCCATCGGTGAATCCGTTACACTTCTTGATGGGGACCAAACTGAGACTCTTGCTCTCAATGCTCCAGTGGTGATCCAGCCCGGACAATCGGCGACCTTTACGATGTATGCGAATAGCGGCAATCTCGATAGCGGTCACAACCTGAACCAAATTTCGCTCAGCGGCTCGGTCAGTCGTAACATGACGATCCCGCCGGTCGCTCAATGGACGTTCGACAATACCGGCAGCGGAACCGAAGCCGAGCGGCTGCCCGTCGCGCTGGGTGCATCCAATGTTGCAGCGGGTCTGACCGTCACTCAGCTCAACATCAATCCGTCATTTGTTGATTTTGCCGGGTTCAATAATCTGCCGGGATCGGTGAACGACGGCTACGGATTCGGGGACAACTCCGGCGAGTCGCTCATGTTCATTCACCGGGCCGACTACTTCAACGGCGGCAGCCCTGTTACCACTTGGGGCAGCCCGAGCAACACGCCCGGCGTCGATACAACGGTCGCGAATTCGCCGCTGTCATTCACCATTACTACCAATTCGCTGACGACCGCCACGCTCAACAGTGTGAACGTCGCAGGCTTCGGTATTGATGATGTGTATTTTGTGGAGTTCCAAGAGGCGGCTGCGGCTGTCGGAGTTTCGTCGGCACCCAGTAACACCAGCGCAATCGCTTCGCTCAGAAGCCCAGTGGTCATCGGCCCAAGCCAGAGCAAGACCTTCACCATCAACCTCAACAGCGGCGCCCTCAACTCCGCTCATGCCATTAACACCATAAGCGTGAACGGCAGCACCAGCACCGCAGGCAATACCTACGCCACCTGGGCCGCCGACAATGCAGGTAACCAAAGCGCGGGACTAGATTTCGACAATGACGGGACCGCCAATGGTATCGAGTATTTCATGGGGGAAACCGGAAGTAGCTTCACAGCCGGGCCGACCCTCGTGAACAGATTGATTACTTGGCAGCGCGACCCCTCCGCAACAGTCGCGTCATTCAAAGTGCAGGTTTCAGACAATCTCGGCTCGTGGGCAGATATTGTTCCACCCGATGCAAACCTCAACCTCAGCGTGCCTGGCGAAGTCCGCTACACACTGCCTGCCGGAGCGCCGCGCAAGTTCAGCCGGCTCGTAGTCACTCCATAATTCTACCAACCATCTAACCCCCATAAATCAGATGAAACTAAGAACCCAAATCACCTTTTTGATTGCCGCCCTTGCCGCTGGTGCAAACATCTCCAGCGCGGCAACTGTCGCCGAGTGGAACTTCAATGATACCGGCAGCGGGACCGAAGCTCAACGGATGCCGGTCGCGCTGGGCGCATCGAGTGTCACATCCGGTTTGACCGTCACCCCACTCAACATCAATGCGTCATTTGATTTTGCCGGTTTTAACAACCTACCGGGTTCGGCGAACGACGGCTACGGTTTCGGCGACAACTCTGGGGAAAGTGTCATTTTCATCTCTCGGGCCGAATACTTTAACGGCGGCAGCGGTGTCACCACTTGGGGCAGCCCGAGCAATACCCCCGGTGTCAGCACCACCGTTGGAAATGCGCCGCTGTCCTTCACCGTCACTACCGATTCGCTGACGACCCTCACGCTCAACAGTGTCAACATCGCTGGCCTCGGCATTGGCGGGGTGTATCTTGTAGAATTCCAAGAGGCGGCAGCGAGCGTTGGACCAGTGTCTTCGGCCAGCAACAGCAGCGCGACGGCCTTCCTCGCTAGCCCGGTCGTCATCGGACCCGGCCAGAGCAAGAGCTTCACGATCAACCTGAACAGCGGCGCCCTCAACTCTGACCATGTCTTCAATACCATCACCCTCGACGGCACCGTGACTTCCATACCAGAACCCTCCATGGCCGCCTGGTTGCCGGTCATGCTCATTTCCACCCTATTCCGTCGTCGGCGTCTCCAAAGGAATCAGGCATGAGTGCAGAACCATCGTTGCGAAGGATGGAGTTCAGGGGCTTCACGTTGGTCGAACTGCTTGTCACGATCACCATCATCGTCGTCCTCGCGGCACTATCCGTCGTGGGTGTTTCCCGGATGCGCTCGTCAGCTAACAACTCGACCTGCATATCTAACCTCCGGCAACTTGCAGTGGCGGGTCTAGCCTACTCAACCGAAACCGGCACGTATCCCCCGTATGGGACCCAGGCGGATGGGACCTCTCCCTTTTGGTTCCAAATTCTGGCAAAGGATTTGGGGCTAAATCCAGAACTGGGTGCCGCAGAGGTTGAACGCCAGCGATCATTTCCCACCTGCCCCGAGTGCCTGAAAAAACACAACGCGCAATCAGACCCGCGGAACAACCCGATCCGGACTTATGCGATGAATGAATACATCGCCAAACCCGAGAGAAATAGCTCCGGTGCCTGGACTTTTCCAGCCATCCGCGTCAGCCAAGCTACCAATCCTTCCAATACCGCATTCTTCATGGATGGCCCCAAGGTCTCTGGCGTTTATTGGGATCCAATCTGCCGCATTACCGATTGGAGGAAGGCTCAAAATTTCGTGCACGGCGGCAAGGCAAACATTGTCTTCCTCGACGGCCATGTGGAATCGAGGAAGATCGCTGAGGTTCCTACAAACCCTGCCGATAAATTTTGGGATCCGCGCGCACAGTGAGAGGCCAGATACATCTCCGCGCCACAGCAGGTCTAACGGCCATGCTTGGCGTTACGGCATTTGCCAAAGACGCTGGGGTCTTCTATTCCACACTCTATGCCTACGATCCGGCCTACCGGATGACGCGGATCGAAGATTTTGGCAAGGAAGCACAGCAACGTCTCTTTGGAGATCTGAACGGAGATGGACGAGACGATGCCGTCGCGGTGTTTGATTCATCGGACACGGGGATGCAGATTAAAGTGGCCGTATCGGATGGTTCAAATTTCGTAAATCCGGGCACTTGGCTATCTTGGGCGGATGCTCAAGCCGAGGATAAGATCATGCTCAGCGACGTGACGGGCGATGGAAAAGACGATTGGGTAGCCTTCCGCAAGACCGAAGGATCCTGGTATGTGGCGGTCTCGGATGGAACGGGTTTTGCAGCGCCGGTGCTGTGGAACACTGGCAACGGAGTCGGTTCGGATTTCCAGTTTCTCGGCGATGTGGATGGCGATGGTAAGTCGGATGCGATCATCAGTTGGCGAAATTTTAACAATGGCGACTGGCGTGCCGGGCTGTCGAGTGGCTCCGGCTTCGGCGGCTTTTCGATCCTCAAACAAGGTTTCGGCACCGGTTCTGAGCAAACGCATTTCGTGGGAGATCTCAACAATGACAAGAAGGTGGATTTCATTTCCTATCAGAAGCCCACTGGCAACTGGGACATCTGCACCAATGATGGAACCGTCACACTCGGCATCGAACAGAACTTCGGCACCAACGCCGATTTTGCCGGTGTCTGTGACATGGATCAAAACGGCAGTTCGGATCTGGTGGTCGTCGGAGCCGACAACATCAACTGGGTTCGTTACCTAAACAACAATCTCAGCCTGCAGGAACCTCGACACCGCGCAATAGCCTCGTGTCGCAGCGACTGGCGCAAGTTCCATGCAGATTCAATGACCGCGCTCGCCACAATGGATGGCAGCGGTAAAGGCCAGGTTTTCTGCGTTTACAACGGCGTCTGGCAGGCATTCCCGGCGAACCCTAACAGGGATACCACGGTGGTCGGCGAAGCAGTGAACACTTGGGAAACATTGGCCAACCGCTTTCTGCCTTGGAAGCCAACCAGCAACTCCCGTGACGACTACGGGTATTACGACTCAGGTGATCCGGATGTATGCGACGCGCAGATTCGAAAAATGCACGACTTCGGATTCAACTACATCACCTTGGACATCACCAACGGCAGTGTTTACTGGGTGGATCAGCGTGCCCAATCTTTCATCAGTCGCATCCGCTACTGGAACCAGAATCTCAAACCGGGACAGCACCCCATGAAATTCTGCATCGCTCTCGGGAATACTCGAAGCGTTGCCATCCCAGGGGCTACAGCGTTTTTCACGAAGCTGGAGGAAGAGTCCTCCAGAGCATGGAACGAGTTCTACGCAGCCAATTTGGACATCGTTTATCAAATCGATGGCAAACCACTCCTCATCAATATGCTGGGGCCATCCGCCAATGGCATCTGGGAAACCATCGGCACATGGAATGGCCCACGACTGAATATCGACCGCATGACGCAGCGGGTCATGCTGGGAGGCTATGCGGGCAGTGATTTTGGGCGGGCCACTTACGGCTGGGTAGAGCCTAACAACAATGCAAATACCGATCCAAACCTCATGGTCGTCCAGCCGGGTTTTGGAAATGGTAATGTGTCTTTTCCCCACAATCAGGGAAGTCGCTACAAGAACCACTGGCTACGCGTGCTCAAGGCCAATCCTTTTTCAGTTTTCACCATCAGTTGGAACGAGGGATGGGAAAATGCCCAAATCGAGCCGAATTACATGAACCGCACGGCGGCGGAAGCTGAATGGGTCGGAGGGGAAATTGCTGGAAAAGGCTACCCTGGCCTTACCCCGTGGACCGACGAACTCGGCCAACGCATGGACGACTACTACTACGTCATGACTCGGCAATACATGAAGATATACCTCAGTGGTGACATTTACGTAGGAACGGTGCTCAAGGCGGAAAATTCGCAGGATGTCTATCGAGCCACTCCGTCAGGTTTTGTCTATCAGGGATCGATGCCGCCACAGGCACCGCTCTTGATCGTTCCTGATGGCTTCATCGAAAACTTTTCAGGAAACATTGTGGAGGATGTGACGACAGTCATCCCTCGCGTGCCCACGGCGCTCGGACGGTGGACCTTTGACAACACCGGTAGCGGTTCCCAAGCCGTGCGCCTGGCAAGTGCCTTGGCTTCTTCCGACGTGGCATCGGGCCTGTCGCTCTCCCCTTTGAGCGCGAATGCCTCGCATGACTTCGCAGGATTCAATGATCTGCCTAACAGCGCGAACGACGGCTATGGCTTCGGTGGCAACGCCGGCCAGCAGGTTCTTTTCCTACGTCGTGCGAACTACGATAACAACTCCCCGAGTCCCACGCCCCGTCCTGAGGGCAGAACGACGACTTGGGGTCCAGCCAATGGCACGGGGATATCAACAAGTCTCGCGGGAGCACCTATGTCTTTCACCGTTTCCACGAATCCCTTCACCACCCTCACCGTCAACCGACTCTTGGTCGAAGGCACCGGGCAAGGCAGTGACTATTTCGCCCGCTTCCAAAGCGCGGGTGCGGCAGCCGGGCAGTCCACTCCTACCGGGCTGTCTTCCATGATGATCTGGGCAAACAGTCCGGTGGTTATCGGGCCGAGTGAGACCCGCACCTTCACGGTAAATCTCGACAGCGCGGCTTTGAACTCCGCTCATATCATCAACACCGTCTTTCTTTTTGGCACCACGGCTCCTTTTGATCCCTATGCGGACTGGAGCACCAATACCCACCAACTCAGCGGTCTCGACGCAAGCTTCAGCACCGATGTGGACGGCGACGGCATCGCCAACGGGTTGGAATTCATTTTTGGCGGAAATCCCAAATTGTCAGACACGGAAAAACTGCCCTCCATTGCCGTGGAAACGGACGCCTTGGTTTTCACCTTCCGCCGCGTCACCTCCGCATCCTATCTTGATCCCTACGCGGAATATGGATCCACTCTTCAGGGTTGGACAAGAGCGCGCCATGGGACTGACGGGATCGTCATCTCCGAAAGAGCCAACGCGGCTGCCGCTGGAATGGATCTGGTCGATATCAGGATTCCTCTCAGTCTCGCGTCGGGCAGTCGAATGTTCGTCCGACTTGCTGTCACATCCACACCGCCCTGATCACCGCAGGGGCATTTCTTCAGACTAACTCTCCACCATGTTCCAGACGTTCATTGCCTTCGCCTCTGTTCTCGCCATTTTGAGCGTCGCATCTGCCGTGCCTGTGTCCTTCGAAGCCGCCACTCCCCGCTGGCCGGAAACCGGTGGCGATGACCTCAACCGCCGCATCGGATTCCGCGTGGTTCTCGACGCACTGCCCGCCGATGCCGTGCTGCGCCTCGCCACCTCCGGACTCTATCGCGCCACGGTCGACGGCAAGTTTCTCGGCCACGGTCCGGCGCGCGCCGGTCACGGTCATTTCCGCATCGACGAATGGCCACTCAAGGACTTTGCAGGAAATAGTAAACAGGTGATAGGCATCGAAGTGGCGGCCAGCGCAGCGCGCAGTTACTACATGGTCAAGCAGCCCGCCTTCCTACAGGCGGAGATCGTCAGCGGCGGCAAAGTGCTGGTAACCACCCAAGATTTCCAAGCTATCGACCTGCACCCGGCGGTGGTGCGCAAGGTGCCGCGCTACAGTTATCAGCGGACTTTCATCGAGGTCTTCCGCCCCTTCGCGAGCTGGCAGGCATGGCGGACAGAGGCAAAGTGGAATGGCGCGGCGATGATGCTCGCAGAAGTTTCCAAATCTCCACTCGTCGACCGTGGCGTGCCGTATCCCGAGTTCAAAATCGTCGAATCCAAGGTGATCGCCTCGGGCAACTTCGAAGAACTCAAAAAGATTCCGGAACGCGCTTACTACGGGTTCCATCCCAAGGGCTTCGGCGATTTTTCCGATGCGGACATGGAGGCTCGCCCTGACCATCTCATGACCTCGTTGAAAACCACCTCGCTAAAGGACGAGAATCCCAACGCGACAACCGAGCCGGGAACCTTTCACTTGCACGACTTCGGAGTCAACCTAACCGGATTTCTCGGACTTAAACTGCACGCGGAAAAACCCACCCGCCTGCTAGCCACCTTCGACGAGCTCCGCAGCGGTCCGCTCGGCAGCGTCGATCCACACCGTGCGGGCTGTGTGAGCGCCATCCAAATCGACTTGCCCGCCGGAACCACCGAAATCGAAACCTTCGAGCCCTACACGATGCGTTACCTCCAGCTCCACGCCCTCGATGGCGCGGTCAAGGTCGAGCGCAGCTTCCTCCGCGAACTGGTCCACCCACACTCCGACCGGGCCACTTTTTCCTGCTCGGATCCACGATTCAACGCCATCTTCCAGGCCGCCCGCCAGACCTTCCGCCAGAACGCCACCGACATCTTCATGGACTGCCCCAGCCGCGAGCGCGCCGGCTGGCTCTGTGATTCGTTTTTCACCGCCCGGGTCGAGGCTGACCTCACCGGTGCCTTCGCCGTGGAGCGGAATTTTTTGGAAAACTACGCCCAGCCGGACAAGTTCCCCGGTCTCGTTTCCGAAATGGTGCCGATGTGTTACCCCTCCGATCCCTACGATGGCGGGTCAGGTGCCTACATCCCAAACTGGGCAATGTGGCTCCTGCTTGAATTGGAAGAATACCAAGCTCGCACTGGCGACAAGGAACTCATCGCCCGTATGCAACCGAAGGTTGAAAATCTCATGAAATTTTTCACCCGCTACGAGAACTCCGACGGCCTGCTGGAAAAACTCGATGCCTGGGTCTTCGTGGAATGGTCGAAAGCCAACGAGTTAGTCCAGGATGTGAACTACCCGACCAACATGCTTTATGCCGCCGCCTTGGAATCCGCCGCGCGCATCTATCAAAAAGAAACCTGGTCGAAAAAGGCTGCCTCCCTGCGAGGAAAAATCAATGAGCAATCGTTCGACGGCACCTACTACCGCGACCACGCCAAGCGTCTGCCGGATGGCAAGCTCGACATCCGCCCCGAACGCACCGAAGTCTGCCAGTATTATGCGTTTTTCTTCAACACCACCACCCCGGAGCAACGACCGGAGTTATGGAAAACTCTCGTCAGCGAATTCGGTCCCTCGCGCCGCAAAACCAAGGCCCATCCGGAGATTTCCCCCTGCAACCAACTTCCCGGCAACATGCTGCGCATGGAAATTCTATCACGATACGGAGAGACCGCCCGCATTCACGACGAAGCGCTTGGCTACTGGAACATGATGGCGGAAACCACCGGCACACTATGGGAACACGACAAACCCGAGGCATCCTGCAACCACGGCTTCGCCTCCCATGCCGCCGTCGTCCTACGCCGCGATCTCCTCGGCCTGCGAGAGATCAACTATCAGGCAAAAACCGTGGAGTTTGCGATACCCGAACATCCGCTGGGCGAGTGCCGTGGTTCGTTTCCGACGGCAGAGGGAAAGATCTCGGTGGAGTGGAAACGCGATGGCAGCGAGGCGAAACTCACCCTGCCTGTTGGCTGGCGGAGAGTCACTCCTAACGAGAAAAAGTCGGATGTACGGACCGAGGAAACACCGAGCGGAAGCATCCCATCCACTTCATGATCATGACACCCCAACATCACGGCTTCTAGCTCCAATGGCCCGTCATTGTCGGCACATCATCATCGTCGAACGCATCGAAGAAGACCGCTTGGATGAAATAGACCAGGCCGCAAAACCACCCCAAACAACCAGAACCAAACCACGCCCCGGGTGTCATGTATCTTGGCGCGATACGGTGTGATCGAAGTGCGACAGCCTCCAACCGCCGCGTGGCGCTTGGTTCGGACGGCACCGCGGTGACTTGGAAACCCACACCCATCACCGGGATGCGGGCCGACGGCGGTTGTTTCCGCGCGACGCGTTGCTGTAATCCAGCCCGCCGCTGCCACGGTTGCCTCCGCCACCGCCGCTTCGATTTCCACCGCCGCCTTGCCGGCCACGGTTTCCTCCGCCTTGCACCATTCCGCCACCGGTCCGCATCCGCAGGTGGCGGTCGGCCAGACCTTCGTCGTGCCACGGATGATCATCCCAGCGCGGGACGGCCATTTTGATGACTTTTTCAATTTCCCGGAGGAACTCGCGTTCGTCTTCCGCGCAGAACGAAACGGCGCGACCTTCCGCCCCGGCACGGCCGGTGCGGCCAATGCGGTGGACGTAGGCCTCCGGCTCGTTCGGCAAATCGAAGTTCACCACCAGACCGACGTCTTTCACGTCCACCCCACGGGCGGCGACGTCGGTGGCGACGAGCACGGGCGTGAGGCCTTTTTTAAATTTTTCGAGCGCTTTCTCGCGTTGTGCCTGGGACTTGTTGCCGTGGATGGCATCGGCCGGGAATCCGGCTTCACAGAGGCTCTTCGCAAGCTTGTTCGCGCCATGCTTGGTGCGGCTGAAGACGATGGTGAGCTTGCCGCTGGTGGCGGATGCCTGGCCGTGCAGAAGTTGCTCAAGCAGAGGGCGCTTGTTTTCGCGATCCACGAAGCAGACCTGATGCTCGATGCGCTCGGCGGTGGTGGTGCCGGGATCGATACTGACGCGAGCGGGATTGCGCAGGATCGTTTGGGCGAGTTCGACGATGTTTGGGGCAAGCGTCGCGGAAAAGAACAGTGACTGCCGGTTTCCAGGAAGCAGGGAGACGATGCGTTTCACGTCGCGAGCGAAACCCATGTCGAGCATCCGGTCCACCTCGTCCAGGACGAAAAACTCGACGCCAGATAGATCGACGGCACGTTGTTCGATCAAGTCCAGCAGGCGGCCCGGAGTCGCCACTAGGACATCGACGCCACCTCGCATCGCGGAAACCTGGGGATTTTGGCCCACGCCGCCATAGATCAGCGTCTGTTTGAAGCGGATGTGGGCACCGTAGGTGGTGAAGCTTTTGCCGACTTGGCCGGCGAGTTCGCGAGTCGGTGCAAGCACCAGCGTGCGGCATTGGCGGGGCTTGATCTGCTTCGGCCGTTCATGGATCGCATGGAGGATGGGCAGGGCAAAACTCGCCGTTTTTCCCGTGCCGGTCTGGGCGCAACCCAGCAGGTCGCGGCCTTCAAGCAACAGGGGAATGGCCTGAGCCTGCACAGGGGATGGAGTGGTGTAGTTCAGCTCGCGCAAAACACGTTGGAGCGGCGCAGCCAGTGGCAACGCCTCGAATTCATTCGGGGTCATGTTAGTAGGATGCCTGCCTCATCCCGGACGGGCGGCAGGCGGTGTCGATGAGCAGTTGGAGTAACCTCAAACAATCTCTCATCGATGAAGACCGGAAAAGGGTGGGCCAAACGATGACCCCCGCCGGCAAAATGCCAACGCGCCGTCGGAATAGCCGGGATCCGGTCGATGGCAAGACATTTCAAACCGGCATTCTCAGGTTTATTCTTGCGCGGGCGACCATCGCAGAAAGAATCCGCCCCCCGCACTGCGGTTCCACCCCATGAGCGAAACCAACTCAAAGCCAGAAAACGCCGATTTCGAGCAAATCGGCAGCGTCCTGCACGCGCATCAATCCTTCGTCCTCATCAGCCACATCCGGCCCGACGGCGACGCGATCGGCTCCCAGCTCGCACTCGGATTCGCCCTCATGGCAGCAGGAAAAAGCGTGCGGCTCATCAACGAGGACGGCCTGCCGGACAACCTCGCATTCATGGCCGGTTCCGAAAAAATCGAACTCCCGCCCGCCGAGCCACTCGATGTGGAAGTGGCAATCGCCCTCGACACCGCGACCAAGCCCCGCCTCGGCGACCGTGCGCTACACGCAGCCTCCAAGGCGAAAATCTGGCTGAACATCGACCACCACCTTTCCAATCCGGGCTACGGCGACCTAAACCTGATCGACTCGAGCAGCCCGGCGACCGGCCAGATCCTCTATCAACTCATCACCGCGCTGGACTTGCCGATGCCAGCCGAAACGCGCGATGCGATCTATGTGGCCGTCTCCACCGACACCGGTTCGTTCCAATATCCATCGACCACGGCGAAAACCTACGAACTCGGCGCAGCTCTGATCCACCGCGGGCTGGACGTCGGGACGATCAACGCCAACATCTACGACAACTATCCGTTCCGACGCTTGGAGTTGATGCGGACACTGTTGAACTCGCTGGAACTGTCGGAAGACGGCATCGTCGCCAACTGGACGATGCGCGACCAGGACCGCATCGACCTGAAGCTTCTCCCGGAAGATAGCGAGGGACTCATCGACTTGATCCGCGCCATCCGCGGGGTGTTGCTCGCCGTGTTCTTCGAAGAGCTGCCTGATGGAAAAATCCGCGTTTCGATGCGTTCGAAGGACCGCCGTCTGGACGTCTGTCAGATCGCCCTAGAGTTCGGTGGCGGCGGTCACGCGCTGGCTGCCGGCATCCGCATGAACGGGCCGCTCCAAGATGCGAAGGCGCTCGTGCTTGGCGCGATTCAACGCCGGATCGAAGCGACCGCACGTTAAGATTCACCCACCTTTTATGAGACACCCATCCATGGATTCAGACGGCCCGAGCGGCGTGCTGTTGATCGATAAGGCCGAAGACATGACCTCTCACGATGTCGTTGCCATCGCCCGCCGTGCCTTGAACACCAAGAAAATCGGCCACTGCGGCACGCTCGATCCGATGGCGACCGGGCTGCTCATGCTCGTCATCGGTCGGGCGACGAAGATCCAGGACTTGCTCATGAGCGAGGACAAGCAATACGTCGGCACACTCACTCTCGGCGCGACCACCAGCACACAAGACCGCCAGGGTGAGGTCTTGGAAACGCTGCCCGTGGGAGATTACTCCCAGGCGCAGGTCCAGCAGGCCTTCGACGGCTTCATGGGTGACTTCGAGCAGATCCCGCCGATGGTTTCCGCGATCAAGAAGGACGGCGTGCCGCTCTATAAACTTGCTAGAAAGGGTATCGAAATCGTCCGGGAGCCGCGCAAGGTTCACATCACTTCCAACGAGGTGACACGCATCGAACTGCCGGAAGTGGACTTCATCGTGAATTGCTCGAAAGGATTCTACGTCCGGACGTATGCCCATGACATCGGAACGGTACTCGGCTGCGGAGCGCACTTGAGCGCACTGCGCCGGACGCGGTCCGGCAAGTTCACCCTCGACCGGGCAGTCACCGTCGCAGACCTCAAGACCGCGCCGCGCGAGGACCTCTTCAAGGCTTTGATTTCTCTAGCGGAAATCTCACTGATGCGCGGAGCGTGAGCCACTCGACGTGACCTGCGGTCAGCCATGCTTCAGCACCTTGGCCACCATCCTCGGCAGGAAGCTGCCGGTGAGCGCGAGGATCACCACACCCATGGTCGCCAGCAGCGCCTCAATCCCGCCGAAATGCAGGGCCGCGGCTCCGAGCACGGCCACGGTGGCTGACTCGAAGAGCTGGATTCCAACCAACCTCCCGATCTGACCGGTGCCAATCATCATCGCATGGTTCAAGTGCCGCCAGACATGGGCGATGAAATAGAGACCGTAGCAGGCTAGCAGAAGCCGACTAATGTTAGAGAATTCCCCGCCGAGCCACAACGGCAGCACCCAGGGTCCCACCAGCACCAGACCGAGCGCGGAGCAAGCCGCGAAGGCAGTCCCGTAGAGATACAGTCGCTTGGCCGCCTGTCTGGCCCACGGGCGGTCGTCCCGGGCGAGCGCCTCCGCGACGGCGGGCCACGTCGGTGTGCTGAGCATCACCACGAAGCCGAGCTGCATGATGGTGAGAGTGATGAAAACGCCATACAGCGCGACCGCCTCGGGGCCTCCTGAACGGGCGACCAGCCACCCGCAAAAGTTGAACTCGATGATGCCGGTGACGAGGCAGCAGGTGGAAAACGCGATGCCGTCGGTGAACAAATGCCGCGCCGTGGCAAAACGGGCGAATCGCAGGGACGGGACCATCAGCGGATGTTTTTTCCACAGTGTGGCGGTGTTGCAGATTTTTGATAGAACCATCGATCCATGGACCGCAAGCACCAGGAACCAGACTTCCGGGATGAACCAGACGCCGCCAGCCACACAGATCGCGGCGAACCCGTTTCCCGCCGCGCCCCAGAGATTGTTGGAAGCGACCTCCAGATGCCCTTCGCGGATTCGCTCCGTTAGATTGAGGACAAAAAGCATCAGGAACAACCCGAGTCCCACCCACAGCGCCGGCCTCAGGACAGATTCCTTCCCGGCGAACGAGCTGCCGAAAAGCTGGGGCACCGGCACGACTAGCAGCACCGCCGCGACCACCAGCCCGGTAAGCAGCGCGATGCCACCCATCAGGAAGAAGGCGGTGGAGCCGAGTTCGCGCTGCTTAATTTCATCCCCCGCCGCGCGGGCGCGGGTGAGACCGTGGGTCAGCGCGGGTCCGACTCCCACCTCGAGCAGTGCGATGGTGGTGAGCGTGAGATTCACCAGGGTGAAAAGCCCGAACTCCGCCCGTCCTAACACCCGGATAGCGATCGGGATCGACAGCAACTGCAGCAGGATGGTCCCGGCCTTGGAAACGAACGACGTGACCACCGCCAGACGAATGGAGCGGTCTCGGTGACGGGTGGTTTCTGCGGTGGAAATTGCTGGCATGCCTTCGGATGAAGACACGCTTAACATGCGCCACCGCGTTTGTAGAAGGTCATAAACATGATCTGGAGATCGAGGGCGAAATTCCAGTTTTCGATGTATTCCAAGTCGAATTTGACGCGCTCGCGCAGGCAGGTGTCGCCGCGCAGACCGTTCACCTGGGCCAGGCCGGTGACGCCGGGCTTGATGTTGTGGCGGACGTTGTAGTGCGGAATTTCCTCCTTGAAGCCTTCGATCAGCTCGGGACGCTCGGGTCGTGGTCCGACGAGGCTCATCTCGCCGCGCAGGACGTTCCAGAACTGGGGCAGTTCGTCGATGTTCCAGGAACGCATCAACTCACCGATTTTCAAGCGGCGCGGGTCGTCCTTCACGGTCCAGCCAGGGGTGCCGGCGACTTCCGCGTCGAGCCTCATGCTGCGGATTTTATAAATGTGGAACGGGCGGCCATTCAGGCCGATGCGGCGCTGGCGATAAATGACCCGGCCAGGGGACTCCATGTAAACGAGTGCGGCGAAAACAGCCATGACCGGAGCAAAGACCACGATCCCGGCGAATGCGCCGACGACATCGACGATGCGCTTCGCAGCGTTGTTGAAAGCATGGTGGAGCGGCATTTTCCCGACACCCAGCACCGGCAGGCCGTGGATGCTTTCAAGCTGGAGACCGGAAACGAGAACCTGGAAGCAGCTCGGCACGATTTTAAAGTCGATGAATTCGCGTCCGCAGATTTCCGCGAGTTCGAGCATTTGGTGGCGGTCCAGCGTGCCGTCCACGACCATGACCACATCGGCCCCGGATGAACGGACAATTGCGCGAAGACCTTCATAAGACC
>JBOFET010000386.1:0-11630 GCA_051648225.1 Luteolibacter sp.
AAACAACAAACGGTCCAAGAATCGGTTGCATCTCAATTCACAATACCGATAGAAATAAGGCGGACGGGGGAATTGATCTCAAATCCTAAGATTTCAATCCGGGCGATTGTTGGGTTAGATGCCGGAGAGGAGTGCGTTGGCTTGCATTCGCCCGGTGGAAATGGCCTGACACGCGGATTAAAATCCGCGCTCTAATCTGCCCGTCCTTTTCCTTGCCCGCCTCTAGCCCGCCGCGCACTCTCCGCGCGTGACGGAGGAAATCGACGAGAATCCCATGAGCGAGTTGCTGCGGGCGCTGGAAGCGTCCGATTGCTCCGCACTGCTTGCCGCTGCGGAGGACATCCACTACGCCGACCTTGCGCACCTCTACGAGAATCTGGACGATGAGAAACGCGATTTGCTGCTCAAGACCATCGGCCCGGAACTCGCGACCGATGTGGTGGCGGAACTCCCCTACCCGCTCATCGAGGAGGCGCTGGACCATTTCAAACCGGCGCAGCTCCGCGTCTTGTTGGGAAATCTATCCGACGATGACCGCGTGGACGTCTTCCAGGTGGTGAGTGAAGCGGCGCAGGTGCGATTTTTCAGCCTGCTCGGCCCTCGCGACAAGGAGCTGACGCGCAATCTCCTCAAGTATGAGGAAGACACCGCCGGTGGGCGGATGACGACGCACGTCGGTCGGATCACGGCGGACATGACGGTGAAGCAGGCCATCACCGTGCTGCGCCGCGACCGCGAGGATGCGGAGACACTGGCCCGCATCTTCGTGGTGGATGAACAGGGACGGCTGGTGGGAAAAGTCCGCCTGCGGGACCTCGCCTTCAGCACCTGGGACACACCGGTCCACGACATTATGGAACCGGCGGACGAGACCATCCTCGCCTCCGCCGACCAAGAAGAAGCCGCCCGGACGCTTTCGAAATACGACCTCATCGTGCTGCCGGTGGTGGATGAGTTCCACCACCTGCTAGGCGTCCTCACTTATGACGACGCGCTGGAAATTCTCCAGGAAGAGTCCACCGAGGACATCGAAAAACTCTCCGGTATCGGCGGCGAGCAATCGGAGGTTTCCTATCTGAATACGAGTGTCGTCACTCAATACCGGCGGCGCGTTTCCTGGCTGGTCGGGCTGGCGTTCCTATCCATCGTCTCCGGTTATGTGATGTATCGGTTCAGCGCCGTGCTGGAACAGGCGTTCGTGCTCGCACTGTTCCTGCCGATGGTGGTGGCCGCTGGCGGTAACTCCGGTGGACAGGCGGCGACGATGGTGATCCGGGCGATGGCACTGGGGGAAATCAGCACCGGCAACGCGCTACGCATCGCCTGGAAGGAGGCGCGGACGGGCATCTCGCTGGGTCTCACTCTGGGTCTAACGATGGCGGCGTTCATCTGCTTCATTCTTCCCCACTTGCAGCAGAGCACGGGCGCGGATTTTGATTTCCTCCATCTGGCACTCGCGGTCTCGCTGGCGCTGGTGGTGCAGGTGCTATCCGCCACGGTGCTCGGCGCGCTGCTTCCGATCTGTGCGCGGGCGATCGATCTGGACCCGGCCGTGGTGTCGGCACCGTCGCTGGCATCCACGGTGGATATCTCCGGCATGATGATTTATTTCACCATCGTCGGCGCGATCCTGCACTTGCACTGACCGGCTGCTAGGAACCGGGCTTGATGCCGATCTCTGCAAACTTCGCGGTCATTTCCCGCTCCACTTCGGCCTCGCTGCGTGCGTCGAGCAGTAGGCCAAGATGTTTCAAAGGCGTCTGGTCGCTGTAGGCGCGGCCGGCTCCATCAGGAGAAATCGGCGGAAGCGGCGGGGTGAGGCTGGTGGGATACTCGATGCGCCCGTCCCCGAGCTTGCGGACGCCTGGGAGCTTGAGAAACGTCTCCTGCTTTTTCAGAAACTCCGCGGCATCTCGATGATAGATTTGCCATCGCTGGCTTTCCTCGCGGACTGCATCCATGAAGCGCATCCAGCGGTGACCGCGTTTTCCGAGGTCTCCGTCGAGGAAATTGAAGTAATAGACGAGCAGGGCGGACTGCCGATAGAGTTCATGCTGGCGGCTGATCTCGCCGGGTTCGGTCTGTTCGGATTGCTGGTGCCACTCGGCGCGGGTCATCCGGAACAGCTCGTTCAGCTTGGGTAGCTTCACGGAGACCCGCCTTGCCCCGCCGCCGAGGTATTCCTTCACTCCCTTTTCATGATCGCCGACGCGGAAGGTGCCGGATTTGAAAGGCATCATTTCCGTGAACTCCGCCGTGCCCTCGATGGCCCACATCGGGAGAAACGGGAGGTAGTCATGCATCAACTGGTGGGTGATTTCATGAACCAGCGTGTCATTGCTGAAGTCCGCATCGCGGGTGTAGCTTTGGCCCAGACGCTTGATGCCGAGACTCTCGAAGGGGATGCGGAAAGTCTTGTCCCCGGACATGTAAACGCCACCTGAGTTCTCCGGTCCGCCGGCCGCCACATAGCTGGCGCGCGTTTCGTAAAGCGCGGCAAGGTAGCGCTCCATGCCCTCCGGCGGGCGGCAGTCGATCCCCCACGGCAGCGCTTCGATGAGGCGCTTGGTGGACTCGAAGGTGCGCGCGACTTCCTTGATCAAGGCGGGTAGCAGCCGCGCTTCTGATCCGAACTCAAACGACGGACTCCGATAGATGAATCCCGGCTGGTCCGTGGTCACCAGCTCGAGCCTCTCGATCTCCGAGCTGTGAACCTGCACGAGGTCCGGCCAGACCCGTTTCTCGATCGGCGTCCGTCGAGCTGCGAGCGCGTCCGCCTTCACTCGCGACCGCACGAAGGCCCGGTCCACCGGACTGAGCGAGGCGACCGCTACCGACACAATTTTCGCGTCCTTGAGCTTCAGTGAAACATGGGTTTCCCCAGCGGTGACCAATTCCGCTTCGATGATCCTGCCCTCGGCATTCATCCACGAACGGCTCTGGGCGAGCGCGGTGGCCGGAATCAGAAAGGCGGCAAAAAGGAGCGCAGATTTCACCCCCGCAATGTAGGGGCGTCCTACCGCATGCGGCAAGCAAAGGTCTTGGAGCGCGCACGGATTGTCGCTGGAACAAGCTGCCGGATAGTGCCACGCTCTCGGCGTGTTTGCCGCATCGCCCATTCTCCAAGCAGAGAACCTCGTCAAAACCTATGGCGATTCCACCGCGCTCGACGGGCTTTCCTTCTGTGTCGCGCAAGGCGAGTCGCTCGGCCTGCTGGGTGTGAATGGAGCCGGAAAAACCACCGCCATGAACCTCCTGCTGGGCCTGACGACCCCCACCTCTGGCAGCGTCCATATCTTCGGCCTCGAGTTCTGGAAACACCGCATCGAAATCCTCCGCCAGATCAATTTCTCCTCCGCCTACACCAGCCTGCCGTCCAACCTACTCGTCTGGCAGAATCTAACGATCTTTGCAAAACTCTACGGAGTCCCCCGCCCCAAGCAGCGCATCGAGGCCCTGCTCGAACAGCTCGACATCGCCCACCTGCGGAAATCCGTCACTGGAAAACTCTCCGCCGGCGAGTCCACCCGCGTGAACCTCGCCAAGGCGCTGCTCAACGAACCACGGCTTCTCCTGCTCGACGAGCCGACCGCTTCGCTCGACCCCGACATCGCCGACCGGGTGCGCAAACTCCTTCGCAAGCTACAAAAGAACAACGGACTATCCATTCTCTACACCTCCCACAACATGCGCGACATCGAGGAAGTCTGCGACCGCCTGATTTTCCTCCACGGTGGAAAAGTCCTGGCCGAGGGCACACCTGGCGACATTCACGGGCGTTTCAACCGCACCTCACTCGAAGACCTCTTCATTGGCGTGGCCCGCGGCGAGGTGGAGGCGGTCGGTCTCAAGTAATCCCGAGCTCATCCTAACATGCCATTTTCCAGCAACACCGTCAGCGCACTCGTCCTCCGCTATGTCTATCTCTACACGCGCCACCCAGTGCGCTTCGTGGAGCTGATTTTCTGGCCGCTGGTTGACCTGCTGGTCTGGGGTTTTCTAACCGTCTATCTGCAAAAACTGGGAGGCGGCGGATTCCCGGCCACCATCACCTTCCTCATCGGCGGCATGATTCTGTGGGACGTGCTTTTCCGCTCCCAGCAAGGTGTTGCGATTTCCTTCCTCGAAGACGTCTGGACACGAAATTTGCTGAATATCTTCGTCGCCCCGGTCCGCACCGTGGAATACGTGGCAGCGACCTGCGTTGTCGGCGTACTACGGGTCGCGGTCACCCTCGTCATCCTCGCAGTCATCGGCGCAGTGGCTTACGGATTCCATCTCACCGATCTCGGACTCGCGTTGCTGCCATTTCTCGGGAATCTGATACTTTTCGGATGGTCCCTTGGCATGGTCTCCACCGCCCTGATCATGCGTTGGGGGCAAGCGGCAGAAAGTCTGGCCTGGGCGGTTCCGTTTTTCATCCAGCCACTTGCCGCCGTGTTTTACCCGGTATCCGTGCTTCCCGGGTGGCTGCAACCAATCGCCCACGCACTTCCTTGCACTCCGATTTTCGAGGGCATGCGCGCCGTGCTCGCAGGCAACTCCCTGCCGTGGGGCCAAATCCAGCAAGCGCTGCTCCTCAACCTCGTCTGGGGCGTTCTGGCAGCCTGGTTTTTCGCGGCGAACCTCCGCGACATCCGCAAGACCGGGCTGCTCGTCAAAGTGGCCACCCAGTGAGCCTGTCCAAGCCCGCTGCGCCACTGCTTGCGGTGCGGTAGCCTCTTTGAAAAATCTCTTTCCAAAAATCAGCTTGCCAAGCACCGGATGCGCTTCTATTCGTCCCGCCCCGCGCACGCGGGAATGAAGGCGAGGATAGCTCAGTTGGTAGAGCAGTTGGCTTTTAATCAATTGGTCCTGGGTTCGAGTCCCAGTCCTCGTACTTCCCTTAATACAGACATCATTTCGTTTGTCTCAAGCGCCCTGCCCCGGACTGAAATTGAAGGGTTGGGTGGCAAACACCGGGGCAGCTGCATTTCGCCTTGGCGGTTTCGCTCTTGACCTGAGAGGCACAAAAAACCAGCTTCCACGCTCGTTGGTATTTTCACCGCCGTATCCTCCGTGATTTCGGCTTGGAATGCCATCCGCTATTCATGATTCCACTTGTCATCTACATTCTCGTCGCCCTTTTCGTCTCGTTCGTCTGTTCACTGCTCGAGGCAAGTCTCCTCACCATCACACCGTCGGCGATTAACAACGCCAAGCAAAAGGGGCTGAGCTGGGGTACTCGAATGGAAGCTTATAAAAGCGACATCGACCGGCCACTGTCCGCGATCCTAACGCTTAAATCCGTGGCCCACACCATGGGCGCTGCAGGTGCCGGAGCGCAATACGCCCGACTCTATGGCGGCGTGAGCGAAGCGATTTTTGCCAGCGCTCTGACCTTGGCGATCTTAGTATTCACGGAAATCATCCCCAAGACACTCGGCGCACGTTACGCCATTGGTCTGGCAGGGATGACCACCAGGATTCTGCCAGTAATGATCACCGGACTTGCGCCGTTAGTGTGGCTTTCCCGGCAAATCACCCGCCTCATCACCCCCACGGGCGAAATTCTGCCCACCATGCACCGCGAAGAACTTCTCGCAATGACCCGCATGGGCGCGGAGTCCGGACAACTCGAGGAGCGCGAAAGCGAGTTTGTGCACAATTTGATCCAGCTCCACTCGATGAAGACCTGGGACATCATGACGCCACGCCCGGTGATTTTCGCCCTACCGGAGGCGATGCTTCTCACTGAGTTCGTCAAAATCATCGAGGAAAAACCCTTCAGCCGAATTCCGGTTTACCGAGGCACCCGCGATGAAATCACGGGATTCGTGATCCGAGGTGAAGTCCTCCTGGCGCACCTCAAAGATGTGGACGACACCGCCACGCTAGCAGATGTGAAGCGTCCGATCACCGTGGCCGCAGAGGATACGCCGGTGGACCAGCTTTTCCAAAGGTTCATCTCCGAGCGGATTCAAATCACCCTCGTGGTCGATGAATTCGGCACCACGGTCGGCATTGTCAGCTTCGAGGACATCATCGAAACGATTTTCGGATTCGAGATCATGGACGAAAAGGACAAGGTCGCGGACCTCCAGGTGCACGCGCGTAATCTCTGGAAAGAGCGAGCACGCAAGATGGGAATCGAACTCGTCGATGAATCCAAGCAAGCTGATGCGAATGATCCGTGATGAAATCGCTCCAGTAGCAGGCGCCCTAACACAGCTATTCAATCAGCAGAATGGATTGAACCGTCTCTGATGATCAGCGTGCGGTCGCCGATTTTTGCTAGATTCTGATCATGGGTGACGACGACGAGCGTGACGCCATGCTCGGCCACCAGATCGAAGAGGATTCGCATGATTTCCCCGCTGTTCCGGGAGTCGAGATTTCCGGTCGGTTCGTCGGCGAAGAGGACTTTGGGCTCATTCACAATCGCGCGGGCGATGGCGACCCGCTGCTGCTCGCCGCCGGATAGCTCGGCAGGAAGATGTTCCGCCCGGTCGCCGAGGCCCACGCGCTCAAGCGCCTTGAGAGCGTGCTGGGTGGTGTCACGTCCGGAAATGGCTCCGGGCACGGCAACATTCTCCAGTGCGGTGAGTTCCGGCAGCAGGTGATAGTTTTGGAAAACGTAGCCGATCCGCTGATTACGGAAGCGCGCCTGCTCGCGGCGGTCGAGGGCGTAGAGGTCCGTGCCATCGATTCGAACGGTGCCTTTTTCCGGGTGTTCGAGACCGGCAAGCGTGTAAAGCAGCGTGGTCTTCCCGGCTCCGCTTGGGCCACAGAGGAACACCTTCTCGCCCTGGCGGATGCTCAGGTCGATGCCGTGTAATACCTCGATGGACTTGCGCCCAATCCGATAGCTGCGGTGCAGGTCGATGGTTTCGATGATCACTTCGCTCACGACAGGGAGCCTGTGGGAAGCCGCAGCACCACGCAAGCCCGGGAGTCGTGGTAAGTCTTGCCGCCGCCCGATCCTGCGGAATACTTGTGTCAATGCACGTCGCTGAATCCGGAACGGCTCTGAGGGAAATTCTGCGGAACTCTCCTCGCCCGGTCGTTCTGGTCCCGACCATGGGAGCATTTCATCCCGGCCATGTTTCCCTGATGCACCAGGCGCGGGAACTTGCCGGAACAGGCGGGACGGTGGTCGTCTCAATTTTCGTAAATCCCATCCAGTTCGACCGCCCCGGCGATCTCGCCGCTTATCCGCGGCCGATGGCGAGCGATCTGGCAGAATGTGAGAAAGCTGGAGTGGATCTGGCGTTCACACCGGCGGCGGATGGAATGTATTTCCCGGACCGCTCGGTCACCGTCAGCGAGAACCTGCTTTCGGGAGGCCTTTGTGGCGCGACCCGGCCGGGACACTTCGATGGCGTGTGCACCGTGGTTTTGAAATTGTTTCTGCTCACCGGCTGCGAGATGGCAGTCTTCGGGGAAAAGGATTTCCAACAACTCGCCGTGATCCGCCGGATGGTGCGGGACCTGGACGTGCCGGTGGAAATCGTCTCCGGCCCCACCGTGCGGGAAGCCGACGGACTTGCGATGTCCTCCCGCAACAGCCGCCTCACCGCAGAACAGCGTGCCGATGCACCCTGCGTCCGCATAGCTCTGCTAGAAGCTGCCAGACTCGCGACACCGGCGGAAATTCTCGCCTCCGCCCGCGCGGCAATCACCGCGTCTCCACTTGCCCGCATCGAGTATCTTTCGCTGGTGGATGCGGAGACGCTGCAACCCGTGACCCACCTCAACCGGCCCGCCGTTCTCGCAGCCGCTGTCTTCTACGGCGATGTGCGGTTGATTGACCATCTAGCACTACCTGCCAACAAGAAGATTTACTAACTAAAACTTCAACCACCATGTCAAACCATCATTCCCTACCCCCGGTGCTCGTTCCAGCCAGCTCGGGTCCCATCGTCCGCGCCTTCGGCGCGGAGGCCGAGTTCCTGCTAACAGGCGAGCAGACTGGCGGCAAGCTCTGCCAGTGGATCGAGACCACTCCGCCGGGCACCGGCCCGCCGCCCCACTGGCATGAGCATGATGACGAGTGGTTCCATGTGCTCGAGGGCCGCGTGAGTTTCCTCACTGACGGTGCCTGGAACGAAGTCGGGCCGGGAGCCACCGCCTACGTTCCAAAAGGTGCGGTGCATGCTTTTAAAAACATGGGTGAAACATCATCGCGCATGATGATCAGCACATCACCCGCCGGGTTTGAAACCTTCTTCACCCGCTGCGCCGCCGAGTTTGCGAAGCCTAATGGCCCAGACATGCGGCGCATCGCGGAAATCGCCGGCGAACACGGCATTCATTTCGCCGCTTGAAGCCGCAAGGGACGGCGGACTCCGAACCGCCAAGCCCACGAACAGCCAATACTCCAAGAAACCCACACTTTGTGGTCCTCTTATCGACAGGCAATTCGAAGTGCTACACCCCTTGCACTCAATCCAGCAACTCGCTCTGCCGCCGACGTTTTTCAAACAGCACGGTCTCCTGATAGCCAGCGACCTTGGCAAGCGCGATCGCTTTTGGAAAATCTCGGGCGACTTCGTGGGGCGCGTGCGAGTCGGAGGAAATGACCAGGCCGATGCCCGCAGAGCATGCGAGTTCGAGAAACCTCGGTGCCGGATAGGCTTCGGCACATGGCTTGTGCCAGCCTGCCGTGTTCAGCTCGATGACGCTGCCAGACGCGGCGATCGCATCGATGACTGGCTCGTAGAATCGGTCCAGATCACCGCCCGGAATGTGGGAGAATTTTTTCACAAGATCCGGATGACCGAGGATGTCGAAGAGCCCGCTGTCCGCCATTTTTGCATAAGTCTCCCAGTAGTGCTTCCAGACGGCGTCCACGTCGCTTTCCGCCCAGCGACCAAGCCATTTCGGGTTGTCGAAATCCCAGTCGCCAAGGTAGTGGACGGAGCCTATCAGGTAGTCCCACTCGTGCCGTGAGGCGAGATCGGCGATCCAGTCGCTCGCACCCGGCAGCCAGTCGCATTCCAGACCGGCACGCACGGGAATCCGGTCGGCAGCACGAGTCCGTGCCCGCTCAATCCAGCGGAAGTATTCGGGCAGCTCGGCAAGTTTCATCCGCCAATCGTCGAATGGCTCGGGCACCTGCGGCGCATGGTCGGAAATCCCGTATTCCGTGAGTCCGGCAAGGAGAGCGGCTTCGATATAGGCTTCCGGCTCACCCTCGGCATGGCGGCAAAGTGGCGTATGGGTGTGGTAATCAGCAGGCACTTGCGTATTTCGGGATGAATCCGATTGAACGGGCGGAGAAAGCCATACTAGACTGCGTGCACGCTGCAAGCACCAGACTTTCCATGCCCGATTTTTCACCAAAGGCCATCGCGACCAACCCCGTCACATTCCATCTTCTCGAGCAACTCCGCCGCCATCCGAAGCGGGTTGTTTTCACGGAGGGTGAGGACATCCGCGTCATCCAAGCGGCTGCCCGGCTCGTCGCGGAGGAGGCGGTAGCTCCTATTCTGCTTGGGAACCGCCAGCGCATCCGGGATCTCGCCGAAGCACAGGGTGTGTCGCTTCAATTCGTGCACATCATCGATCCGCCGTTCGCTTCAGACTTCGGTCTCTTCTGCCAGCGCGTGGAAAACATGGCCCGCTACCGCACGATGCAAATCGGCGACCCCGCAGAAATCGTCGCCCGCCCCCATTATTTCGGTGCCTTGATGGTGCAATACGGCCAAGCCGACGCCCTCGTGGGCGGCAACCAAGCGCTGCCGGCCGCCTATTTCCGGGCGCTGCTTCACACGATCAAGCCGCTGCCCAACGTGCCGAAAATCTTCGGTGTTTCCATTCTCACGGGTTCTCACCTCAAGCATTTGGGAGGCAGTGATATCCTCTTCCTCGCCGACTCCGGACTGATCCCGAATCCCGATGTGTCCGAGCTTGCCGCCATCGCACTGGAAACCGGCAAGCTGGCACGTCATTTTCTCGGTCGCAAAACTCACGTCGCCATGCTGAGCCACTCCACGAAAGGTTCTGCTGGCACTCCAGACGCACGCCGCGTGGCCGCCGCCGCCGCGCTGGCACAGGCGGAAGTCTTGAAGCAGTTCCTCGACATCAGCATCGAGGGGGAAATCCAGGCAGACGTGGCACTCGACCCGGAAGCTGCGGAAGTCAAAATGCCAGCTGCCGAAGCGCGACCAACCGCAGACGTTCTCGTTTTTCCAAGTTTGGATGCCGCACACATTTCGTTAAAACTTCTCCAACACGTCGCCGGAGCGCAAAATTACGGTCAGCTCATCCTCGGCCTCTCCCGCCCGGCGGCGCAGGTGCCGCGCACGGCCACCGCAGAGACGATTTTCGGCACCGCCGCCGCCATCGCGGTGGAGGCCATCAAGTTCCACCAGCTCTATCCGGACGGCGATATCTGAAATCGAAACGCGGAATTCATTCCGCAAGAGATGCCGCGGCATCGAGGATCTGTGAGAGTGAGTCGCGATGCTGTAACGATAGTCTCACTCACAGTTCGTTACTTTGAACCTCTAGGAACACTAGGAATTCTTCGCCGGATCCGCGCGTTTTTTCCACATCGGCTGCTTTTCCTTGAAGGTGGATGCCGGGAGTTCGTCATCGAATTCCGAACGCTGGCCAATCCCGCGCAGCAGGCTGCTGATTTCCTTGGCCTCGTGCAGCAGTTCGATCATCCGCTCCGGAGTGAGACCGGTTTGTTTCAACTCAGCCTTCACGGCGGCATCGCGGCGTTGCAGCACGGTGCCGGACAGAAGGGCGAGCGCCTGTTCCGCCGCTTGCATGCCGTCCGGCGAGACGCCATCGAGACTTGATGTCTCGTGGGCCAGGGCGAGGCGATCGGATTCGGATAGACTGCTCATGAAAGCATTCACCGCCGCGCTCGACGCGGGGTCTGGTGCCGCGCCGAGGATGGTCTCCAACAGCGGAATGCCCTCCAGCCAGCGGTTCGCCTCGTGCAAGGATTCGAACTGCTCCCCCAGAAACCGCTGTGCCGGTCCCGACGTTAGAGCAAGGTGGCAGAGAAACGCGACGATCCGATGCAGCCGCGTCGGCTCTGCGGGCGGCGAAATTTCCTCTTCGCCCGCCGCTTTCCCGGCATAGACCCGCTTGGGCTGTGCCTTGGCCTTGGCGATCGCCGCACGCAGCGATTGCGTCGATGTCTGGAGATGCACGGCGACGATGTTAAGCTGGTTGTCCTGCACCGCGAAATCGGTGATGAGTGATAACAGCTCAGCGCACTCGTTCAGCGCGGCTGCACGCTCGGTGGGCGAATCGAACAGACCGGTGGCCTTCGCGCGTTCGAGTTTGAAATGGAAGAATTCCTTGGCGTTAGAGAGCAGTTGCCGGAATGCGTCCTGGCCATGCTTTTTCAGATAGCTATCCGGGTCATCCCCCGCTGGCATTTCGACCACGCGCACCCCGAGGCCTTCTGGGGCCAGTTGGCGGTAGGCTTTTTCCACCGCCGCCATGCCGGCGTTGTCCGCGTCGAAGCAGATCATCACGTTGCCGGTGTAGCGCTTGAGAATCCTGGCGTGCTCGTTGGTGCACGCCGTGCCGGAGGTGGCGATGGCGTGGGTAAAGCCGTGCTCGTGACAGCAAATCGCATCGAGTTGTCCTTCACAAAGCAGTGCCGCCTTTTCGGCGAGGATGGA
>JBOFET010000387.1:0-2362 GCA_051648225.1 Luteolibacter sp.
GGCGGTGAAATGATCAAAGAGGTGAGTTTTGAAAAAACCACCTACAACGAACTGCCCTTCAAGTTCGAGGCCGGCACGCCTAACATCGAGGGTGTCATCGCCCTTGCCGCAGCGATTGATTTCGTAAACAGCGTCGGTCTGAAGCCCATCCAAGAGCACGAGCATGCCTTGATCCAGTCCGCCGCCAGCGCGTTGTCGGGAGTTCCTGGGATCCGGTTCTTCGGCCCGGTCGGCCGGTCGGGTGCGCTTTCCTTCACGGTCGAGGGCGTGCATCACTACGATCTTGGCACGCTCATGGATCAGATGGGCGTCGCCGTGCGCACCGGCCATCATTGCTGCCAGCCGCTGATGGCCCGCTTCGGCATCACCGGCACCGTGCGGGCGTCCTTCGCACTTTATAATACCGAGCGCGACGTCGAAGCCCTCGCCGAGGCCACGGAAAAAGCCGTTTCCATGCTGCGCTAACCTCCCGTCCTTCATGAAAATCGTCCTCGGTATCTCCGGGTCCATCGCCGCCTACAAGGCCGCGGATCTTGCATCGCAGCTGGTCAAGCTTGGCCATGAAGTCGATGTCGTCATGACCCGCTCGGCGGTGGAATTCATCACGCCGCTCACGCTCCAGACGCTCACTCGCCGGCCGGTGCTCGTCTCGCTCGAAGACGAAAAACAATCTTGGAAACCCGGTCACATCGAACTCGCCGATCAAGCGGACCTCCTACTCGTCGCCCCCGCCACGGCGAACACGCTTGCGAATTTCGCCCATGGCCTCGCCCCGGACACGCTCTCCTCCATCTACCTCGCCCTGCCGCGCGGCACTCCCGTCCTCATCGCCCCGGCGATGAACGGGAAAATGTGGCTGCACCCCGCCACCCAGCGGAATCTCGCCCAACTCACCGCCGACGGTTGCACCTTCGTCGGTCCTGCGGAAGGCGAGCTTGCCTGCGGCTATGAAGGCATCGGCCGCCTGGCACCGGTGGAGGAGATTTTGGCGAAGGTCGCTGGGATCAACTAACTGGACCGCGGAATTGATTCCGCCCGAATCCATGCGCAGCGTCCTGCTACCTCCTGCCGACTGGCCAGCCTTGCGCAAGGCTGCATTGCTTTCTCTCACCGGAGCGCTCATCGCTGGCACTTTCGGCATTCTCCACGACCAGATCACCTACACGATCTCGCCGGAATATTTTACCCGGATGAAGTTCGATCAGTTCCGCCACGCGAATTTCGGTTTTTCTCCCCGCGTTTTTGTCGCCGAAATCGGATTTATGGCGACCTGGTGGGTGGGCCTGATTGCGGCGTGGTTTCTCGCGCGTGTCGCCGTGCCGAAATTCGAGTCACCGGGAAAGCAGGTGGTTGTGGCGATGGCGATCATCGTCTTCATTGCAGTTCTATCTGGAACTATCGGTTACTTCGCCGGACCGGGTCTGTTGGGAAATCGTCCCGGCTGGCGTGAGGCGTTGGACTCGTTCGGAGTCACCGATGCGACGGCCTTCAATCGTGTGGCTGGCATTCATCTCGGGAGCTATGTCGGCGCGTTTCTCGGATGGATCGCGATGATGGCGGCGCTCGTGATGCGCCCCGGGACCGCGACTACCCTAGCATCTCCATCAGATGCCCAAGCACATCGGAGTTCCTCACCATCCCGGTGAATCTATCCGATTGCGGGCCGAGCGTTGAAATCAACGTCGGATCTGCCGCGTGAGTGTTGAAACCATCATTCAAATGTGAATCCAATTACTTGGATCCCATTCACGCATCCGGGACGGCGTCTACTAACCTTGGTGAAACCCTATGACCCGGCCGCCTTGTTCGAGTTGCTCCAGTAGTGATGACTTTGCCCGGGCAAACTCTTCGTCGGTCAACAGTCCTTTCTCCCGCAGCCCACCGAGCCGATCAATTTCCAAAGACAGGCACGCTGTCGTGGAACCCGCGTGGTCGGTGGATGGATGTTCGTCCTTGATTAACTTGCCGAGTTTTGAAACGAACTCTGTAAAACTCGCCTCATCGGGAACATTGCGCCAGACATTGAACGCGAAGGTGCCGTTACGATAGAAATAGGTGACTACATCGAACCGGCTTGTCATAAACCGGCGGATGAAAACTGCCGCGCCGATCAAAGTGACAATTGTTAGCATGGTGAAGAATATCCGGACTACCTCATCAGGTATAGTGGTGGCGGTGAAGCCGAATGGAAATGCCAGCAATACCAGAAAAATTCCGAAATAGAGCAATTTCCGCTCCGATGACGCCCGGTGGTCGGGGTCCGGGAGAAGAGTTGAATATTTTATTCGTGTTTGGAGACGCTCCGCCCCTTGCTTTTGTTTCAGCACGAGTGAGTCGCTCTCAAGCTCGTATTCGAATAATT
>JBOFET010000388.1:0-19106 GCA_051648225.1 Luteolibacter sp.
TTCCGTTCGACCTCGCAAACGGCCCGTTGTTCCGCCTGCATCTCGTGAAGATTGCCACCGGACGGCATGAGTTGCTGTTCACCGCCCATCATCTTGTCTGCGACGGCTGGTCCTTCGGCATGATTCTAGCAGAGCTTGCCGCAGCCTATAACGCCCGGAAAACAGGTCGCCTGCCGAAGCTTCCGCCCGCCATGTCGTTCGCGGAGTATGCCCGGCTAGACAGTTCGCCCAACTCCGCCGCCGAGGATTTCTGGGTGGAGAAATTTTCAAACGGCGCACCGGTTCTCGAACTCCCAACCGACCGGCCACGCCCACCGCTCAAGACCTACGCGGGTGCCATGGAGTCGATCACGCTCGATGCGGATTGCTACGCGGCGTTGAAAAAAGCATCGCCCAAACTCGGCGGCACCTTGTTCGCCACCTTGCTGTCTTCATTCGCCACACTTCTCCACCGCCTCACCGGCCAGGACGATCTGGTCATCGGAGTTCCTGCCGCCGGGCAGAAGCGTGTGGGTCGCGACGAGCTCGTCGGTCATTGCCTCAATTTCCTCCCGCTGCGTCTCCATGCGGATGGAAACCGCCCGTTCCGTGAGTTCGCGACAGAAGTCAAAGAACAGGTGCTAGAGGCTTATGACTATCAGGACTACACCTTCGGCTCGCTGCTGCAGAAACTCACCCTACCACGCGACACCAGCCGACTGCCGCTGGTGTCGGTGATGTTCAACATCGACAAGTCCGGCATCGACCGCATCCACATGGACGGCTTGAAAATGGACGCCGAGACGAATCCAAAGCAGTTCGTCAATTTCGAGTTGTTCTTCAATCTTGTGCAGACCGAAGACCGGCTGGTCGTGGAGTGCGAATACAACACCGACCTGCATGACTCGTCCACCATCCGCCGCTGGCTCCACGCTTTCCAACAGGTGATAGAAAGCACCGTCACGGACGGCGAAACGTCACTTGCCTCCCTGCCGATCCTTGGGCCGGACGAAAGGATGCTCACGCTCGAAACCTGGAACGCCACCGAACGCGACTTTCCACGTGACGCCACACTCCACGGTCTCGTTTCCTCGGCCGGCACGCTCTCACCAAGCCGCATGGCCGTTCGCTGCGGAGTGGAATCGCTCACCTATGCGGAGATGGAATCCCGCTCGAGCGCCCTCGCCGCGCGCTTGCAGGCAGCCGGCGTGAAACGCGGTGACCTCGTCGGTGTGCATCTGGAGCGCTCGTGCGACATTGTTCCAAGCCTGTTAGCCATTCTCAAGTGCGGCGGTGCCTATGTCCCGATGGACCCCGCTTTTCCCACCGAGCGCCTTGGTTTCATGGTGGAGGACGCCCACATGACGGTCATCCTCTCACAAACTTCCATCCACCTTGCACTACCGCCATCCAGCGCCCACGTCCTTCTGGTAGATGAACCGTGCGGCCTGCTCCGCACCTTCACTCCGGTGGAATCCAGCGGCGAGGACACCGCCTACGTCATCTTCACTTCCGGCTCCACCGGGCGACCGAAAGGTGTACGCATCCCCCACCGCGCGGTGGTCAATTTCCTCAACTCGATGCGCCGCGAGCCTGGACTAACAGCGGACGACGTTCTCTTGTCGGTCACCACTCTTTCCTTCGACATCTCCGGCCTCGAAATCTTCCTACCGCTCACTACCGGTGCCGAAGTCGTGATCGCCACGCGTGAGACCACGCAGGATGGCCAACTGCTTGCCAAGGCCATCACCGACCACAAGATCACCGTCCTGCAAGCTACACCGGCGACTTGGCGGCTTCTGTTGGAGGCGGAATGGAAAGGAAAGCCTGAGCTGAAAGTCCTCGTCGGAGGCGAAGCCGTGCCGCGCGACCTCGTCAACCGGCTTGCTCCGCTCTGTGGAGAACTCTGGAACGTTTACGGCCCGACTGAAACGACTATCTGGTCCACCGCCTCCCGACTTGAGGCGGGCAACGGTCCGGTGCTCATCGGTCGCCCGATCGATAACACCCAGGTTTACATCGTCAATTCCGCGATGCAGCCGCAGCCAATTGGAGTCGCCGGTGAGCTGCTCATCGGTGGCGACGGACTGGCCCAGGGCTATCACGAACTCCCCGAACTAACAGCGGACCGTTTCATCGACTCACCATTCCGCCAGGGGATGAAAGTTTATCGCACTGGAGACCTCGCACGCTGGACCGCGGATGGATCGCTCGAATGTCTCGGCCGGATGGACCATCAAGTCAAAGTCCGCGGATTCCGCATCGAGCTCGGGGAAATCGAAACGCTTTTGGAACAACACCCCGCCATCCAACAGGCAGTCGTCACCGTCCATGACGGTCGGTTGGTCGGCTACCTGCGGGATTCCCACGAGTCTTTAAGTGGTGGCACCGGCATCTGGCAGGACCAATGGGATCTTCTCTATCAGTCCGCCATCGACCAGACCGGCGGTAATCAGCTCGACCGCCTGGATTCCGTCATCGCCGGCTGGGCAGGCGCTTCTAACATCGAAGAGCAGGTGTCCGAGTGGATCGACACCACCATCGACCGGATCAAGAGCCACGATCCGCGGCGGATCTTCGAGATCGGCTGTGGCACTGGGCAGATTCTCGCGCGCCTCGCCGCCACGTCCGACTGTTACTGGGCGGCTGACATTTCCAAGGTCGCCATCGATGCGTTGGAAAAAAGCCACCCGCTGGCTCAGGTTCGATTGTTCCACCGCCCTGCGGACGATTTTTCCGACATCCCGGAATCGCATTTCGACACCGTGATCATCAACTCCGTGGCCCAGTATTTTCCGGATGCCGGATACCTCGAACGCGTGCTCGCAGGAGCGGCGCGCGTATTGAGGCCGGGCGGACGGATTTTCCTGGGCGACCTGCAAGGAAAAGCCCTGCTCACCGCCCACCATGCCGAAGCGCTGCTGGAGCGGGCACCTTCCGGCACCACTGCCGGACAACTCCGTGAAAGCGTAGCCCGCCGCGTGGCCCAGGAAACGGAGCTGTCACTCGACCCGGCTTGGTTTGCGTTTCTGAAAGGATTCGGATCGATCGAAACTCTCCTCCGCCGGGGAAAAATTGCCAACGAGACCACCCGTTTTCACTATGATGTGGTTCTTCACAAAGACCCCGCACCCGACCGCTTCGCGATTCCAGAGCCGCTCGAATGGAAGAATCTCAATCTGGAGCAACTCGAAGCCATTCTCGAGGGGTCGAACAACGACATACATCTCACGGGCATCCCCGATGCCCGCTTGATTCCCGCGCTTGCCTTCCAGCGCGCGCTCGATGCGGCTCCTGCGGAGGCACCGTTGCCCACTCTAACCACCGCTCCTTCCCACGCGGTTTCCGCAGAAGCTCTCTATGCGGCGGGCGTCAACGCGGGATTCAAAGCGCATGTCCGATGGCACGGAGACGGAACCGAAGGATTGTTAGACGTGGTCTTTTCCAGAAATGCCGCATTGCCGGACTGGAAGGACTCCCCGCCGCCACTTCCAGCCGGGGCCTATGCGAACACGCCGCATGCTGCGGGTCCGCCGTCGGACGAACTGACTCCCCTGCTCCGTCGCCACCTTGCCGCGCGGCTGCCCGACTACATGATTCCTTCGGTGTTCGTCACGCTCGACCACTTCCCCCTAACGCCTAACGGCAAGGTGGACCGCAAGGCGCTGCCGGCTCCATCAACCACCGCAGTGGTCGAAGCACCGCGCCACCTGGTGAACCCACGCAACGAGGCGGAAACCAAGCTGTTGGAAATTTGGAAACAGGTTCTCGGCAGAAACAACATCGGCGTGGAGGACGACATTTTCGAACTTGGCGGCGATTCGATCCTGATCTTCCAAATCACCACCCGCGCCACCCGTGCGGGACTCGCCGTGACTCCAGCACAGGTATTCAGACTGCGCCACATCGCCGCCATCGTCGCCGGGACCGCCACGGTGATGGAGAAGCCCGCAGCACCCTCGATCATACCAGTCAACCGGGATGCCTATCGACACAAATCCTGACCCGATGAGCGCGAAGTCCTCACCGTCCGACGGAGCAGCCGACCCTGGCGAAAGCTTCGCCTTCCCCGCATCCCCGGCCCAAGAGGCGTTCTTCTATCTGGAGAAGCTGTTACCCGCCCACCCGGCGTTCAACGTGCCGGTGCGTTTCGAACTGACCGGTGCGCTCGACTGCGGACTTCTCCAATCCGCATTCAGTGCGTTGTTAGCCCGCCACGAAGGACTCCGGACCCACTTCGTCGAGGAAGATGGCAGACTGCTGCAGGTCATCGCTCCCGGCGGCACGTTCCCTCTTCCGCTCACGGACGTATCTCATCTCGCCGGAGACCAACTGGCGGCTGAACTCGATCGTCTCAACAGCGTCGAGTCATCCACCTCTTTCGATCTATCAAAAGATCCGCTGTTTCGTGCCAACCTCATCCGCGCCGGTTCGGAAAGGCATCTCATGCAGATCACCGTCCACCACTCCGTCGCGGACGGCTGGTCGCTCGGGATAGTGACCGACGAGCTGGCGGAATTCTACAATGCATCGCTGGAGGACCGGGTGCCGCAGTTAGAGCCGCTGGCCGTGCAATACGCGGACTTCACCGTCTGGCAGCGCGAATTTCTCAAGAGCGACGAACTCACTCCCCATCGTGACTTCTGGGTCAAGCGACTTGCCGACTGCGCAGAACTGGAACTGCCCACCGACCATCCTCGGCCGGCGGTGAAGTCGTGGGATGGTGATGTCGTTTCGATCAAGCTGCGTCCATCCATCAGCGAAAAGGTCGCACGCGTCTCCCAGAACAAGGGAGCGACGATGTTTCACGTCTTTTTGGCGGCATTCAAGGCAGTGGCCAGCCGCTACACCGGCCTGGAAGATATCGCCGTCGGCTCGCCGGTGGCTGGGAGAACCCGGCCAGAACTGGAACCCGTCATCGGGACCTTCATCAACAGCGTCATCCTGCGGACCGACCTCTCGGGTGATCCATCGTTCGGCGAACTGGTCGAGCGGGTGCGGGACACCGTGACGGAGGCGATCACTCACCAGGACCTGCCCTTCGAGCAGCTGGTCAAAGCCCTGCAACCGAAGCGCACCGCTGGGCGCAACCCGCTTTTCCAGATCAACTTCACCCACCAGCGGGATTTTGGAAAGTCGGTTTCATTTGGCGGCGCGAAACTCACATCGATTCCATCGCGCTCGCCGGGTGCGATTTTCGACCTGCACTTTTTCATGGTCGAGCGTGCCGACGGTTGGCACGCATCTTGTGATTTCGCCCGCGATTTATTCGACCGCGAGACGATGGAGCGGTTGTTGCGTCATTTCGAAGTTTTCATCGACGCCGCGGCTGGTGCGACCGAGGTGCCGCTTTCCCGCCTACCGATTCTCACCCGTGAGGAAAAGGTGTCGCTGGTAGATTGGGCTGGCACCACCATCCCCTATCCGGCGGACCGCCCGTTGGGTGAACTGTTTCTCGAACAAGCCGCCCGCCAGCCCGGTCGCACCGCACTGAACCATGGTGAGCGTGCGATTTCCTATCAACTCCTCGCAGCTTCCGCGCTTGAACTAGCGGGACGCCTTGTCGCTACGGGCGTGAAGCCCGGAGATCGTGTGGCGCTCTGCGCTCCGTCGGTGCCGGAAATGATCGCCGCGCAGATCGCCATCATCCTCACAGGAGCCGCTTGCGTGCCGCTGGATCCCGGGTATCCGGCGGCCAGACTGGAGTTCATGCTCGAGGACTCCGCTGCCAGCGTGCTTCTCACGACTCCGGCACTGGCAGCGCTCTTGCCGCAGGGACTTGTCACCATTCTTCTCGATCCTTTACCGGAAACACCCGCGACTCCCGCCGCACGCGACTATCAGGTTCCAGCGGATTCGGCATCTCATGTTTTCTACACCAGCGGATCCACCGGCACGCCGAAGGGGGTCATCGTCCCTCATCGGGGAATTTCGCGCCTTGCACTTGGCGGCGGCTTCATGGAATTCGGTCCGGAAGATTCGTTCCTCCAGTCCGCGCCCATCTCGTTCGATGCCGCCACCTTGGAAATCTGGATGCCGCTGCTGAACGGCGGCCGCGTGGTCCTCACGGGTGACAGCGGCCTATCCTTGCCAGCCATGGCCCGGGAAATCCGCGAGCATGGCGTGACGTGCCTGTGGCTGAGCGCGGGACTTTTCCAAACGATGGTGGACGAGCATCTGGCAGATCTCAAGGGCCTCCGCTATCTGTTAGCAGGTGGCGATGTCTTGTCTCCCGCCCATGTCCGCCGCGCCTTCGAAGCCATGCCCGGCACGACGTTGATCAATGGCTACGGACCCACGGAAAACACGACTTTCACTTGCTGCCACACGGTCACTCGTGCGGATCTCGCCCGCCCCTCCATCCCGATCGGACGTCCTGTTGGAAACACGACGGTCCATCTCCTGGACTCCCTGCTGCGTCCCGTGCCTGTCGGGGTTCCGGGTGAGCTTTTCACCGGTGGAGACGGACTCGCTCTCGGCTATCAGAATCAAGACAGGCTCACCGCAGACCGATTTCCGAACCATCCGGACTATGGTCGGCTCTACCGCACGGGAGACCTTTGCCGGTGGCTGCAGGACGGGACGATCGAATTCATCGGCCGCTGTGACACGCAGGTAAAAGTCCGCGGGTTTCGCATCGAGCTTGGCGAAATCGAAGCCCATCTTGCAGCCCATCCCGGCGTCCGGCAGGCCAAGGTGGCAGTGCTCGGCGATTCGGCGGAAACGAAGCACATCGTCGCATGGGTCGTCGCCGCAGAAGGCTCCTCTCCGGAACCCACCGCACTTTCAAGCCATCTGGCAGAACGCCTTCCCCCCTACATGCGGCCGGAAGGCATCGCGGTCCTCGGGGAGCTGCCGCTTTCCGCGAACGGGAAGATCGACGTTTCCGGACTAGCCGATCCATCACGCGCCACTCGCTCCGATCCGGGAGGCACGCGCGAGGCACCTGTCGGAGATACCGAAACGCGTCTTGCCAGGATCTGGAGCGAGCTGCTAGAAGTCCCGGAAGTCAGTCGCAACGACGACTTTTTCTCACTCGGCGGGCACTCGCTCATGGCACTGAGACTCTTCTCCCGGATGAACCGCGAGTTTGGCCAATCACTGCCGCTCGCGGCATTGATTCATCATCCGACGCTCCGGGAACTCGCCCTGTTAGTAACGCCGGAGCCCGCACAAGAGCCAGCGATTCCGGCAAAAGGCCATTTCGTGACACTCCGCAAGGAGGGTGACCAGCGCCCGCTTTTCTGCATCCACGGCGGTGATGGTGGCGTGATTTTCTATCGTGGACTCGCCTCGTGTCTGCCAGAAGGCGTCCCACTGCACGCCGTCGAGTCATTAGAACTCTGCCGCAGCACAGCCGTGGAGGTCGCGAGCGTTGAAGAAACCGCCGCTGCTTATGTCCGGAACCTACTCGCATTCCAACCTCACGGTCCGTTCCGCCTGGCTGGCTACTCGTTCGGCGGAGTGGTCGCCCACGCGATGGCGTGCCAGCTGGTCGAAATGGGGCACCAGGTGGATTTCCTGGGACTTTTCGATACGTCCAATCCCGCCGCACCGCGTAAGGACTACTCGACTGCGGGACGATTTACGGCGTTCTGGGGGCAACACGCGGGACTCCCGTTGCTTACAAGACTTTCACTGTTAGGACAACGGATCCAACAAGGAGTGGCCACAAACCACCGTGTGCAAAAGGAGATCCTAGAGGCTAACACCGCCGGACCTGGCGAGGCCTACAGCGATCTCCGGCGCATCCAGGTGCGGGAGGAAAACTGGCGGGCGATGCAGGCCTATCAGCCCCTTCGTTTCCCGGGTCGGATCACGTTGTTCAAGGCGAGCTCCGCCAGTGACAAGGAGGAACTCCCCGAAGACTACGGGTGGTCCGCGCTGGCCGCCATGGGACTCGAAATCATCCCGGTCTCGGGAAGCCACCTCGTGTTGTTCGAACCGGAGCATGTCGAGTCCCTCGCAGCTTCCCTCCACTTGGCACTTTCCCGTTCGGAAACTTCTGTCTGAGTCCACGCCATGACCCCGGGAATCGTCACGGTCTATCGGATTCTTCCCAATCTCGTCCCCTACGACATCTCAGCGGCGTGCATGACCGACGATGAGCTGTCGCGGTTCGCCCGCTTCCGGTTCCGCGAGGACGCGCTTCACTGGGCGGCCTGCCGTGCGGGCTTGCGGAGAATCCTGGGTGCCGTCCTGCAGCTCCCTCCTCGCCAAGTGCCGATCATCCTCTCAGAATTCGGGAAACCGGGCTTGGCCCCGCCGTTCGATTCGATTCATTTCAATCTCTCTCACTGCACCGGCCTCGCAGTCGTTGCGGTCAGCATCGATGGTCCGGTCGGCATCGACCTCGAGCCACTCGACCGGGCGCGAGACCTGCTCGAATGTGAGTCCACCTTCTGCCATCCTGCGGAAGTCCGGGAACTGCCCGTAGAAATTCCCCAGCGCGCCTGCCAACTGCTGCGCATTTGGACGGCGAAAGAAGCGGTCCTCAAAGCCATGGGAACCGGCCTGTCGCACCCGCCAGAAGACACCCGGATTATTTTCGAAAAAGCCCGCATCCGAGCAGTCTCGGATTCCCCACTCCCGGGGCTTGAAATCCAACGCTTGCACGAACTCGATTTCCCCGAACTTGCCGGCCACCGGGGGTTTGTGTCCGCGCCCGATTCTGTTAAGTCAATCGTCTTGTCGCGGGAAAACTGAAACATCCCGGCGGGACAATTTCTGAATGAAGCTGAAACCATCGATTCGAAAGTCTAAAAATAAGTTTCAGTTCGGCTAATTATTTTAACAATTTGACTATCTTGCCCAATTAAAGTTCTATCCGCACGTCTCACCCTTGATCCCAGCCAACGTGAAACGCCGCGACGTCGAAATCATCCAAAGAGATGGCAGGTTCCTAGTGTTAATGGCACGTGAACCTCTCCCAATTTTCCTGAGCCAAATCGCCCGCGAGGGTGAATACCGGATGGCCAGCCTTTGTGACCGGATCGGAGTTTCAGAGCGTCATCTCCGGCGGGTGTTCGAAGATGGGATCGGCATTTCGCCCAAAGATTGGCTGCGCCAGGAGCGCATGGTGGCGGCAAGAACGCTGCTTCGCGAAGGATCACCCATCAAGGAGGTGGCCATCGATCTGGGCTACACGACTTCAAAAATGTTCTCCCGCGATTTCCAAATTTTTTACGGGGTCAAGCCGACGGAGTTCCAGAGCAAGGAGCAAGCGCACATGTTAAAAATCGCGGGGTGATTTCCGCCGGGAAATGACTCGGCCCACCGCCCGCCAAGCTTATCACTCGAGGTCACTCAGGTAGCGCTCGGCTTCAAGCGCGGCGGCGCAACCTTGACCTGCAGCGGTGATCGCTTGCCGGTAGTAATGGTCCGCCACGTCACCGGCGGCGAAAAGGCCGGGAGTCTTGGTGGCGGTCCGCCCTGGAGCTTGGAGGATGTAGCCGTTCTCATCCTTGTCCACAAGGTCTCCGAGAAAGCCGCTGTTCGGCACATGGCCGATGGCGACAAAAACGCAGGCGACTTCGAGTTCCTTTTCCTCGCCATTGATGAGGTTCTTCAGCATGACGGCCCGCATTTCGCCTTTTTCGTCGGTGAGGTATTGGCTGACGGTGGAGTTCCACACCGGCTCGATTTTGGGGTTGGCCAAGGCCCGGTCGGCCATGATTTTTGACGCACGAAGCTCGCCGCGGCGGTGGATCAGATAGACCTTGCTGGCGAAACGGGTGAGGAATCCCGCCTCCTCGCAGGCACTGTCGCCGCCGCCGATCACGCAGACGGGGACATCCCGATAGAACGCCCCATCGCAAGTCGCGCAGGAGGTAAGCCCGTGCCCGATGAGTGCTTTTTCGTTTTCCAAACCGAGGTGGCGAGGAGCGGCGCCGGTGGCGATGATCACGGTCTTCGCCTCAAATTTCTGGGAGCCGGTGCTGAGGAGAAAACTTCCGTCCGGCTGCTTTTCCACGGACTCCACGCTGGCCCACTCGATGCGCGAACCGAACTTCTCTGCTTGTGACTGCATGTTCATCATCAGCTCGGGCCCCATGATGCCATCAGGATGACCCGGGAAATTCTCAACCTCCGTGGTGGTGGTCAACTGGCCCCCCGGCTGGGTTCCAGAAAGAAGCAAGGGTGCTAGATTGGCGCGGGCGGTGTAAATGGCTGCGGTGTATCCGGCGCAACCGGTGCCGATGATGATGACGTTTTCCATGATTGGGTGCGCGAAAGTATTCCGGTGGATGTCGGATCGAGTCAACACCCGCCACGGCTTTTTCCCCGAATGTCCACAAACGCGTTGCGCCCCGCCGGGATCGGAAGACACTCCCGCCGTCCATGAATCCTGATTTCATCCGCGAAGCCCTCCGCCAAGTCCGTTACCCCGGCTTCTCCCGGGACATCATTTCCTTCGGCCTCGTCAAGGACGTCAAGTGCGAGCCCGGACTGGTCACCGTCCAGATCGAAGTCGCCACCCGCGATGCAAAAGTCCCCGAGCAGATCTTCCAGGAATGCCACGCGGTCCTCGATCCCCTGCCTGACATCGGAACGGTGAAAATCCTCGTCGATGTCAAGGACGCCCCCGCCGCGGTCGGTGGGCTTGGCGGCACGGTTGGAAAATCCTCGATTCCGGGCGTCAAACGCATCATCGCCATCGCCTCAGGAAAAGGCGGCGTAGGAAAATCCACCGTCGCCGCGAATCTTGCGGTCGCCCTCGCCGCCACCGGCGCGGCAGTCGGCCTCTGCGATTGCGATCTCTACGGCCCTTCGGTCGCCCAGATGTTCGGCACGGACGAGCGCCCGATGGCGAACGAACACGACGAAATCATCCCGCTCGAAGCCCACGGCCTGAAACTCATGTCCATGGGCTTCCTGCTCGAAGACCGCTCCCCCGTGATCGTCCGCGGGCCGATGGCCACCCGCTACACCCAGCAATTTCTCCGCCAGGTCGCGTGGGGAGACCTCGACTACCTCATACTCGACCTGCCTCCCGGCACCGGCGACATCCAGCTCACCATCGTGCAAACCGTGAGTGTCGATGGCGCGATCATCGTCACCACCCCGCAGGAAGTCGCGCTGATCGACGCGCGCAAGGCCGTCGCCATGTTCGCCAAGGTCAATGTCCCCATCCTCGGCCTCGTCGAAAACATGGCTTGGTTCGAGTGCGATGCCGGGAAAAAGTATTACATCTTCGGCAAAGAGGGCGGCGTCCGCGAGGCAGCGGACATGCGTGTCCCGCTGTTAGGACAAATTCCCATCGACATCGAGACCCGCGAGCGCGGTGACAACGGTGCCCCAGTCGCGTTGGTGGATCCTTCAAAAAACAAGATTTCAAAATCATTCCGCGGCTTGGCAGCGGACATCCGCATGAGAGTCCCGGTCTCTTGAGGAAAGCCGGGAGAAATAAGCTGTCTTCACTCCGCAGATTTGCGGTACGGTCCCGGCAGAACTTCGGATTTGTTGCATGACTCCCGACACGCCAGACCCCCAAGTCATCGAGGAAGCCGACCAAGGTCTCGCGGCTCAAAGCGGGTTCATTCGAGTCTCCACCGATCCGGTCCATGCCGTGGTTGATGTCGAGTTCAATCCCGCCGTCCTGAGCGACAGCGACGTCCGCTCCTTGCTCAAGGAGCACATCTCGCAAGTCGAGTCGTCCATCCGCAAGCACACCTTCCGCCTTGAGGGAAATGCCTGCGAGGCCTGCGCCCAGAGGCTTGAGAAAAAAGTCAGTAAAATCCCCGGTGTCCGCCGCGCCACCGCCACCTATCTGGGGAAGGTGCTTTCCGTCACCTTCGACTCTAGCATCGAACCGGAAAACGACGTCGCCGAGGACGTGAAAAAAACCGGCGCCGACATCAAGCCCCTCGCACCGCGTGGCACCGACAGCCGCTCGCTGTTTCAGAAGATCCGCGCCGGCGAACTCAACGAGGAGATCTCCTGCGGTCTCGGTCTCATTTTCCTCATCGTCGCCGTCATCGTCGAGAAATCGGCCGGCGTCAGCGGGACCACCCACGCGCTCTATCTGGCAGCCTACATCTTCGCCGGCCAGCAGGGAGTCCGCTCCGCCATCGCCTCGCTGCGGGAACGCGTGATGGATGTGGACGTGCTCATGGTGCTCGCCGCCCTCGGTGCCGCATTGATCGGAGCTCCCTTCGAAGGCGCACTGCTTCTCTTCCTCTTCAGTTTCTCTAACGTCCTCCAGCGCCACGCCATGGAGCGGACCCAGCGGGCGATCGAATCCCTGCTCACCCTGCGCCCGGCCGAGGCCCTTGTGAAACGCGGTGGCACCACGCTCAAGGTCGCCGTCGAGGATTTGGAAATCGGTGAAATCGTCATCGTCCGCCCCGGCGAGCAGATCCCCGTGGACGGCGTCATTTCCGAAGGCAGCACCAATGTCGACGAATCCTCCCTCACCGGTGAGTCGATGCCCGTCTCCAAGGCCCTCGGCAGCCCGCTCTTCGCCGGCACCCTCAACCAGAGCGGCGGCATCGAGCTCACCGTCTCGAAGCGCTCGGAAGACTCCGCCCTCTCGCGCATGGTCAAGCTCGTCGCCGAGGCGCAGGCCGAGAAATCCGGCACCCAGCGCTTCCTGGAAAAGGCGGAGCAATACTACGCCATGGGCGTCATCCTCTTCACCATCGGGGTGTTCCTGGTGCCCTTCCTTTTTCTAGCAGAGTCCTTCGGCACCGCCTTCTATCGAGCCATGACCATCATGGTCGTCGCCTCGCCCTGCGCCCTCATCATCAGCACACCCGCCACCGTTCTATCCGCCATCGGCGGTGCGGCGCGCCGCGGCATCCTCATCAAGGGCGGAGCCCATTTGGAAACCGCCTCGAAGATCGACATCGTCGCCATCGACAAGACCGGCACTCTCACCGTCGGCAAGCCATCGCTTACCGAAATCGTCACTGCGGATGGAGTTCACGCCATTTCCTCCCCCCTTCCCGCCCCGGTCGCCGCCCTGCTCCGGGTCGCCGCCGCGCTCGAGGCGAAGTCCGAGCATCCCCTCGCCCACGCCATCGTCAAAAGCGCGGAAATGTTAGCCATCCCACTGCCCGAAGCCACCGATTTCCAATCCACCGCCGGCAAGGGCGCGGAGGCCACCATCGAGAGCACCCGCTACCTCGTCGGCAGCGAACGGCTTTTCCGCGAACTCAACGCCAGCGGTGCTGCCTCGCTCGCCGAAATCTCCCAGCCCCTGCAAGCCAAGGGAAAAACCTGTGTCTGGCTCGGCACCCGCACGGGCGACGCCGTCACCGCCCAGGCCCTGCTCGTCATGGCGGACACCATCCGCCCCGCCGCCAAACAGTTAGCGGATGAACTCCACCGCCTCGGTGTGAAAAAAGTCGTCATGCTCACCGGCGACCAACGCCTCGTCGCCGAGGCCATCGCCCAGGAAGCGAAGGTCGATGAAGTCCACGCCGAACTCCTCCCCGAGGACAAACTCAACGTCATCCGCGAGCTGAGGAAGGAAGGCACCGTCATGATGATTGGCGACGGCGTGAACGACGCGCCCGCCCTCGCCATCGCCGACATCGGCGTGGCCATGGGCGCGGCCGGCACCGACGTGGCGATGGAAACCGCCGACATCGTGCTGATGGGTGATCGGTTGGAAAACATCGCCATCCTCGTCGCCCACGCCCGCCGGGCCAAGCGGGTGCTCACTCAGAACCTCATCTTCGCCAGCGCCGTCATCGTCGTCCTCATCATCTCCGCGCTCGGCTTCTCGCTGGCGTTGCCGTTAGGAGTCATCGGCCACGAAGGCAGCACCGTGCTCGTCTGCCTCAATGGCCTGCGCCTGCTGATCGTCCATCAGGCAGACAGATCGTAGAAATCACCCCGTAGCGGCGCGTCGATGACCGCCGCACTTCACCCTCTCCCGCCGGAGGCTAGCCAAGCGCTTCAATGATTTCATCCAGCTGCACGATCAATTCCCCGCTCCGCAAATCCAACACGTCCCACAGGATTTCCGCGTCGATTCCGTCGTAACCGTGGATCAACCAATTCCTCATGCTGATCATGGGCCTCCATGGCACTTCCGGCCAGGCGTCTCTCAACTCTTCAGGCAAGCGGGTTGCAGCCTCGCCAATCAACTCCGCGACCCGTTCCGCATGACGGCGAAATCCCAAGTCATCGTCCAGCGCCGCCCGGTTGCCAGCCGCCGCAAGCTCGCTGGCTTCCACCGCGAAAGACCGCATTTGCCGCAGCGTCTCCAGTGGATCACGCTTTGCCATATAGCAATCTCGCCTCCGGCAGAACTTGCTCCAAATGCTGTCCGAGCATCGCCGGTGTGTTCAAGTCCACTTTGCGGCCGAAGAGTTCAGACAACTCGTCCGCAATCCGAAAATGATCCAATCCCGGATGGCTCCCGGGTTCATACTCGACCAATAAATCCACATCACTCCTCAGAGGATCAAAGTCATCCCGAGTCGCCGATCCGAACAACCGCAGCCTCGAAATCGCGCGGGCATGGCAAAAATTACTGATGCTTCGGGGGGAAGGCAAAAGTGCGGCATCCATGACGGGAGCCTGCCATGTTTCCCCCATCGGATCAACCCGAGAATCGAAATCCCAAAACCCCGCCCCGTAGCGGCGCGTCGATGACCGCCGCATTTCACCCTCTCCCACCGGAGGCTTCTTCTCTGGAATCTCCCGTCTTCCATTCAAAAATCAAAAATCACCCATCGTCATTCGTAAATCCACTCCCATCTCCATCCACCATGGCTTCGGACCCATCCACATTGCTCCCGAGCCCGCCCACATTTCTCCCGAGTCCGCCCACATCGACCCCAAGCCTGTCCACCTAGCACCAGGCCCGTCCACGTTCCCCCCGAACCGATCCACGTTGCCCTCCAGTTTGTCCACATTGCCCCCCAGACCGTCCACATTGCTCCCGAGGCTGTCCACATTGACTTTCATTCCTGTCCACATTGACTTTTCATTCGCGCAGATCATTGATTCGCAATGGTTTATCCGGATTTTCAAGTTACAGGCTGGAGAATGAAATCACCCGTCCTGCCAATAGGCCCCCGCCCCTCCCTACCCGTCTCTCGCGGAGCGCCTGCTGCCTCTTCCCAGAATGCCATAGATTTCCGCCCTCCACCTGATAGTCAGCAAACCACTCCGGCTCAATTTCCCGTCGGACTCCCCACCTTATGAATACCAAAGACTATGCTGTTTACCAGGCGCTGGAAGGCGCATCCACCTTCGGTGCCACCCATGCCGCCGCCTTTCCCGCCGGCAGCGAGGGAGCGAAGGACTTCGCCCGCGTTGATCCACTGCTCGCGCTGATCGGGAAACCCCAGCTCACGCCCGGCGTTCCCGCCAGCCCCGCCACCGGCGGCAAGGCCGCCCTCATCGCGGAAGTCCGCGAGGACCTCGTCGCCATCGCCGGCACCGCCGATACCATCGCCCTCAAGGAACCCGGTTTCGACGCCGCCTTTACACTCGGAGTCAATACCCAGCGCGACACCCTCGCCGATGCCAAGACCTTCCTCAAAAATCTGGAGGACGCCGCCGTCGTCAACAAATTCCTCGCCTACGCCATCGATCCAAATTTCATCCAAGACCTCAAGGACGACCTCGCCGCCATTGATGGCAAAAAAGACGAGCAACTTGACGACAAACAGGACTCCTCCGGCGAGACCGCCCGCGTCCGCGAACTCATCAAGGAAAGCCGCGAACTCATCAAATCCCTCAACACCTCCGTCACCAACCGCTTCCGCCGCGATCCGGAAATCCTTGCCAAATGGCAGACCGCCTCCCACATCGCCCGCTCCCCGCGCAAACGCGACGAAGATACCGACACCCCGCCCGCGCCTCCCGCAGCATAAACCCATTCAGCGACTACATCACCTATTCCTGGCGGGCCGCTCTCTCACAGAGCGGCCCGCTTTTTTGATCGTATGACCCGCGTCAAGGAGCGGTAGATCGACACGTAACCGCCGAAGGTCTCCTGCGTGTTCGCATCCGCCGTCTCGATCGGCGTGCCGGTGAAGCCGATGAACGACGCACCCGGCAGCGTGCTTCGCATAGCCGAAAAAAACTATTAGCTTCCCCCAAGCTTCTCCAATAGGCCTACCCACTCATTGAAGCGCTTGCACTCGCCGCGAATCGTATCGATACCGACCTCGAGCGCCGCGAGGCTTCCATAGAGCGGTTTTTCGTAAACCGGCATCAATCCCAGGATCCGCTTGCTTGGCGCGGTTATCTGACTGTCGTTGATTTCCTCGGGAGTGCCGAAGCTGTTACGGATAGCGACGAAATCTTTCGCCAGTCCCTGGGCACAGAGTCCCGCAGCCAGCTTTGCGGGATCGCTGAAAAGCAGGCCCTCGAACTCATACATCTGGACATAGGGAAAAAATCGCCGGATGACATTTTCGTCCGTTGCATCGAGGACGTGCTTTCTCAGCGCTGCTTCGATGATCCGAGCCTTATTCTCGTATGAAGACTGTGAACTGGCTTCCTGTTTTCCGACGAACTTTGAGTCCAAGCCGTAAAAATCAAAGAAGGTGGTGCACCAGGCTTGCGGATCACCAAGAAGCCGGAGCTTGATGTCACCGGCCATTCGAGCCGTGGTCACGTGTCCGCCTTTGTGCCCAGGCTTTCCGACGAGCGAGGCAAAGGGAAACACGCCGTATCCCGCCAAGTGGGGGCCCAGAACTTCGTTGACGAATGTCTCCTCAGTCTGCCCCTCACAGATGATGTGAACCCGTTTCATCGCGCAGGCCTCCCGCCCATGATGTTCTTCTCCCACAGCTCACCCAGAGTGTATTCCTTGAGCCATTCGGCGAGTTCGTCCTTGCCGAGTCTCCTCAGGACACTCGAGCCATCCTTGCGGTCGCAAACAATCAGATTCTCAGCCTCAAACTCGTTGAGAAGCGTTACGCTCTGGGTGGAGATGATCACCTGCTTCTCCTTGCTGGTAGAGCGGATCATCGAAGCGAGAATTTTGATGGCGTAAGGATGTAATCCCAATTCCGGCTCATCAACGATGATGGTCTCCGGTTGCATCTCAGCCGGGGCGAGGAAAACAGTGGCCAGACAAATGAAGCGCAGTGTGCCGTCAGAAAGGTAATGCGCCTGGAAAGGCACATCTTCACCCATCTCAGACCACTTGAGTTCAATCCGACCCTTATCGTCCAAGTTCGGGCTGAGGCGGAAGTCGCCAAAAAACGGGGCGACCAGCCGAATCGTTTTCACGATGCGTTCATACGAGTCGTGATGAAAGTTTTCCAACCGGAAGAGAAACGCCGCGAGGTTCCTGGCATCCGGACGCAGATACAGATTGTCGTGAATGGAACACTGTTGCTTCACAAGAGCGGTTTCACTCGTGTCATGAAAATGATAGACCCGCCATTTCCGCATTCTGGGAATCGTATGATCGCCACTGGGGATTCCGAACTCCTCCATTTCAACCGAGCTTTCGAAGTGGCCCGAACCCCGAAGCCAAACATTTTTGCCGGGCAGCAAGAAACCTTCCTCCGCAAACATCAACCGGTTGTCCACGGTTGGTTCTAGGATGAATTTATACCCATTGTTTCCGAAATAGACCTCGGCCTTCAGTTGTTCGGTCTTCTTCCTGCCAAAATGAAGAAATGAATCCGGTCCGCCGTTTTTGCTGATGAAGCGCTGGAGGTTGCCCTCCAGGGTCTGCTGGAAGAGTTTGAAAAATCCGATGAAGTTGGATTTCCCCGCCCCGTTGGGTCCGATCAGGACATTCAGCTCCTTGAGTTCCAAATCACACTCTTTGATGGATTTGTATCCCTGGAGTTTGATGCGGGATAATTGCTCTGATTTCATGCGGAAGTGCTTTGACTGTTCCTCCTCGGCCCGGAATTGGGAAGAATGGTTTTCGTGGGTGCGCCTGCTGTCTCGAAGAGGTGGATGAGGTTCTATTTCCGCCGGATGGAGTCTCCGTCAGCTTCCAAGTGTCCACCGCGGAGCAGGCGTGAGATCAGCTTGCGGGCGGTTTCGTCGATGACTTTGCCGGTGCGGCGGAAGCCGAACCAGCGGGCGAAGGCGCGGATGGCGTCGTCGCGGTCGGTCCAGACGCGGCCTTGCTCGGAGACGGCGGCGAGGAACTGGGTTTTGAGGAAATCCATGTCGAAGTCGGCGATGCCGGCGCGGTTGACGCTGTAGGTGCTGCCGCCGTTGAGAAGCACCTGGCGTCTGACGGCGGTGCGGATGGCGTTGCTCAGGCTGTCAGCGAGCGTCTCGCGCACGCGTTGAAAGCCGAGGGCGGTCGCGGCTTGTTTGACGAGGGTGTCGCGGTCGCAAGGGCCGTGTTCGGTTAGGACTTCACGCAAGAGTGCCATCAGCTCGCCTTTCTCCAACTTGTCGGGATGGGTGGGGCGGGAGGATTCGGCGGGGTTCGGTGCGGTGGAGGCTTCCGGCTCGGGTCTTGCCTTTGTTGGGGGCGGGACGGGTTCCGGTGCCACTTGGACTGCGGCAGCCTGCTGCCGCTTTGGAGTGGCCAGCCTGCTGGCCACTTCCTCCGCAGCAGGCTGCGGGAGGGAAAGCGACAGCGGGCTGCCGCAGTCCACGGCCGTTGGCTCGGCCTCCTCGCCCCAGATGCGGGCGAGGATGGCTTGGATCTTGCGCTCGAAGCGCTTGATAAGTTCGCGGTTGGCGGCCACCAGCGCTTGCTCGGCTTCGATCTCCGCCACGATGGCTTGCTGCGTGGCGAGCGGTGGGAGGGGGATTTTCACCTGAACCAACGCATTCCCGTTGAACTGTGGTTGCCCTCCGCCGGTCATGAGCACGTTCGCTTGGTTCCAATACAGTTCGCTCTGGGCAAAGACCCAGTAGTAACGCGGAAGGACTCGCTCTTTCGGGAAGCGGAGCCGGATGAGGAACGAGGCAAAGACTGCCGGATAAGTTTCCTCGAAAATCATGGTCTTCCCAAAGGTTGCTCCGGTTCGAGCGACGAGGATGTCGCCGTTCGAGAGCAATGACTCCCGTGCTTCTTTAGTCAGCGTGATGAACTTGGGGTCTTCTGCTCGGAGTTTCCCGTCCTGAGAGATGTCGGTGATGCGGACGAAACGGGCATCGCCTTGTTCAGCCGCCTTCTCGGTGAAGCCGTATTCAGGCTTCGTGAGCTCGCCCAACTCCACCATCGGCCA
>JBOFET010000389.1:0-4499 GCA_051648225.1 Luteolibacter sp.
AACCCTCACCCACGGCAAGGAAACCTCCGAGGCCTTCGTCGATGCGGACGGCCTCGCGAAAATCCTCACCACCGGCCTCGATCAAAAACGCCGCGCCTATCCCGCCGTCCGCGTCATCGGGAACGACCCGCTCCGCCAGTTCCTCATCCCCGCGCCCGGCGGACGCATGCAGACTTGCGACGTCACCCTGGATCCCGCGAAAAACGAATGGTTCGACGTCTTCGGCGACGACGAACGCGCCCCCGGCGACTGGGGCCACTGGACCGGCCAGGGCATGAACTGGAACGCCATGTGCGCGGCCTGCCACAACACCCGCCTGCGGAAAAACTACGAACCCCGCACCAACAGCTACCACACCACCATGGCCGAGATGAGCGTGGGCTGCGAGTCCTGTCACGGCCCGATGAAGGACCACGTCGAGTGGCAGCAAAAACCCCCGGCCGAGGGTAAAAAAGACCCCACCATTTCCAAGTTCAGCCGCGACCAGGTCATGGAAACCTGCGCCGCCTGCCACGCCCGCCGGGGCGAACTCACCGGCGACCTCATCCCCGGCGAGTCGTTCTTCGACCACTTCAGCCTCATCGTCACTGACGAGACCGATACCTATCACCCCGACGGCCAGATCCGGGATGAGAACTACGAGTTCACCTCGTTTCTCTCCAGCGGCATGCACCACGCCGGCGTCCGTTGTGTCGATTGCCACGATCCGCACTCCAACAAAAACATCGTCCAGGGAAATCAACTCTGCATGAACTGCCACACCGCGCCCCGCCCGGATTTCCCCACGGCACCCGCCATCGACCCCACCGCCCACAGCCATCATGGAGCGGACAGCACCGGTAACCAGTGCATTTCCTGCCACATGCCGGTCACCACCTACATGCAGCGCGATCCGCGCCATGACCACAGCTTCAGCATCCCTGATCCCAAGCTCACTAAAGAATTCGGCGTGCCTAACGCCTGCAACCAGTGCCACACCGACAAGGACGCCGACTGGGCCATCGAGGCGAACCGAAAATTTTACGGAGACAAGCCCGACCGCCCGTCGCGCACCCGCGCCCTCGTCGTAGCCAATGCCCGCCGGGGAAATCCCGCCGCCCGCGCGCAACTTATCCAGCTGCTCGCCACCGAGAGAATCCCCGCTTGGCAAGCCACCGCCAGCCATCTGCTCGAACGCTGGGTGATGGACCCAGAAGTCACCCAGACACTTCTCAAGCAACTCAACCACGCCAGCCCACTCGTCCGCGAGGCTTCTATCCGCACGCTCGGCCATCAGGTCCGGGCGAACAATACCAGCGTCCGTAGCGCCCTCCAGCCGCTATTGGAAGATCCCGCCCGGTCCGTCCGCATCGCCGCCGCGTGGGCGCTGTGCGACAAGCTGGATCTCACTTCCCGCGCCGGCCTCGAACTCGTACACATGCTCGACATCAACGCCGACCAACCGACCGGACGCATGCAGCTCTCCCAGTTCGCCAACCTACGCGGCGACCCTACCGGAGCCATCCGCCAGATGCGCAAGGCGATCGAATGGGACCCGAACTCCCCACCCTTCCATCACGACCTCGCCATCTTGCTGAGCACCACCGGCGATTCCGCAGGTGCCGTCAAGGCACTCAGGGACGCCGTCCGCCTCGACCCGGAAAATCCCGAATATCACTACAAACTTGCCCTCGCCCTCAGCGAAACCGGCACCACTGCGGAAACCATCGCAGCGTTTGAGAAAACCGTGAACCTTGATCCCGGCTACGCCCGTGCCTGGTATAACCTCGGCCTCGCCCGCAACGGAATGGGTCAGACGCAGGAAGCCATCGCCGCCCTCCGTCAAGCCGAGGCGGTCGATCCAAGAGATTCCACGATTCCTTACGCCCGCGCCACCATCCACGCCCGCCTTGGCCAGAAACAGGAAGCCATGACTGCCGCCACGCTCGCGCTCCAGATCCGCCCGGATTTCACCGAGGCCATGCAGCTGCTCCAAGCCATTTCCCGGCCTTAGTGGTTAGAAAATAGGCTTCACTGCTTCAACCCGATGTCCTACCAAATCACCTATAGGTGGACCCTTGGGCGGCATTTCGCACGATGGATTCAAGGATTCAGAGACAGAAATATTCTTCCCGCCCGTTCATGACTCTCGCCCATTTCCGATGTCCCCGATTTGGGGACTAGGCGGTTCCTATCGTATAGCTGAGGGTTCCGTCATTAGCATGTTGTTCCATCCAAAACTCTCCCCCCACTCAGAGCGCATGAAATACAGGTGGATACTGCCGTTGGTTACAGGATTTGGGCTTGCCATCATTGCTTCGGCCCACGCCGCCCCGATTCCATTACTGCCGACAACTGGCAAGGATAAGCCACTGGCCATGACCCAGGTCCGAGCGGCGGATCAATCCATCTCCGCGTGGGTTCTGGATCCCACCACGGGCCCCTTGACCTTCAAACCGCAGACTTCCGGCCCCCTTCCTCCGAGCACGGTTTACCTCGCCGTTTCCTACCTGGATGAGGGCTATGGAAAAATGGATGTCCAGCTCATCAGCCCCGGTGACAAGCCTCTCAAACCCGACCGCTTCCTCAACATGTCACTCACCAACAGTGGCAAACTGCTCACTTCCCACATGAGATTCCAAGGCGAGCGTCCGGGCAATCGCAAGGATTGGTCCTTTCGCATCGCCAGAGACCGGTCATCCGGCGGGAAACTGGTGATCCAACGTGTTTCACTTCAGGATGTCCCGTTTGACGATCCGAACTTCAAGCTGGTCATTTCCGATCCGTGGAAAGGCCCCTATCAGGGACCGCGGGTGAAGCCAGCGGACAACACCACGCTGAAGGGGAAGGTCATGGTCGGTTACCAAGGCTGGTTCCGGACACCGAACGACTTGGAGGGAAAAGGCTGGGTTCACTGGGGAAATCTACCGGAGGGCACCTTCTCGATCGACATGTGGCCTGACACGTCTCAATACCCGCCGTCCGCGTTAGAAAAAGCGGCGGAAGTGAAATTGAAAAGCGGCAAGCAAGCCCAGCTCTTCTCGTCCACCTGGCCTGCCGTAGTGGATACCCATTTCCGCTGGATGCGTGAACACGACATCGACGGCGCGTTCCTGCAGCGCTTCGTGAAGGACAGTTTCTACTCGATCAGTGGCGGCCCGGAATGGGTGCTTGCCCACACCCGGGCTTCCGCCAATCGCGAGGGCCGCATCTGGGCCATCGAATACGACATCAGCAGTTGCTCCGAGGATAAACTGCTAGACACCATGACCAGGGACTGGAAATGGCTCGTTGACGAGTTCCGGCTGTTTGAAGATCCGAGCTACGCCCGAGAAGGGGGAAAGCCCGTCGTTTTCATTTGGGGACTGCCATTCCCCAATCGGGAAATCTCCTCGAAGGTGGCCGATCAAGTCGTCGAGTTCTTTAAAAACGATCCCAAATACGGCGGCAACCATGTGATCGGCGGCATCCCCTCGGGCTGGCGGAAAATGGAACCGGCCTGGCAGGAGCACTTTAAAAAATACGAAACGATTCTCACCTGGATGCCCAAGTCCTATGCTGAGGATTTGGCGAATTTCACCAAGATGGGAATCGCCTACTACCCCCATGTGAAACCCGGATTTTCCTGGGCGAATCTCAAACACCTCCCCACGGGTGACGATACCCTCAGCTACACTCCGCGTGAGGGTGGCCGCTTCTACTGGAACCAACTCAAGGATGCCGCGCAGGCAGGAGGAGACCGGCTGTTCGTCGGCATGTTCGATGAATATGACGAAGCCACGGCGATCATGCCGATGAGTGATGACTCACCACCCACACCGACCCGACCCGGAGTGGGAGCGATGTTCTACAGTGGTGCCACCGCTCAGGAAAACGGAGATTACGTGTCACTACCAAGGGCGGAACTCGAGTTGGGAAAAGCAGCGCCAAGCAAAAGAACCAAGGTCGATCATTTCTTCGTTAGAATGGGAGGCCGCATCACGTTCCCCAAAGCTGGAACCTACAAATTCACGGTAGAAGGTGTCGAAGGCGATGGCGTCGAACTGCACCTCAATGGCGACAGCATTCTCCGTGCTCCTGCGCTCAAGGGAACCTCGATCACCGCGAAAGGCTCCGTCACCGTGGCACAAGGCGATTCCATGCCCTATCTCCTCGAGTGCCGCCATCTCACAGGAAAGGGAGTGCTGCGACTGCTTTGGGAAACTCCGGACATGCCCCGGCAGCCCGTCGATCCAAGCGCCTTGCTCGACGCCTGGGGCAGATTCATCACCAACGAAGGAAAATCCCCCGATTGGTGGATGGAACTTACCCGCATGGGTAAGGAGATGATCAACGGGAAACGAAATCCGTCCGACGCCGTGCAAGGCCTCACCCTCCAGCCCCAGGAAACCATCCCATCGACTTCCAAGAACTAACTCCATGAATCAAAAAAACCTCCGCTCCGAAAATCGCTTCGCCTTCCTGATCGTCACCGCCCTGTTCTTCATGTGGGGTTTCATCTCCTGCATGAACGATCTCCT
>JBOFET010000390.1:0-9516 GCA_051648225.1 Luteolibacter sp.
GTTTGCCGGGCAAATCGAAAATCCTCAGAGCCGTGCGAACTTGTTATCTCGCTTGGTGGAAAATGCGGAAATTGACACCATTTCCCAAGTCGGAGAAGCGTTAGCGGCGGTGGAACTGGATGCTGAAGTCCGTGAACAATTGAACCAGCAAATCGCCAAACGTACCTCCGACGAACTGACCGCACTTGTTCTGCCCAATTAGTCGGAAATCCATGCCAATGACGATTCAGTCAGAATAGGCTTGTCTGTGAATCATCCGGCCGGGGTGCGGGCACCGGAGCGCCGATTTTCGCATACGCCGCCGGCATCGCCGTGCGTCCGCGCGGGGTGCGCATGAGGAATCCCTGCATGATCAAAAACGGCTCGTGTACCTCCTCGATGGTCGCCGCATCCTCGCCCACGGCGACGGCCAGTGAGTTCAGTCCGACCGGACCACCATTGAATTTGTAAATCAGCACTTCCAGCAGGCGCTTGTCCATTTCGTCGAGTCCCTGCGAGTCGATCTCGATCATCGCGAGAGCGGCGTCCGCGATTTTTCCGTCGATGAAGCCCTCGCCTCGGACCTGCGCGAAATCCCGCACCCAGCGTAGCAGCGCGTTTGCCACCCGCGGCGTGCCGCGTGAACGCGAGGCAACTTCCAGCGCGCCGTCACGCTCGATCGGCACGTCTAGCAGACCGGCGGAACGCTCGATGATGAGCGCAAGTTCGTCGTGCGTGTAATAGTCCAGACGGTTCGCCAGCCCGAAGCGCGACCGCAGCGGCGCGGTCAGCATGCCGGATCGTGTCGTCGCGCCGACTAGGGTGAATTTCGGTAAATTGATCTGAATCGACCGCGCAGATGGGCCGGAGTCAATGATGATATCCAAGCGGAAATCCTCCATCGCCGGATACAAATATTCTTCGATTGCCGGGTGCAGGCGATGGATCTCATCGATGAACAAAATGTCGCCCTTCTGGATATTCGTCAGGATTCCTGCGAGGTCGCCGGCTTTTTCGATCTGCGGGCCGGAAGTGGTGTGCAGCTGCGTCCCGGCGGCGCGGGCGATGAGGTTGGCGAGTGTCGTTTTTCCCAATCCCGGCGGGCCTGAGAGCAGCACGTGGTCGAGCACGTCGCCACGGCCCTTTGCGGCTTCCAGCATTAGGAGGATGCGCTCTTTCACTTTTTCCTGGCCGATGAATTCGGAAAACGCCGGCGGTCGCAGCGAGACATCGAAGGATGTCGCCGGTGCGGTGGTGGTTTGTTGGTAGAAATTCTCGGACATCGGACGGGCGCGCGAAGTTGAACCCAACGGAGCCCGGCTGAGAAGCGGTAAAAACGGCGTTTTCGGGGGAGTGAAAGTTCACCCGTTACCTTGCCGCAAACGATAGTTTCTCGGAGAGAGGCCGGTCGCCTTGGTAAACTGGCGGGTGAAATAGTTGCTATCGTTGAAGCCGACGTCGAAGGCGATTTCCGTCACCCGCTTGTCCGTGTGACGAAGCAGGCTGCAGGCGCGGTTGATCCTCTGGCCGATGACCCAGGCCAGCGGGGAGGTGCCGACGGCGGATTGGAAGACACGCAGAAAACTTCTTTGGGACATGTGGGCGATGCTGGCCAGTTCCTCCAGATCGATCTCGCGGTGGATGTTCCGTTCCAGATGGGAGAGCGCCTCACCGATGCGCAGCAAGGCGCGTCCGTCCGGCGACGGACTCCGCCCGTAACAGCGGGACAGCAAGCCGACGATCTGCATGAACGCCGCCATGGCCATGAATCCGAAACCCGGCTCGCGAGCCTTCAACTCGACTTCCAAGCGGTCCGCCAGCTCGATCACCTGGGCCAGATCCTTGCTGGTTAGATGCAGTTTCCCCTTGGTGGGCTGGCGGGTCCGCCAGGAAGGCTCGAGCGTGAAGAGCGCGTGATAGCCGGGCACCGATGGCAGGTCCAGCAGTGCCAATTTCAGTTGGTTGGGTTGATAGAGGATATTGATGAGCCGCAGGTCCACGAGGTCCCGGTATTCGTGCTCGCGCGGGCCGCCGATGACGAATACATCGCCCGCCGTGAGCTCCCACGCTTCGTTTCCGGTGACGTGCAGGCACTTTCCCCCGGTCACGATCACCAGTTCCGCGAATTCGTGGGCGTGCGGCTCGAAATGCTCCTGGGGTTCCCTGCGCTCCACGCTGATGGGAAATCCGTCGGGATGAAACCACTCGTCGATTTTCAGGATGCGCTTCACTGGCGGGATCGTGCTTGTTTTTGGCCAAACAGTGGAGGTTTTTCTTCGAGAGGACGTGCAGTTTCAGTGGACATCGTTAAACCCAGACCATCGTGCCGAAGCCATCCAAATCCATCGCTCAGTCCTACAAGCTCGCCCAAGCCCGCTACGCCGACCTCGGCGTCGATACGGAAGCCGCCATGGCCAAGCTCGCCGGCATCCCGATTTCCCTGCATTGCTGGCAGGGGGATGATGTCGGTGGATTTGAAAATTCCGGCGAAGGCCTCAGCGGTGGCATCGCGGTGACCGGGAATTATCCGGGTAAAGCCCGCACTCCGGAAGAACTCCGCGCCGATCTCGACAAGGCGCTTTCACTCATCCCCGGCAAGCATCGCCTGAATCTCCACGCCTTCTACGGCGAATTCGGTGGGAAAAAGGTCGATCGCAATGAAATCAAACCCGAGCATTTTCAAAACTGGATCGCTTGGGCGAAGTCGAACGGCATGGGCATGGATTTCAATCCCACCTGTTTCGCGCACCCCAAGGCGGCGGATGGATTCACCCTCTCCCATCCGGAAAAAGCCATCCGTGACTTCTGGATCGAGCACTGCATCGCTTCCCGCGAAATCGGCGCGGCGATGGGCAAGGCGCTTGGCTCACCCACGGTAACGAACGTCTGGATCCCGGACGGCTACAAGGACACCCCGGTGGACCGCCTCGCGCCCCGCCAGCGACTGGCCGATTCGCTGGATCAGGTTTTTGCGAAAAAGCACAATCCGAAGCACCACCTCGACGCGGTCGAGTGCAAGTTGTTCGGCATCGGCAGTGAGAGCTACGTCGTCGGATCTCACGAGTTCTACATGGGCTATGCGATCAAGAACCAGAAACTGCTCTGCCTCGACGCCGGCCATTTCCACCCGACGGAAGGCATCGCCGACAAGCTTTCCTCGGCGCTGATGTATGTCCCGGAAATCCTGCTGCACGTCAGCCGCGGCGTGCGCTGGGACTCGGACCACGTCGTCACGCTCGACGATGCACTGCAATCCATCGCCGCCGAACTCGTTCGGAACAAACTGCTTTCCCGCACGCACATCGGCCTGGATTTCTTCGACGCCAGCATCAACCGCATCGCCGCGTGGACCATCGGCACCCGCAACACGCTCAAGGCGCTTCTCATGGCGCTGCTGGAGTCGCCCGCCTTGCGCGAGGCCGAGAAATCTGGCGATCTCACCACGCGCCTCGCGCTGATGGAGGAGCTGAAAGGCATGCCTTGGGGAGCGGTGTGGGACCAATACTGCGAGAAGCAGGGCGTCCCAACCGGGACCGCATGGCTTGCCGAGACGAAACGCTACGAGGCCGATGTCCTCTCGAAGCGCTGATCCTTTACCATTCCCATATTTAGCATTTCAGAATTAACCGAAAACCCACATGTCAAACATCCACACAGATCCTGAAGCCGTAGAGGAAAGCATAGGAGGCGAATACGAACGTGAGCCCGTCCCGGCGAAAGCGCAGAAAGGCTCCGGTGCATTCTGGGGAATGTTTGCAGGTGAGCACGCCGCCGGAACCGAGTTCATGATCGGGCCCCTGTTCCTCGCAGCGGGCGCGAGCCTCATGGATCTTGTGTTCGGCCTATTGTTAGGGAATATCCTCGCGGTGCTGACTTGGCGCTATCTCGTGCTGCCCATCGCGATGCAACGCAGGCTCACTCTTTACTACCAGCTTGAGAAAATCGCGGGTGGAAACATGGTGAAGATCTACAACGTCACCAACGGCATCCTGTTTTGTTTCCTCGCGGGTGCCATGATCACCGTCTCCGCCTCGGCCATCGGGGTTCCGCTCGGCATCCGATTCGAGGTTCCTGAGGCCACCTTTGGCCTGAGCGGCATGGCCTTCACGGTGATCGTCGCCATCGTCGGCGTCGTGATTGCGGCGGTGGCCGTGGCGGGCTACAACATGGTCGCACGTTTCGCGAACATCGCTGCGCCGTGGATGATTCTCGTCTTTGCGATGTGCGGAGTCGTTTCCCTTGCCCAGATGGACGCTCATTCATTTGCGAGGCTGAACACGATCTGGAACGAAGGCGTGTCCTTCGTGCAGACCAAGAACGGCCCGGCGGATTTCGGTTTCTGGAAAATCGTGATCTTCGCATGGCTGTGCAATGCGGCGATGCACCTCGGGATGGCGGATCTATCCATCTTCCGTTTCGCAAAATCGAAGTCCGCAGGCTGGGCGCCGTCCGTGGGTATGTTCCTCGGACACTACATGGCCTGGATCTGTGCCGCGCTGCTACTCGCTGCGGTGATCGCCACGAGCCCGGAGAAATCACTGGATGCAAGCGGAAAGGTAACGGCGGATCCTGGTTTCCTTGCATGGAATGCACTCGGCTGGACGGGCATCATCTGCGTGATCATCGCCGGATGGACCACTGCGAACCCGACCATCTATCGCGCCGGGCTCGCCTTCCAGAGCCTGTTCCCGAAGTCCCATAAGTCCACCGGGGTGATCCTTGCAGGTCTTGTCGCCACCGTGGCCGGCGCATTCCCGAACCTCTCCGCACAACTCCTCGGCTTCGTCGGCACCTACGGCATGATCCTCGGTCCGATGGGTGCGATCATCTTCGTGAACCACTATTTTGCGAAACGACTCGGGTTCCATGAAGACGCCGCTGCCGCCACGAAGTCCGGCTTCAACATGGCCGTGCTACTGGCCTGGCTCATCCCCGCTATCCCGGGCCTGTGGCTGATCCTTTCCAAGGGCGTCTTCGCCGCCTATCTCGTGATTCCCGCATGGATCGCCTCCGCCATCCTCTATGTCATCCTCGGCAAGATGATGTTCTCCACCCATTCCCAAGCCTGAGCCCCATGAAAACCCTCATCTCCATCGCCAAGCCCGTAAGCTGGGCATCTCTCGCACTCATCGTCGTGCCGCCCATCCTGTTCTTTAACGGTTCGCTTTCGCAGGCGGCCATGAACCAGTTCCTCCTCGCAGGGACGGTCATCTGGTTCGTCACCGCCTCGCTGTGGATGAAGTCCGAGTGATTTCCCACGAATGAAAGGGATCGGGTAAAAAGGCCCACGCGCTCATCGCCAGCGGCATTGCAGGGCTCATCATCTCCAGGATTATCATCGGTGTGGACACCTAGATGAAGGGTTCTGGCGGAGGCGGTCACTGATGCGGTCACTGATGCGGGCGGTGATTCTGCTGGAAAGTCTGATCGACAGCCAGTTCGCGGCATTGGAAACTCCGGCGGAGGCTATCACCATCGACACCGACCAATCGGTCGATGTCCTCGTCTCCGCCATCCTCCGCGAACTCAACTTACCGACTTCATGACAACTCCAGAACCCGCCATCGGCATCATCGGCGGCAGCGGCCTTTACGAAATGGAGGGATTCGAAGGAATCACCGAGCTTTCCGTCACCACTCCGTTTGGCGATCCCTCGGACAAGATTGTTTCCGGCACCCTCTCCGGGCGGCGGGTGTTTTTTCTGCCGCGCCACGGGGTAGGGCACCGCCTTTTACCGCATGAAATCAATCACCGAGCGAACATCTGGGCGCTCCGCTCGCTCGGAGTGCGTTGGGTGATTTCCGTCACCGCCGTCGGCAGCTTGCGCGAAGAACTTGCGCCGCGCGACATCGTCGTGCCGGACCAGTTGATCGACCGCACAGGAACTGGCGCGAAGCACACGTTTTTCGGAAATGGCATCGTCGCCCACGTCGGATTCGGCGATCCCTACTGCGCCGGTCTTCGGGAAAACCTGCTCACCACCTCCCGTGCGCTGGCACCGAAAGTCCACGCCGGCGGGGCCTACCTCTGCATGAACGGCCCGGCGTTTTCCACCCGTGCCGAGGCGAATTTCCACCGGATGATCGGCGCAGACATCATCGGCATGACCAACGGCCCGGAAGCCCGCCTCTGCCGTGAAGCGGAAATCTCCGCCGCCGCGCTCGCGCTGGTGACCGACTATGATTGCTGGAAAACGGACGAAGCCGCCGTGGAGGTGGACACCGTGATCGAGAATCTCCATGCGAACAGCGCGATGGCTAAGCAGATCATCCGCGCTGTCGTCGCGACCATTCCTGAGACGCCGGACAGTCCAAGCCACCACGCGCTCGACACCGCGCTTTTTACTCCGCGCGCCGCCTGGCCAGAGAAAACCGCGCGGGACTTGGCTCCTATCCTCGGTCGTTTCGGCTGACCCGATTCTGCGAAGAAGAATTTTCAACCGCAGATGAACGCAGATAAACACAGATGGAAGCGGGGATGAAGAGGGTTGGTTTTTCAGCCTGTTCTGAATCTTCAAACACAAACTCCCAATCCGATTTCTGATCTGTGCCCACCTGAGTTTATCTGCGGTTAAAAAATCCAAATGGAGACGCACCGCTTGGGATTGACCCGCCAGCGTGGCGGGCTTAGGCAGGGGTGAAAGAAATTTTGACCATGGAACCCACCACCACAGCATACGGAACCTGGAGCGGCGGACGCTTCATGCACTTTGGCGAAACTTTATCCGAGGAACGCTTCATCGGCTGCATCGAGACCGCCTACGAGGCCGGCATCCGCACCTTCGTCACCTCCGACGTCTATGGAAATGGCAAGGCGGATGAGCTGCTGGGTAAGGCGCTCAAAGGCATCGACCGCTCCACTTACAGCCTCGTCGGGATGATCGGCCACGATTTTTATGAAGGCCAGCGGCAGGGCAGTCAGGGTTACCCACGCTTCACTTCGCCCGCCCTACGCGGACCGGAAGGCTATGCCGATTTTATCAATATGGCCTGCGCCAAAGAGCTCGAACGCTGCGGCACTGACAAGTTCGACCTGCTCATGCTCCATAATCCCGACGAACTCGGCTACACCAGCGAGCCGCTCTGGCAAGCGCTCGAAGGCGCGAAATCCGCCGGCCTCACCGACCGCCTCGGCATTGCCCCAGGACCAGCGAACGGCTTCTCGCTTGACCTCGTGTATTGCTTCGAAAAATTCGGCCACCTCATCGACTGGTCCATGCTCATTCTCAATCCGCTCGAGCCTTGGCCCGTCGGACTCACCCTGCCAGCTTGCGAGAAGCACGGCATCAAGGTGATGACCCGAGTGGTTGATTACGGCGGCGTTTTCCATGACGACATCGGCGGTCCCGAGCACAGTTTCAAGCCCGGCGACCACCGCACCTACCGACCGGATGGCTGGGTCGAGCGCGGCATGGAAAAGGCGAACCGCATGCGCCCGCTTGCCGAGAAATACAACCTCACCCTGCTCCAGTTCGCCTGCATCTGGAACCTGAGCCACCCAGCAGTGGAAAGCGTGGTGCCCACTTTCATCCAGGAAGCTGGCGAAGGTGCGCGCGCCATCGCAGACAAGATCCGCGACTTCGCCAAGTGGCCGGACGGCCGCTTCACCGCGGAGGAAGTGGATTCCATCCGGAAAATTGGCGACAACACCGGCTGCATGACCTTAAAGGGCGCCAGCAAACGCCACGCCACCAGCGAGCGCCCCGACGAGTGGCCGATGCGCGAGGATTTGTTGGAGCTGGCGGGACGGCATGGGCTGGGATCGGAGTGGTGAAATGTGGCGAAGATCACCGGTCGCCGCGAATTTGACCATTCGAAGTGGGCCTTGTCATGTCATCTCAAGACTTGGTCGCGGCGACCAGTGATCACCGCTACGCCGGCTTCACCACTCGGACTTCAACCCATGCGCTTTGAAAAACGGCATCGCCCGGTCTCTGCTTAGAAGCGTATACTTGCGGCGGATGGCATGCCAGATGAGCAAGCGGTCGAAGGGGTCCCTGTGGTCGGGGGCGTAGGGGAGTTGGTGAAAGGTCGAGAGGATTTCCGAGACCAACGGCTCTTCGATCAAGCCGAGTTGCTGGGCAGCGGCGGGAATTTCCGAGGGATCGGTCTCTGGCAGCATGAGTTTACCGAGACCGAATTTCAAGCTGATTTCCCAATAGCTGAGTGGGCTGACGAGAACCTCGTTGGTAGGCTCCTTGAGGATGGCGCGGGTTTTTCGCCCGAGTTTTTCGGGCTCGAACAAGGCCCAGAGCAAGGTGTGGGTATCGAGCAGCCAGGCCATGGTTTAGCGGGAGACGAGGAATTCATCTTCGGTGAGGGACCAGTTTTTGAAAATGGGTTTGCCCCGCTTGGCGAGGAGTCCGAGCTCGCGGGCTTTGGTGGGTTCGGCCTTGTAGGGCGTGAGCATGGCGACATTTTCGCGCTTACGGCCTTTTTGAAGAATGATGCTTTCACCGTTGGCGACTTCTCCCAAGAGGGTGGGAAGTTGGCGCTTGAATTCGGCGATGGTCATCGTTTTCACGGATGAGAGCCTACGCAAAGTGGTCAAGTTGTCAACTTGGGGTTTGCTGCGGGCATCAATCGATCACTGCTGCTAGTCGACGATGTCGGACTCGGGCCGCTGGTCCGGGTCTTCATACCAGGGAACTCCGGCCTTGGAGGAGCGGTGGAGGTCGGCGATAACCTGGGCTCCTAACAGCAGAATTAAAGCTACGGCCTCCAGCGTGAGTAGCACGATGATGATGGTGGCCATGGAGCCGTAGACGACGTTCACCATGGAGATGTGGGTGTAGTAGGAGACCACGAGGTGGCGGACGAGTTCCCACAGAAGGGTGGCGGTGAGTCCGCCGGCGAGGGCGAGGCGGAAGGAAATTTTCCCGACCGGCATGATCTGGTAGAAGAGTGTGAAAAGCAGGACCAACCCGAGGAGGCCGGTAAGGTAAACGATGTGCCCGAAATGCTGGTGGAGTGACAACTGGATGCCGAAAATGGAGTGTTCGTTCCGGCTTTGCACGTCGATGACGGCGTTCACGGTAGTGACCAGGATGAGTCCGCCGGCGACGATGAGGATGAACAGATAGGGCATCAGGACGGACACCCAGAACTTGCGTTTCAGGGTGGGCAGCGGGGCGTGGAAGATGATGGAAATGGCGTGCTCAAGGACGCGGAATGCGAAGGAACTGAAGACGAGCAGCGAGACCAGCCCCACCCAGGTGATCAAGCTCCGGGTGCCGAGGAATCCGCTGAGGACGTCCGTGAGGATCGGCGTGAAGCCGGGTGCGATGAGTGCGATTTCCGCAGTGAGTGTTTCTAGCAGCAGGGCTTCATTGAAAAAGTGCGAGACGATGACGATGAGCACGGCGGATAGGGGAATGAGCGACAGCATCATGTTGAAGGCCACGGCGGCGGTGAGCAGCAGGCCGTGGTTCTTCAGGAAAAAGTCGCGAAGCACCCGGAAGGTGAACCGAAGGATTTTCGGCATTCGTGGGTCCATCAGGCGGGAGGATGGACGTCCCGGCGGATGCTTGCAAACGCA
>JBOFET010000391.1:0-5953 GCA_051648225.1 Luteolibacter sp.
CTATCGGGTGACAATGAAAGCGGCATCTTCGAAGCGCACGTGATGATCCTTGAAGATCGCTCGGTGGTGGACCGAGTGCTGCTCGCCATCGTCAAGCGCCAGCAAAACGCCGAGTATGCCTTCTACGCCGTGATGCAGAATTTCCTCGAAGCCATGCGTCGCATCCCGGATCCCTATCTGCGAGAGCGCACCGCGGACATCGAAGACGTCGCCCAGCGGGTTTTGAGGAATTTCACCTCGGAAGACGACACTCGGCCCCAGGGGCCTGACGAGCAACATGTGCTCGTGGCCTACGATCTCGCGCCATCCGACACGGCATCGATCAACCGCCGGAACGTGTTAGGATTCGCCACCGAGCAGGGCAGCGTGAACTCGCACACCGCGATCCTCGCCCGCGCCTTCGGCATCCCGGCAGTGGTCGGTCTCGACGGCGCGGTCATCGACATCATGGCCCTCGCCCCGTCGATTCTCGATGGTTACGCTGGCAAGCTCATTCTCTATCCGTCGCCCGAGACGCTCAATCGCTACCGGACCCTCTCGCTGGCCAAGGAGAAAGTCCGCAGCTCGCTGGACGCCATGCGCGGCGCCGCCACCGAGACCACCGACGGACATCCGCTCACGGTTTCGGCGAACATCGAGTTGGTGGATGACCTGCCGCTGGTGAAGCACAGCGGCGCAAAAGGCATCGGACTCTATCGCACCGAGTTTCTCCTACTCAACGGTGAGGAAATGCCGGACGAAAAGCGCCAGGCGGAGGTTTACACCCGGGTCGCCCAGGAAATGGCTCCACACACCGTGATTGTCCGCACGCTCGATGCCGGCGGTGACAAGCTGCCGGTCGAGCCGCTCACTGACCCCGAACCCAATCCATTCCTCGGCTGGCGCGGCATCCGTGTCTCACTCGCCCGCCCTGCCATGTTCCGCGAGCAAATCCGGGCAGTCCTGCGTGCCAGCGCCCACGGGAAAGTCGCGCTGATGTTCCCGATGATCTCAGGTCTGTCAGAAGTCTTGCGCAGCAAAGACATGGTCAAGGCTTGCATGGAAGAGTTGGACAAAGAAGGAGTGCCGTTCGATCACCAACTTCCGGTCGGCGTCATGATCGAGGTTCCCGCCGCCGCAATTTGCGCGGATCTGCTCGCCCCGGAAGTGGACTTTTTCTCCATCGGTACCAACGACTTGATCCAATACACCGTGGCCGCAGACCGCGTGAACCCCCATGTCGCGGAACTCTATCGGCCCACCCACCCTGCCGTGATCCACCTGATCAAGCGCACCATCGAGGCCGCTTCTAACAACGGAATCTGGACTGGCATCTGCGGAGAAATGGCGGGCGACATCCGGCTCACTCCCCTGCTGCTAGGTCTCGGAGTCGAAGAACTTTCCGTCGGTCCCCAGCAAGTCCCCCGCGTGGGCCAGGCGATCCGCTCCCTAAGCTACTCCGAGTGCGCCACCATGGCGGATGAAGCGCTGCGCCACTCCCGCAGCCAAGGCATCCTGGACATGTCGTTGGAACTCGCCCGGAAATACTACGGGAATCTGCTCGACTGACATCCGAGCCATACCGGTTCGCATTCTCAGACTGACGAAATGGCATTATCCGGGCGAAGAAACCCGGTTAGGATCACGGCATGACGAACTCACTGAACTTCACCATCCGTCGCGCCGTTGAGCGCGGTCACGCCGATCACGGCTGGCTCGATAGCTGGCACACATTCTCCTTCGCCGACTACTATGACCCCGCCCACATGGGTTTCCGCTCGCTGCGGGTCATCAACGACGACCGCATCGCTCCCGGCGGTGGATTCCCCACCCACCCTCACCGGGACATGGAAATTTTCTCTTATTTGTTAGCAGGGCAACTGGCGCACGAAGACTCCATGGGAAACAGCCGGGTGCTCAATCCCGGTGAAATCCAGCTGATGCGCGCCGGCACTGGTGTCCGCCACTCTGAGTTCAATCCCTCCTCCACCAAGCCCGCCCATCTGCTGCAAATCTGGATCACCCCTGACACCCGCGGCCTTGCGCCCGACTACACGGAGTGGACGCCACCGGAGGGACGCGAAAACGAACCCAAAATCCTCGTCATCTCCCAAGACGGCCGCGACGGTTCTGCCACCATTGCCCAGGACGCTTCGATCTATCTGCTGAAGCCCAGCCCCGGAACCAAAACCAACCACCGGCTTTCCGCAGGCCGTGGACTCTGGCTTCACGTTGCGAAAGGCTCGCTCGACGTCAACGGAATCGGGATGTCCGCTGGCGACGCATTGTCACTTGAAGAGCCGGGCAATCTCGAGATCACCACCACCGCCGGAGACTCGGAGGCGATTCTCTTTGATCTGAAATAAATCCGCCTTAGTCATTCGAACCATTCCAACAAATTCCAAATTCCATGTCAGACCCACTATTTCAACCCCTCCAAGCCGGGGCATTCAACCTTCCTAACCGCATGGTGATGGCTCCACTCACCCGCTGCCGCGCTTCCGCCGGTCGGGTGCCGAACGCAATGATGGCGGAATACTACGTGCAGCGTAGTTCCTTCGGTATGATCCTCTCCGAGGCCACCTCCATCTCGCCGCAGGGCGTAGGCTACCCTAACACACCAGGCATCTGGTCCGACGAACAAGTCGCAGGATGGAAGCTCGTCACCAGCGCTGTGCATCAGGCCGGTGGCCAAATCCTCCTCCAACTCTGGCACGTCGGCCGGGTCTCGGATCCAGTCTATCTGGACGATGCCTTGCCTGTTGCGCCGAGTGCCGTCGCTGCAAAAGGTCATGTCAGCTTGATTCGACCGATGAAGAATTTTGTCACCCCACGCGCCTTGGAAACCAAGGAAATCGCCGGGATCATCGAAGACTACCGCCACGCCGCCCGGAACGCGAAAGCCGCCGGATTCGACGGTGTGGAAATCCATGGCGCGAACGGCTACCTCATCGACCAGTTTCTCCAAGACTCCACCAACCAGCGCACCGATGCTTATGGCGGATCGATTGAAAACCGCGCCCGTTTCCTGTTGGAAGTCACCGATGCCGTGGTTTCCGTCTGGGGACCTGACCGGGTGGGCATGCACCTCGCCCCGCGTGGCGACGCGCATGATATGGGAGATTCTAATATTTCCGCCGTTTTTCACTACGCCGCCCGCGAGCTTGGTAAACGCAAACTCGCCTTTCTTTGCGCCCGCGAATCGCACGATCAACCGGCGCTTGGCCCCTCACTCAAGCAGGAATTCGGTGGCATCTTCATTGCGAACGAAGGCTTCACCGCCGACGCCGCTCGCGAGGTGATTCGCTCCGGCAAGGCCGACGCGGTGGCTTTCGGAAAAGACGCCATCGCCAACCCTGACCTGGTTGAACGCTTCCGCACCGGCGCACCCCTCAATCCGCCCGATTCGTCCACCTTCTACGGTGACGGTCCCGTCGGCTATACCGACTATCCATTTTTCCAACCGACCCCAGTCTAACTAACACCATGAGCAAACCAAGCATCCTTGTCTTCGGCGGCAGTCTCCGTGCCGAATCGTTCAACCAAAAACTTGCCACCATCGCCGCAGACGCTGCGCGCGAAGCCGGTGCGGAAGTCACCCTCATTTCCCTGCGTGACTACCGCATGCCATTCTTCGATGAAGATTTAGAAGCAGCGGAAGGCATGCCGGAAACTGCACGGAAACTGAAGGCACTTTTCGCCAGTCACACCGGCCTCATCATCGCCTCGCCGGAATATAACAGCACCATCACCGCAGTTCTGAAAAACTCGATCGACTGGATTTCGCGTGCCACGTCTCCGGACGAGGCACCGCTCTCTGTCCTGAAAGGCAAGTCCGCTGCGATTCTATCCGCCTCACCCGGCGGCTACGGCGGTGCCCGCAGTCTCGCCGCATTGCGCCCGTTCTTGGAAAACATCCAGATCTCGGTACTGCCGGACCAAGTCTCGATTCCCAAGGCGCATGAAGCATTTGATGCGGAGGGAAAACTGCTCGATCCCGCGCAGGACGCCGCTGTCCGCTCGCTGGCGGCGGCATTGGTGGCCAAACTCGCCTGAACCACGATTTCAAATCCCGTGATGAATTATCATGGCGGGATTTTCCGTATTATCCTATCACCCTCTCATGACCGGACCGACTAGCAAAACTCACAGCAAGACGATCGGCTATCTTTTGTGGATTTTCGGATTCACCGGAGCGCACCGCTTTTACTTTGGCAAGCCAGTCACCGGGGCAATCTGGTTTTTCACCCTCGGCCTCGTAGGCATCGGCTGGCTCATCGACTTGTTTTTAATCCCCTCGATGGACCGGCAAGCAGATGCCCGATTTGCCACCGGCCCGGCGGATTACTCGGTCGCTTGGATCTTACTCACGTTTCTCGGCGCGTTCGGCATCCATCGATTCTACATGGGCAAGATCGGCACTGGCATCCTTTGGCTCCTCACCGGCGGACTTTTTCTCGTCGGCTGGCTCTATGACTTCTGCACGCTGAACCGGCAGGTGGATGAGATCAACCGGCGCTAGACGAAAAGTTCCAACAAATCGCCTGGAGAATCCACCATGGCATCTGCTCCGGCATCGGTGAGACGCTTGCGGTCGTGAAAACCCCAGGTGACTGCGATGGCCCGCATGCCGGCGTTGCGGGCGGTTTCGATATCCATGGTGGAGTCACCGATGACTGCGCAGTTTTCCGGAAGCCGCTGAAGCGCGTCCGCGATCTCGAAGGCACCGGCTGGATCGGGTTTGTGCGCGATGCCTGGACGCTGGCCGAGGACCGATGAAAACCGAATGGTGGGAAACATCTGTGAGACCATCGCCGCCGTGAAGGGGTGAGGCTTGTTTGACAATACGGCGAGCGGATAGTCGCGGGATTGCAGCATTTCTAATAGATTGGTGATGTTCGGATAGGCGACCGTGCCGACGGGCCAAGTGGAGTCGTAGTCGGTCTTGAATGCCTGCTCGACCGTATCGAGTAAATCTGCGGAAGCATTCACGGGCGTGGCGCGCTGGATGAGGATGCGTGCACCGTTACCGATGAATCCCCGCACCGCCGCGGCCTCGTGGGTGGGTAAGCGGGATGCGGCGAGTGCCCGATTTAAAGAGGCGGAAATCCCCTGGAGCGAGTCCACCAAGGTTCCGTCGAGATCGAAAATGAGGCCGTCTTTCACGCCCGGAGGCTGGACAGGGCCGGGTCGTTAGGGAAGCGCTTAAAATCCGATCAAACTGATCAGTTCGCGATCGCTGAAATCTTCCAGATGATCAACGGCAGCGATGAGAGTCTCAGTTTCCGCGATGTCCTGAATGGCGACGGCCTGAGGGGAATCCAAAACCACCACCTGAGTGACCGGCGGCTGCGAGGGGCTGAACCAGGAAACCGCTGCGATCGTGATCGCTGCGGTGGCGGCGGCGAGTCCGGCCAGCGGCACCGGAGTAAACAGGCGGCTCCACCAAGGTTTGATCTCGGGTGCAAGCCGCGCGGCCCGCACTGTGTCTTCGGCGAACCGGGCACCTGCCGTTTTCATGGGGGACTGATCGAGCAATTTCCAAACGGCGTCTGATTCCCAAGAATCTTCGGGGGGTGGTGAGTTGCGATGCATTTTGATACCGGTTTCTACCGCGAATCGAACCCGGGGCCGAATTCAAAGTTGCGGTTCGACGACAAAAATTTCAGACCCCACGCTTGTCACCCCAGATCCGGATGTGCAGTCGGTCGCAAAAACGGTATCCACCGCTGCGGCAAATTTCCGCAAGCCACTCGGAGCTGCGGTCCAGCTCGGCGGCGGTACGACCTTCCGGCATGAGTAGAGTGCGCTGCCGGGGCAGTGAATGTGCCTTCGCCAGCGTTTCGATTTCTCCAAGATCCGCAGGTTCCGCGACGACAAATTTGAACCAGGACTTTGGCGAGTTCGCGAAGAAATTCAGGGTTTCCGCATTCAGTCTTAATGACTCAGGCATGTTAGAGTTTGTAAGTTTCGG
>JBOFET010000392.1:0-5059 GCA_051648225.1 Luteolibacter sp.
GCGTGGCTCGAGATGAAACAAGCCTGCTAAAGCATCATGCCTTTGCGAATGAGGAAGAATAACCGGATCTCCTACACCAACGGTGTTCCGACCTCCAGCCCAAGGTTGCCGGTAACGGCTACCTTGGGAGCCGGATTACGGATGTCCCGAACTCCAACGGAGTTCTGGCCAGGAGGGGACTTTTCAATTTTTGGCGGCCCATCCGCCGAGGCCGGAACCACGTTGTGGTTCGACTCCATGGACTCAAGTTCCCCAGGGTAGGCGTTCTCACGCCAACCCTGGGCTGAAAGGCGAAACACCGTTGGCGTTAAGAGCGATCAATGAATCCTCAGAGGGATTGGAATTTATTCCGCCTGTTGTTTTACCGCTGGTTCAACGACACAATGATGAAAATCACGATCAGTGCCGCGAGCACCGCCAGTGTGATTTTCACCCAGCTCAGCGGATGCTCACCCGCCATTTTGCCGGTGTAGCCGTTCACCACCACCTGAAACGACTTCGCGCCGTAGGTGTAAGTCGCCAGCCAGACGGGCACGAGGACGTGCTTGAAGGTGCGCCCCCGATAGAGCGACTGGACTTGTAAATTCCGCTGCGTGTCACCCGGCACATCGCGCGAGCAAAGCTCCCGGATGGTGGTGTCCATCTGCTGCTTGCTGATCTGAGAGGCCTTCCGGAGATCCACCTGATAGCGCTCCACCGTCCATCCGCGGACGTAGGCGGGTTCGTAGGGTTTGAGGTCCTTGACGGTGGGAAAGGGTTCCACCTGCCGCAGGAGAGCGGTGTGCACGCCGACGGTGCCAGGCACCGCGTCGTCGTCGAAAAAGTGCGCCAAGTTCCCGGCGCTCGGCTCCCAGCGGGTTCTCTGGACTTGCCGGGTCGCGGTCTTTCCGTTGGCGTCCCGGTAAGTTTCGGTGACGTAGTAATGGTAGCCGGACTCTGCGGTCCAATCGGCGTTCACGTGGGCGTCGAAGGTCCAATAAGGCAGATAGATGCCGTGGAGTTGGTCGGTGAGTGCGGCGCGTTTCAGCTTGTTCGGCGCCCACCAGCGGCTGCGATACCACGCGCGGAGCTGATCGCGGACTTGGGTGGCAGCGACCACGGACGGCAGCAGGCTTTCCGGGGTGACGGCGTCTTTCATATCGTCCACCGCGACGATCGAGGGCGAGCCACAGAAATCACAACGTTGGGCGGCGCGGTCGGGATCAAAAATGCTGATGGCCTGGCAGCTCTCGCACTTCACGGACTTTTTCTCGTCCCGCATGCCGCGGTGGTCGGCGGTGATGGAGGCCAGCGCCTTTTCCAGATCGTGCTCGACGATTGCCGCGCCTAACTGATCCACGCCATCGTTCCAAGGCAGGATGGTTCCGCAATACGGGCAGGCGAGGGCCTTTTTCGCTGGATTCCACTCCGCATCGCCGCCGCATTCCGGGCAGGGATGTTTACGTAATGCGCTGACTTCGGCCATGGTGGCGTCGGTTACTCAGCAAGAAAGGCGTCGAGCGCGGCGCGGGTGATCCGATAGGACGCGCCGATTTTTTTGCCCCTCAGATCTCCGGCGTCGATTGAAGCGATCACGTCCGCCTCGGGAACGCCGAGAACTTTCGCGGCCTCCGCCGGACTCATGAGCTCCGGGATGCCGACAGCCGGTGCCGCTCCAGTGCCTGTTCCCGACTGCATGTTCTTCATCATTTCCTGCGCCATGCCGAAACCCATCGCCATCTGCCCGGCGGCGGCAGCGGGCGAGCCTCCACCGTCGGCCCCGCCCTTGGTCATGGACTCGGCCATTTGGAATTTCACGTAATCGTTGAGGTTGCCGATGGCTCCCATGCTCGAGCGCTTGTCGATCGCCGCCTCGACTTCCGGCGGCACGGAGACGTTCTCGACGATGAAGCTGGTGATCTCGATGCCGTATTTGGCGGTCACCTGAGGGTTGATGAGTGGCAGTAGTGCCTCGCCGAGTTCGGAATAGCGCGAAGCCACGTCCAGCGCGGGCACGCCGCAGGAGGCGAGTGCCTCGCTGAAAACGCTGACGATGCGCGAGCGCATCGTGTCGGCGAATTCATCGAGCCGGAAATGGTGGTCGGTGCCGGCGACTTCCTTGAGGAAAACCGGCGCGTCCACGATCTTGAAATCGAAGATACCGAACGCCCGCAGCCGGACCACGCCGAAGTCCGCGTCGCGCATCATCACCGGATTTGCGGTGCCCCATTTGTTGCCGGTGAAGAGGCGGGTGGTGACGTAGTAAACGTCTGCCTTGAAGGGCGATTGAAAGCCGAATTTCCAGCCCTTCAGCTTGGTGAGCACCGGAATGTTCTCGGTGACTAACGAGTGTTTGCCCGGCTCAAAGCAGTCGCCGAATTGCCCCAGATAGACGAACTGCGCGACTTGACTCTCGCGAACGATCAGTTGCGCGCCGTTTTTGATCGCCTTGTCATCGTCGGGAAACCGCCACGACAGCGTGTCGCGCGAGTCGTCGTTGAATTCGATGATTTCCAGCAGTTCGCCTTTGATGAATCCGAGAATGTCCATGGTGGTGATTTGCTAGCGGGAATTTTCTCTTGGGGGAAGAAGAAATCTTGCGGCCTATTCCAGCCCGCGTTCGGCGATTTCCTCCTCGTCCCAGCCGAGGTAGTGGCCGAGTTCATGGAGGAAAGTGGTGCCCACCTCGTCGCGGTAGTCGTGTTCCTCCTCGCCGACCCATTCCCAGAGATTGAGGAGAAACAACCGGATGCGCGGGAGTTGCTCCGGGCTGGCTTCCTCCAGGGCGCAAGCGCCTTCGAAGAGGCCGAGTTCGTCGCCCTCCAGATCCTCGTCTTGAGCGCCGTGGCCGGGTTTTTCCTCAAGGGAAATCGCCACCACTGCGGCTGCGTCCTGAATGTCCCGAGGCAGCACCTTGGTCAACGCCTTCAACTCCTCATCCGCCCAAGCGCTCAGTGTTTCGAAATCCATGGCGACTGGATTAACCGCTTCGTCCTGCGGGCACAAGGATCTTGCGCCGCGCTTCCCCGGAGAATCACGGCTGGGGCAGCTCGGGCAGAAACTCGGAAAACTCCGTCGGCTGGTTGGGTGGGCCTTCCGGATCGCCCGCACGGCTGAAGATCGCGTCCATGCGGTCCAAGTATTTTGACAGATCGTCGCTGCGCCGATGCGGGTTGGATTTGAGCCGCTCCTTGAGGCGCGTGTAGTCGTCGAAAACCCCGCTGGTCTCGCGGGCGCGAGTGATTTCAAACCAGTCGAGGTAATCGGCGGCGCGCTGGGCCTTGGCCGTCATGGTGGCGCGGCGCTCGGCAAGGGCTGCGAGCTGGGCGTCCACGTCCTGAGCCTCGTTTTTCGCGATGGAGTTGAGGATCATCTGATACTCCGCAAGAATCGGCCGATAGGAGGGAAAGCACCGAAAGCTCAGGCGCACGAGCGCATCCTCGGCGGACCGTACCGCGCTGATGCGCTCGGACTCGGGTAGCGCGATGACTTCCGGCCAAGCGCTGAGTTCCTTCTGCTGGATGATGCCTTCCGGCGTGCGGAAATTCAGTCTCAGGGCTTCCTCAAGCGTGGTCTCGGTTTTGACGACGGTGAGCACGTCGGTGGCGAGGTTTTGGCCACCGATCTGGGCGAGCTGGAGTGCCCACCATTTCGAGAGGCTCGTTTCGGATAGATTGAGCTCGGGGAAATGCTTGCGCAGCAGCGCGGGCGTCTCGCCCTCGAACGCGGCGGTCTCGGTGAGAAATTTGCGGAACCCTTCCTTGCCTTGCGGCTGTTGGAGCAGCGCCATGACGAGCGCGCCGGAAGAAACGCGAAAGGCGGCGCGCATGGCGGCGTCCATTTCCTCATGGCCGGGTGCGGTGACGGCGAAAACGTCGTCGAGCTTGAACAGCCCGCCGGTTTTGAAGAGTGCCTCGTAAAGTCGGCGGTCGCTTTGGTTTAGCTGCCAGGCCGTCGCTTCGCGCAAGCCATCGACGAGCCAAGGCGGGACGAAAAATGGCGTTTCGGATTCCGCGGCCGGCCGATCGCGGAGAGCGCGTTCGTAAACAAGCGCGGAGGTCACGGCGTGCTTGAACCGCTCGTGCTCGATGCCGCGACTGAGATGGGTGTCGAGCCGGAGTTCATAGCCCACCTCACTGACGAGAAGCTGCAGTGCGGAGGTCCGCAGCGGCATGGGATCGCCGGACTTCCCGTGGAGGAGGACGCTGACAGGGACCTTCCAAGCGTCTTTTTCCTCGGTCAGACGCAGCAGCTCGTCCTTCGCCTCCTCGGCGAGTTGGGCGATGGTCGCCCGGTCTTGTGGCGCTCCGCCGGAAATGCGGAACTGCATGGTGCGGCTGGTGACGCGATCCTCTCCTCCGAGCGGAATCGACGGCGGCGCCTCGATGACCCGGATGGCGCGTGGAACCTCCTCCGCGCTGGTGAGAGCGGTGAGCAACAGTCCCAGCAGCAGCGGACGGGCGTTCATTTCACATCAGAAAGTCTGAGGCATGCCTTGCTGGCCGAGCGGCTCGCGCGGGTCGAGCACGATGCGGCCTTTTTCCAAGGTGATGCGGGACATCTCGCGCAGGCCGAGTTCGATTTCGGTTGGAAATTGCTCGGCGAGTTTCTCGAAAGCAGGCAGCACGAGAAGGATGAATCCCTGCGGCACCACCAGTTTCCCGAACCGCCCGCCCTTGGGAGGATGCGGGAAATCCGGGTGATAAGGACCACCGTGAGGATGGATTTCCGTGAAAACACCCTGCAAACTCTCCAGCCGCTCGATCTGCAAATACATGGAAACCGTGAACGGCGTCCCCATGAACTGCCGCTCCATGATGACCTCCGCCACGCCTTCCTCCAAGCGCACCCACACCCGGTCCAAGGTAACCTTTTCCGCGAGCGGTCCGCCTTGTTTGGTCACCAGGGTGCGGGCGAGCCATTGATTGATCTCCGCTTCCTGGAGCGTGACGGGGAACCCGCGGTCGATCGCGTTTTTCAAAACGACCTTCACATCGCGTGGCTGCACCGGAGCGGCAGAGGTTCCCGGGCTTTTGAGATCGGATAGATCCTGCGGCTGCACCGCGCTGTAAATCGCCAT
>JBOFET010000393.1:0-1384 GCA_051648225.1 Luteolibacter sp.
CCTTCGAGTTCATCAGTGAAATGGCCTCGCGATAGAGTTCTTCGTAGGCCTTCACATCCGCATTCGGGTAGCGACCGTGGAACTGGCGGTTCAATCGATCAGCCAGGCTAAGGCGGCGTTCGAAATTCTCCGGAGTGACTTCGCTCGGGCGCTGGGAATCCTGAAGCCCTTGCTCGGGGCTTCCGATCGGAGCGGCGGCATACTTGGCACCCAGAAACCCGCCGCCGGTGTGATCCGGGGGAGAATCGATCGCCACGAAGCCGGGCAGTTCCGGGTGAATCCGGCCGCCGAGGCGGAGAACCCAAGAGCCGAGAGACGGGTGCTTGATGGTCCCCCGCATGTCGTAGCTGGTGTGCAGGGTGTAGGCGCCTTGTTCGTGGGCACCTTGCGTGGAGTTCATCGAATTGACCACGCAGAGATGGTCCGTGATCTTTGCGGTTTCCGGCAGGTAGTGGCCGAGCATGATGCCATCCGCCTTGGTGGAGATGGCTTCGGTCTTGCCCATCACGTCTTTCCTTTTCGGCTTCGGGTCGAAGGTGTCGAGGTGACTCATGCCCCCGTTCATGAAGAGGTAAATCACGTTTTTCGCCTTGCCGCCTTGGACGCTTGCGGCCGGAGCCGCACTGGCCAGGGTGCCGCCTAACATGGGAAACAGGTGGACGCCGAGGTAAGCGCGGGCGGCGTTGGAAGCAAACTGGCGGCGGGTCAGTTCGTCAGATGAATGGAATGGGTTCATGGCGTTGGATTTTCAGGCACACTACTGGAGAAACAGAAACTCGGATGACATGACGAGTGCTGAAACGATGTTCTGGAAACCGGCATCTCCTTGGGTTTTGACTTCATCGAGCATCCAGCCCATTTCCTCGTCCGATGGCGGGCGATTGAGAATCGCGACATAAAGCCTGCGGATTTTTTCATTTCCGGATGAGGCCCCTTCGAGCGATTTGTAAAGGTGTGCCGAGGAGTTTTTGACAAGCTCGCGCTGGACGAAGCCATTCATGAGGGAAAGCACTTGTCCCACGTTCGGGTCACGGCTGGCGGCATCGACCACCTCGCGGTCAGAGGCGCCGAACAGATAGAGAAAGTGGTCGCGCGGTGCCGGCGACGGAAGTTCGGAGGCGCGGACTTTGGCGTCGCGTTGATAGGTCCTCACTTCGCTCATCATCATGGAGGGACTACCGCCACGGTTCGCGGCACCCGCATCCAGATCGCTCACCAGCTTTTTGAAATAACTGCGGATCTCGGCATCCGAGCCGAGTGCGAGGACCTCCTTGGAGAGCTGTGTCATGGATTTCGATCCGGCGGACACCGGCTGGTTCCCGAGATAGATGCGGTCATCCAAGGTGCGGGTGGGTTTCTGGTCCGGATCACCGGCCGCGAGCGT
>JBOFET010000394.1:0-35692 GCA_051648225.1 Luteolibacter sp.
GACGCGAGGAACTTCTCGCGCCGTGTGACCTTGCGTTTTCCTGCGAATTCGAATTCCGAAAATCCCTGTTGGTGCTCCATGACAAACGCTATCGGATTTTTGCTTGGAGGCGAGTCGGATTAAATCAGCGTTTCCTTAGGCAAAGCCCCGCACCGGACACTTGGGCTCAAATGGTATTGGTGGGTGTTAGCCATCGTCGTCCTAACCGGCATGATCGCCAGTGTCTTCTGGATGTGATGAAAAATGGAGCGCGTTCATCCTGAATGCTATTTTTCGATGACCTCCAAGAATAAATTGGTGGATCTCAACACCAACGGTGTTTCGCCCTTCAGCCCAGGGTTGGCGGGAGAAACGGACGCCAACCCTGGGAATCTTCTTCATGAAGGCGAACCACATCGTGGTTCCGGCCTCGGTGAAGTGTGCGTCGTTCGGGAATTCCATCCGGGCCGGAACACCGTTGGAGTTCTGGAGATCGGGAATCCTTTACCCAAGGTAGCCGTCATCGGCAACCTTGGGCTGGAGGGCGAAACACCGTTGGTGTGGACGACGTTGAAATCCTTCCCACTACTTTAATTCACACTGGAGGTTCCCGGACGTGAGCTGCAAGAAACGGGGTGAAATCTGTTTGACCCGATGACTCTTTTGTTCATCTTCAAATCATGAATCGTAGAACTTCGATCATCAAAAGTCTGACAGGGATTGCCACCATTTCAGCACTCACCGCCAAGGTCACTGCGGCGGAGACCGAAGTGGCCGACTCGGACCTCGAGCAAATCAAAGCGGTCCTCAAAGCGCACGACGAGGCGACCACTCAGCACGACCTCGATGGGGTTCTTGCGGTCATGGCTCCGAAGGCGGTCATCATGGGGACGGGTCCAGGTGAGATCTGGGCGGGTCCGGAGGAGATCAAGGATGCTTACACCCATTTCTTCGCCGATTTTGACAAGGGCGAGCAGGATTTCACTTATGACGTCCGGTTCGGCGGCTTATCCGCAGAGATGGGTTGGCTGATGGCGGCGGGCGAAGTGAAGGCGAAGAAGGACGGCAAGGATTTCGCGTTTCCGCTGAATATCTCGATCACGGTGGCCAAGGCCGATGGGAAATGGCGAATCGCAGGCATGCATTTCTCGACGCTGACCTCGGACGATGCCGCCAAGTGAAATTCCAACTGCTCTAACCATTTTAAATTCGATGAACGAGCCAAGCGCCAACGAGCCACTTCCTCCATCCGGTGAGATTCAGGAACGGCGTGTCTTTCTCAAAGGAATCGGCAAGTGGTCGGGTGCGGCCATCATGGCCGCGGTCGCAGGTTCATTTGCCGGCAGCGCTCCAGAAGCGCGTGCAGCCTCTTGGATCAATCGACGCGGTGGGTGGGTCAACCGCCGTGGAGGATGGATCAACCGCAGCGGCGGAGGATGGATCAACCGGGGTGGAGGTAACTGGATCAATCGCGGCGGCAGCAACTGGATCAACCGGGGCGGAGGAAGTTGGGTGAACCGGCGTGGCATCGGAGGTGGCTCATGGATCAACCGGAGGTGAGTGAAATCCTGCAAGAGCCAGCGGATGACGAAGCCCGGCGATTTTCCACCCTATATCTAACGTCCGCGCAGGCGGAGACGTCCACAGCAGAGTCCTATGTAGTGATCGTGCGGACTCGGGATGAATTTGAGCGTTGGCTGCTTCACCCGGCACCCGGTGCGATGCTCCTGCAAGTGGAAGGGTTGATCATGGATCCGCAAGCGTGGGCCACGGCGGCTCAAGGGGCGCAGCCGATCCCGGTTGATGTGGTTCTCGATGATCCGGCGTCAGAATTTTCATCGCTCTATCGGTTGGTGGATGTCCGGAACAGCCGGGCTATGCGCGTCACCATCGTGGCCCGCCCCGGATTCATGAAGGCGCTGCGCCTGGCGGTTTCGTTGGGGCTTCCTGTGAGACTACTCCCCGGGCAACCCGACGTCGCGCTCCTCGCCGAACTTCACGATGCAGCGAATTTCTATCTGCGGGACCCGATGGTCGAGGTGCCGGTCGAGTTTTTCCACTCGCTGCTCGCGGCCTTTTTCGAAGCGGAAACTGGCACCTTGTGGGATTTTCTGGAGCAGTCCCCCGCCTTGGCTTCCCTTGACGGCGAGTGCGCCACCTGCCGCTGGCAGGAAGTGTGTGCCGGTTATTTTAAGCATCCGGACCCCGCTTACGACTGCGCGGGAGTGAAACAACTCTTCACCGCGCTCGAAGCCGCCGCAGAGGAAATCAAGTGCGACCTCGCCGCCGTGAACGACGGAATTTCCCCATGAGCGACCGGGTCTTCAGCGTCATCCTGCTTCCCACCGCCGAGTGCAATGTGGCTTGCAGTTATTGTTTCGAGCACAAGGAACCCCACCGGCTCTCGTTATTGTTAGTTCCACTGCTCACCAAGCAGCTGTTGGATCATCTTGACCATGAAGGCATCGACGAATGTGAAATTTACTGGCAGGGCGGCGAGGCGATGATCATGGGACCGCAGTGGTTCGTGGATGCCGGGAAGCTCATGAACGACGCGGCGGAGGCACGCGGCCGGAGATTCATTCACTATCTCCAGACGAATCTCATCAGCTACTCGCCAGCGTGGAACGACGTGCTGCGCGACCTGTTCGGTGGATCGTTAGGAACCTCGATGGATTATCCCAATCTCCACCGCAAGACCTTCTCCGGCGGTGCGGAGAATTACAGCGCGGTGTGGACGGCCCGCCTCAGACAAGCTCAGGCTGCCGGATTGGAAATCGGCGTGATCGCGGTGTTGCACCAAGGCAGCCTAGATGCCGGTGCAGACGCGTTTTACCGCTATTTCACCGAAGAACTCGGACTGACCAGCTTCCAGGTCAACACTCCCTTTCCCGGCGGTCCGGCGCAAGCGGTTGCGGCGGAGTTCGATCTGGATCGGACGGCGCTCTCGGAATTTCTCGGCGAGCTGTTCGACATCTGGATGGAGCGTGGCCATGGCAAGGGCGTCTCGCTTGGGCCCTTCGATTCGCTCATCCATCATTTCACCGGCGCACCCGCCCGCCTGCCTTGTATCTGGAAGGAAAATTGTTCTAACCAATTTGTCTCGATCGATTCCAAAGGCACCGTCGCGCAGTGCGACTGCTGGGTCACCAGTTATCCGGAGTCGTTTTTCGGCAATGTGTTCAAAGATCCCGATCTAACCACCATGCTGCGCGCCAGCCCGGCGCGGCAGGAATTCGTGGAAAGGCCGAAGCACCTCGTCGAGCACGAGGATTGTCTCGAATGCCGTTATCTATCCATTTGTCACGGCGGCTGCCCGGTGCGCACCTACAGCGCACTTGGCACCATGCTGGCCAAAGATCCTTACTGCGAGGTTTATAAAACCATCTTCGCCCGCGCCGAAACGCACGGACGAGCGGTCATCCGCGACGAAATCCTGCACCGCAGACTCCGCGAAGCTCCACGGTCTTCGGCGGGTAGCATGACCACCGTGGCCAAGTCCGGTCGGCCCCCGATGGGTGGGCCAACTTGATTTCCTGTTTCACGATCCATCAAGCAGACTGAGATGCTGCGGCGTTGTATGGGGCACCATTCAGTGAGTGTGGAGAACGCGAACCGCAGAGGCGCAAAGCCGGGACAATGATTTGGCTTTTGGGTTTCTGATATCGTTTTTCTGAGACGAATGATCCAGGATGCGCCGCGTGTTCGTGACAACGATGGATTCCCTCAATAAGAAGCAGGGGTTAGTAGCCCCTTTCTTCTCGAAGCCGTGACAGGACCTGTGGATCGTTGTGCTTCCAATCAATCCCTCAACCCTGATGCGGTGGTCGCAAGAGCGATGACGTTTGCAGAAGTGACCCTGTCGCTGCGGTCGTAGGTGAAGGTGATCGACATCGGCGTTGGGTGTGGGTTTTAAAGCTCCATGGCCTACAAATTTTCAAACTTTGGCAAGCACCTTGGCAACGGCAGTGGCATCGGGGAACTCATGGATGATCTGGGCCACGCGATGGCCAGTGGCGGGCCGGACTTGAAGATGCTCGGCGGTGGCCAGCCGGCCCGCATCCCGGAAATAAATGCCGTCTGGAGGCGGCGGCTCGAGGAGATCATGCTAGAAATGGGTGGACTTGAGCGTGCGCTCACCACCTACGATCCGCCGCGCGGAAATCCTCATTTTCTGGAGGCCATTGCCACGCTCTTCCGCGGAACTTTCGGCTGGGATCTAACCTCGGAGAACGTCGCGGTCACCAGCGGCGGGCAGACGGCTTTTTACTTTCTCTTCAACTTGCTCGCGGGCGAAATGCCGGATGGCAGCCGCCGGAAGATCCTGCTACCGCTCGTGCCGGAATACATCGGCTACGCGAACCAGGGCGTGAGTGGTGGGTTGTTCCGGGCGGTCACGCCGCTCATCGAAAAGACCGGGCCGCACGAGTTCAAATACCGGGTCGATTTCGACCGACTCGAGGTCGCCCCGGACATCGCGGCGATCTGTGCCTCCCGCCCGACGAATCCCACGGGGAATGTGCTCACGGATGAGGAAATTGCGCGGCTTTCCGCCATCGCAAAAGAGCACGGCATCCCGCTCATCATCGACAATGCTTACGGCGCACCGTTTCCCGGCATCCTCTTCGCGGACGCCACGCCGTTCTGGGAGGAGCACGTGGTTCTCACGTTGAGTTTGTCGAAGCTCGGCCTGCCGGGCACGCGCACCGGCATCGTCATCGGCCCGCCGGAGATCATCCGGGCGCTAGGGTCGATGAGCGCCATCGCCGGTCTATCCAATCCTAACATCGGCCAACAGATTACGCTGCCGCTGATCCAGTCCGGCGAGATCCTGAAACTCAGCCGCGAGGTGATCCGGCCGTTTTACGAGGCGAAGTGCCAGCTCGCCCGGCAGGCGGCGGTGGAGGCATTCGGCGACGGGATCGACTGGTTCATGCATCGCAGCGAGGGGGCGCTTTTCCTGTGGTTCTGGTTTCCTGGGCTGCCGATTTCGTCTCAGGAACTCTACGAACGGCTGAAAAAGCGCGAGGTGCTCGTCATTCCCGGGCAGCACTTTTTCTTCGGCCATGAGGATGAAAAATGGCCACACCGCCATGAGTGTATCCGCGTGTCTTATGCGATGGATGAGGCGGTGGTGCGGGACGGGCTGCGCATCATCGCGGAGGAAGTGCGGCGGGCGGTGGGCTAAGGCACTCGGGGAAATTTGGAGAAATCTGGTTTCCGCTTCTCGATGAATGCTTGTTTCCCCTCGCGACCTTCCTCGCTCATGTAGTAGAGCAGGGTGGCGTTTCCTGCTAGATCGAGCAGGCCCATCTGGCCATCGCAATCCGCGTTGAGGGCGGATTTCAAACAACGTAGGGCGAGCGGGGAGTGGGCGAGCATTTCCCGGCACCACTGGAGGGTTTCCTTTTCGAGATCGGCGAGGGGGACGACGGTGTTGACGAGGCCCATGTCGAGTGCCTGTTGGGCGTCATACTGGCGGCAGAGATACCAGATTTCCCGGGCTTTTTTCTGGCCGACGATGCGGGCGAGGTAGCTGGAGCCGAGGCCGCCGTCGAACGAGCCGACCTTGGGTCCGGTCTGGCCGAAGCGGGCGTTATCGGCAGCGATGGTGAGATCGCAGACGATGTGTAGAACGTGGCCGCCGCCGATGGCGTAGCCGGCGACCATGGCGACGACGGGCTTGGGGAGGGAGCGGATTTTTTTCTGGAGATCGAGCACATTGAGGCGCGGCACGCCGTCTTCGCCGATGTATCCGGCGTGGCCGCGGACTTTCTGGTCGCCGCCGGAGCAGAATGCGAGGTCGCCAGCGCCGGTGAGGATGATGGCGCCGACCTTGGGGTCCTCATGGGCGAGGTCGAAGGCGGTGAGCATTTCCTTCACCGTGAGCGGGCGGAAGGCGTTGCGGACCTCGGGGCGGTTGATGGTGATTTTGGCAATACTTCCGTCATCCGTCGTTTCATAACAGATGTCCTCGAAATCGCGCACGGTGGTCCACATGGGCGGAAGGTGAATGACGCATCCGCCGCCCGCAACCCCATATCGTGGGATGAATGGCAGGCCTGGGACGGCTCCGGCATGAGGGAGGTTTGCCACAGGCCGACATGTCGGCCTGTGGGAAAGCGGGGACATGTCCCCGCACTCTGAAGGGGCGGGCTGAGAGGGGCGGGTGGGGTTATTTCGGCTTCTTCGGAGTGGCGGCTGGCTTGGTGGCGGCGGCGGGTTTTTCGTCGGGTTTGGCGTCGGAGTCTTTGCCGGACTTGATGTCTTCGAGTTGTTTTTTGGCCTCGGCCTTCTGGGCATCGTCGAAGGTGGCGGCGATGGTATCGGCCATTTTTTGGGCGGATTCTTCGCCGCGTTCGTGGGCGAGGGTGGCGAGCGCCCAGCCTTTGACGGGGTCTGCTTTGGTGCCGACGCCTTCCGAGATCAGGCGGGCGAGGGCGAGGGTGGCGGGGCCGCTGCCTTGGTTGGCGGCGAGCGAGTAGAGTTGGCCAGCGCTTTCGAGGTTTTGGGGGACTCCGGCGGCTCCGCGCTCGTAGAGGGTGGCGAGGTTGTTCTGGGCTTGGGCGTAGCCACCTTGGGCGGCGCGGGTGAGCCAGGCGACGCCAGCGGGGCCGTCTGCGATGGCGAGCTTGCCGGAGAGGTAGAGCAGGCCGAGCTCGTTCTGGGCTTCCGGAAGATTTCCGCTGGCGGCGGCGAGCAGGTATTTGTAGCCGGTGAGGAGGTTGGGCTTGTCGATGGAAAGTGACTGCACGGCGAGGCGGAAGCTGGCGACCGGGCTGCCAGCTTCGGCGGCTTTTTCCAAAAGTGCGAAGCCACGGGTGGTGTCCTTTTCGGTGCCCTTGCCTTCGAGGTAGAACTCGGCGGTGCGGAGGGTGCAATCAATCTGGCCGGCGTCCTTGCCGCGCTCATACTCGGCGAGGGCGGACTTGAGGTCTTTTTTGACGTTTTCCTCGTAGTCGCCGAGGGCGAGGTAGGCGGTGAATTCCTTGGCGGCGATGGCTTTTTTGAGCCACTCGCGGCCTTTTTTCTCGTCGCGGAGTTTCTCATTGCCGCTGAGGAGACGGGACCCGAGGGCGGCCATGGCTCCGGGGTTACCGAGGTCGGCGGCTTTGGTGTAGTTGGCGAGAGACTCCTTGGCGTCTTCGAGTTCGGGGAAGCCGAATTGGCCTTCATAGAAACGGGCGACGAGGAGGAGTGACGGGATGTCGCCGGTATCGGCTGCTTTTTTCCACCAGAAGATGGCTTTGTCGGGATCGGCAGTGGGCGAGAGGCGGCCGCGGAGGTAGGCCTCGCCGAGGATGCGCCCAGCGACGGCGGGATCGTCTTTGGCGGCGGATTCGAGCGTTTCGCGGGCTTGCTCACGCTCTTCTTCTTTCTCGGAGGCGAGCAGAATGAAGGCGAGGCGGTAGGCGGCGTCCTGTTGCTTGGCGGTGGCGGCCTTACGATAGTATTCGAGTGCCTTGTCGCGCGACGCTTCGGCACCTTTGCCCGTTTCACTGGCGAACCCGAGGAGGTAGAGGGCGTCTGCATTCCCTTGGTCGGCAAGGGGCTTGGCGAGTTCCACGGCCTTGGTGTGGTTGCCAGCTTGGAAGGTTTCCATGGCTTCCTTGGCGGGTCCATCCGCCACGGGGGAAACGGCAGAAGATCCGTCCGACGGTAAGGAAACCGCTGCTTGGACAGACGAAATGAGTGCTGAAAATAGCAACAATTGGGGAATAGAGCGAAGGCGCATCCCCGGAACTAGACGCGATTTCCCTGCGGATGCAAGCCCGATGAAACCCGTCAACTCTGGCTTTCCCAGCGTGTCCGGAGCTCGTTGATGCATCCGCCCAGCAGGGTCTCGTCGAGCTCGTGGACATCGATCCCGGTGCCGATATCGGTGAGTAAAAGGACCGTCAGTTCGCCGCCGAGGTGCTCGCGGAATTCGTCCAGTCCCTCTAGCACCCGGCGTCTTCCGGTTTCGTCTTCCCAGTCAAGTGCGGGATGGTAGATCGAAAGTTGCAGGGCGTCGAGCACGCCGAGGATTTGCTCGGCGATGGAGAATTTCAACAGCCCGGAGCGCGCCGAGTAGAGTGTGTCCAGCGCGAGTCCGATGGCGACGGCCGGGGCGTGGGACAGTTGGTAATGGGTCATGGCCTCCAGTTTGTGCGCCGCCCAATGGCCGAAATCCAGTGGCCGGCTGGACCCGGTTTCAAACGCATCCCCGCCGGTTGCGATGTGGCGGGCGTGGAGCAGAGCGGAGCGTTCCACGCAGGACTCCAGCACCTCCGGCTCGAGGGCGGCGAGGGCAGGCAGATTTGCTTCGATCCATTCGAAAAACTCGCCGTCCCGCACGAGCGCGACTTTGACCGCCTCGATCAGGCCGCCGCGGCGGGTTTCCTCGTCCTGAGTGTGGAGGAATTGAAAATCGTTGATGACGGCGAAAGGCACGGAGAAGGCTCCGACCCAATTTTTTTTTCCGAATGCGTTTACGGCGCATTTCACACCCACGCCGCTGTCGTCCTGGGAGAGCGTGGTGGTGGGGAAGCGGATCAAGCGCACGCCGCGGTGCGCGGTGGCGGCGGAAAATCCGACGGCGTCGAGGAACGCTCCGCCGCCGATGGCCAGCACGTAGGAATGGCGGTCGAGGTGGGCTGCGTCGATCGCCGCCCAGACGTCTCGAACCAGTTGATCCTCCGCTTTAGCCGCCTCGCCACCGGGGAAAACAGAAACACCGCGGAACTCTAAGTCCAGCTCATTGAAATACCACTGGATGGCATCCGGCAGTTCGGGCCAGAGGGCGACTACGTTTTCCTCCACAAAGGCGATCGCCCGCCGCCCACCGCCCTCGGCGAGTAGCCCGGCGAGTTCGTGGTTGAGCGGGTTGAAGGAATCCCGGGTGAAAATAATACGGTGCTTGAAGGTGACGGGGATCTGGAAATCGTAGCGGGACATCAGCGGGCGGGAGCAGTAGCCCCGATTACGCCCGCTTGCCAACGTTTATTGCCCTGATTCACACCATGTCTGCCGAACAAATTCTTTTCCAAAGCCGCTGGCTCGGACTCTATCGCATCGGGCACTGGGACTTCGTCCGGCGCCCGCATTCGGATGCCGCAGTGGGCATTCTAGCCATCACGGCAGAGCGGGAAATCATCCTCGTTGAGCAATTTCGCATCCCGGTGCAGCGCTGGGTCATCGAGGTGCCCGCCGGGATCGTGGGGGATGAGCCGGAGTTTGAGGGTGAATCACTGGCAGACACGGCGCGCCGCGAGCTGCTGGAGGAAACGGGTTACCGAGCCGGGTCGATGATGCCTCTCATTACCAGCCCGACCTCTGCCGGGATGACTTCGGAATCCGTCCATTTGTTCCACGCCACCGACCTTGTCCGCGAGCATGACGGCGGCGGGGTGGGGGGCGAGAACATCATCGTCCACCACGTGCCGCTGGGCGGGCTGCGCGAGTGGTTCGCCGCGCAGGAGACGGCTGGAAAACTCGTCGATTTCAAGATTCACTCCGCCCTTTGGCTGGCGGGGATCGTGGCCTAAATCCGCTTGATCGGAATGTCCCGCGTCGCTTCGCGGCCTTTGCCCTCGATGTGCAGGCGGTCTGAAAACAGATGGATCGCGGAAAACGAGTTCACTCCAGGCTCGTGCAGGATGGACTTGAAGGTGATGTAGGGGACACCGTTGCGGATTTCCTCGGCTCCGGCGTGGTTGTGGCCGTTGAAATACGCCGCCACGCAGGTATGCCGGTCGATCAAGGCGAGCACTGCGTCCGAGTTCCACACTCGGTAGGAGTCGGTGGGCAGGAGCGGATGGTGGCCGCAGAGGATCACGCGTTCTTTTTCCAAGTCCGCCGCCGTGAGTTCGGCATCCAGCCATTTGAGCTGGGTTTCGGATAGCCCGCCGTTCCAAGGCTTCGCTTGCGGCAGGTTTTCCTCAACGGATTTTTTCAGCAGTGCCGCCGATTCCAAATCCTGCGGACTGCCAGCTGGGTGCTTGTAGGTCGAGAGGTCGTTGGTATCCAGCATCACGAACCGCACGCCGCAGTCGCGGAACTGGTAGTAGTCACGCGGCATCCCGAGCGCGGACACGACCTTGGCCTTGTCCTCGGCGGCGATGGTGTATTCGTGGTTTCCCAGAAGGTGGCGCACCGGGTGGCCGAGTCCTTCCAGCAGGGGGCAGACTGTGGCGAATGATTTGAAATCCCGGTCGATCACGTCCCCGAGATGCAGGGTGAAATGCAGATGCTTCGGTGCTAGCCATTCCACTGCGGTCTTGAGTTTGGAAAGGGATTCTCGGTAATGCCGCTCTCCTTCCGGATCCGCGTCGGCGTATTGCACATCGGTGAGAAGGCCGAAGGAGAGGATGGGCTGCTCGCCACCCTCCGCCCCACGCAACGCCGCGTGGGATGCCGCCAATGTAGAGAGTCCGATGAAATCTCGTCGCTTCATGGATTCCACGGATAACGCAGTCCGGCGGCGGATGCGATGGGAAAATTTCATCTGACGCGCTGCTTCAGACGCTGCTGAAAAAGTCGCGCCTAGGTCCCGGTAAACCGTGCAAGGTGGTCTGGTGTAATTCTTGCGCTTGCGGGATCCGCTGCCTTCAATCCTGCCTATCATGATCAAAGCCATTTCACTCCTGATTCCCGCGCTTGTCGTGACGTTGACGATTTCCGCCGCCGCTGGGCCTGCCACCAAGCCCCTCAAAGCCCTGCTCGTCATTGGCGGCTGCTGCCACGACTACGCCACCCAGAAAGACCTCATTTCCACCGGTATCGAAACTCGCGCGAACGTCAAAATCGACGTCTGCTACTCACCGGACAAGGGCACCAAGCCGGTTTTCGCCTGCTATGAAAAAGACGATTGGGCAGCGGCCTACGACGTGATCATCCACGACGAGTGCGCTGCGGAAATCAAGGACCCCGCCATCGTCAACCGCATCCTCGCCCCCCACCGCAAAGGGCTGCCCGCTGTGGCGCTGCATTGCGCGATGCACAGCTACCGTGTTTCCCCAGACTTCAAGCAACCGATGGCACCCGGTGCGGATGGCGGGCTTTGGTTCGATTTCCTAGGCGTCCAGTCCACCGGGCACGGCAAGCAATTCCCCATAGAGATCACCTACGTCGATCCTTCCAGCCCCATCACCAAGGGCCTCGCGAGCTGGACCACCAGCGACGAGGAACTCTACAACACCATCACCGTCCACCCCGGCATCACCCCGCTTGCGAAGGGCAAACAGGGCAAATCTGAAAACATCATCGCTTGGACGCACTCTTACGGAGATCAGAAATCCCGCGTTTTTTCCACCACGCTGGGTCACAACAACGACACCATCGCCGACACCCGCTACCTCGACTTCGTCACCCGCGGCCTGCTGTGGGCATGCGGCAAGCTCGACAAAGATGGTAAGCCGCTAGCCGGCTACGGACCCGCTGAAGCACCCGCTGAAGCACCCGCGGAATAACAACAGGCCGACAGGTTTGCAGAAAATCGACCAACGCCCTCAGGAGCAGAAGACTCAATAAAAACGGACCGAAATAAAGAAGATTTCTGCTTGCGTTCGGTTCTGGGCCTGGTAGGTCAAAGGCATGGCTCGCAGACGATGGATTGCTCCTTGGAAGGACTCGACGGAGAAGCCCGTGTTTTACCACTGTATTTCCCGCGTGGTGGATCGTCGATTTGCTTTCAAGGAAGGCGACAAGGAGAGATTCCGGATGTTCATGCGCATGTATGAGAATTTCACCGGCTGCCGGGTTGTTTCCTATTGTCTGATGTGCAATCATATCCATCTCCTTCTGGAGGTTCCACCGATGCCTTTGGAGGGGTTTTCAGACGAGGAGTTGCTCAAGCGACTCTCTGCGCTTTATAGCGAAGCTGTTGTGGCGGGGGTAGCGAAGGAGCTGGCCCAAGCCCGTGAGCTTGGCACAGAAGGGAGTGTTCGTGAGATTTACGAACGATTCACGCGCCGGATGCACGATCTCAGCCGCTTCATGGAAGGTGTGCTGCAGCGGTTCACCCGGTGGTATAACCGGACGCACGAACGCAGTGGAAATCTTTGGGAGGATGCCTTCAAAAGCGTGATGGTGGAGGACGGAGCAGCCGCAAAAACCGTCGCAGCCTACATCGATCTGAATCCGGTGCGGGCGGGGATGGTGTCGGATCCTGCGGATTACCGCTGGAGCAGTTATGGCGAGGCCATCCGAGGTGGTTCCAAAGGAAACGGGAAAAAGGCTCGTGCGGGACTGGTTCGCGCACTCCGCGCCCATCTTGGAACCGGTGCCGATGCGAGTCTTTGGGGCGGCGGAGTTTCGCAAGAGTATCGGCAACTGCTGATGGCAGGGGCTGCGGTGAAGACTGAAAATCGCGTGGGACAGGATGGGGAAACCACCCTGAGGACGGTGCGCAAGGGGATGTCCAAGGAGCATGTGGCGAGGGAACTTGGCACCGGGGGAGACATTCCTTTGGATAAAACGCTCCGACATCGGGTGCGATACTTCACCGAGGGCGCGGTGATCGGGAGTCGGAGTTTCGTGGATGAGGCGTTTCTAAAATCCCGCGAACGCTTTGGACCCAAGCGAACCACCGGCGCTCGAAAACTGAGAGGGGTCGCAGCTGCCATGAGTGGGATTCTCTGGAGCATGAGGGATCTCCGGAAAGGGATCGCGTGACCCGGTTGCTTCGGGGCGCAGGCTGTGATCCCCACGGGAATCCTAAAAATTCACGAAGCGTGGCGGATTTTCACCCATCCGGGGAAATTCCAGTCGTGACTCTCTCACCGCACGTCCATACATCCGCGCCGTGTCCACTCTGGAATCGATCCAACACCGCTTTGGCGGCATTGCCCGGCTTTATGGGCAGCCCGCGTTGGAGCGATTTTTGAAATCCCGTGTCGCCGTGGTCGGCATCGGCGGCGTGGGTTCGTGGGCGGTGGAGTCACTCGCGCGGTCTGGCATCGGCCACCTGACGCTCGTGGATTTGGACGAAATCTGCATCACCAACGTGAACCGCCAACTGCATGCCATGGACGGGCAAATCGGCCGCCAGAAGACCGATGCGATGGCGGAGCGCGCCCTCGCGATCCATCCCGGCTGCGACCTCCAAATCGTGCCGAAGTTCTTCAACGAGAAATCCGCCGGGGAAATCCTCGACGCCGGGTTCGACGCGGTGATCGACGCCATCGACTACGCCCGCCACAAGTCACTCCTCATTGCGGAGTGCCACCAGCGGGGCATCTACGCCGTGACCTGCGGAGGTGCCGGTGGGCGGCGGGATCCCACACGCATCCGGGTCACGGATCTCGCCTACAGCGGCATGGATCCGCTGCTCCTCCAGTTGCGCCGCGGACTGCGCAATGACTTTGGATTTCCGAAAAACACCCGTGGCCAGGAGCCGATTCTTTTTGGCGTCGATGCGGTCTATTCCGACGAGGCACCGTGGTATTCGCACTGTGACGGGACGGTTTCCAAGGATGCGCCGGAGGAAATCTCACTGCGGCTGAATTGCGCGTCCGGTTTCGGTTCGGCATCTCACCTCATTGCCAGCTTCGGACTCATCGCCGCCGGCCGGGTGCTGGAAACCATCGCCGCCCGGGCATGAAAAAAGCGACCGGGAAGGTCGCTTGATTCGAGAAATGATTTTCAGAAGTCGTTTACAGACCCTTCTTCGACAACCGGGTCCCAGCGGTCGCGCCTTGGCGGGCCTTGAACTTCGGGTTCGATTTGCAGATCACGTAAACCGTGCCTTTGCGTTTCACGACTTGGCAATCTGCGTGACGGCGTTTGGCGGAGGCGAGAGATGAGAGAACTTTCATGGCGATGGTTGGGTAAAAATGAAGGGTGGCAAGCTCCACCGGGGCGCGCAACCTAGCCAGCCCGCCCACCTTGTAAAGCCATTTTTCGCCCGAAAATCTGCTTCGGTCCGCATCGCCCGGCCGCGAACGCAGCTCCAGCGAGGGCGATCCGGATTCGCACTTGACGCCGTTTGGCCACCCCACTCCAAATGCAGGGGTGAAAACCCGATGGATCTGCGTGGGAAGCGTGCTTTTAGGCTCGGCGATGCTCGGAATGGGGCAGGACGACGCCATGTCCGAGCTGAGAAAAGAGCTGGACGCCCTGCGTGGAGACTACGAAAAGCGGATCGACCAGCTGGAATCGCGGATCCGTGAGCTGGAATCCCAACCCGCCAAGCCTGAGGCTGAGGCGGTGCCGGCTGCCGCGCCCGAGCGGGTCGCCGAGCCACCGCCTCGCAAGAAGCCCGCCGCCGCCGATTCTGCGCCGGTGGAGAAAAATGAAGAAATGCAGGCTCGGGAACTCAAAACATCCCAACGCCGTGCGGTGGACGAGCGGTTTCAAGGTGGAACGGAAATCCGCGATCTCGCCCTGCAACTCACCGAGGAAAACCTCGTCGCCGAGCGCATCGAGGAGGTCCTCGAAGGGTATCTCGACATCACCGGCTATTTCCGGGCCGGATACGGGCGCTCAAACACGGGTGGCCCCCAGCAGGCGTTCGGCATCCCGGACTTGGCGAAATACCGGCTCGGCAATGAGGCGGAAAACTACGGCGAGCTCGCCTTCGCCAAGACGTTCTATCCGATCGGCCTGTTCGGCGGTGCGGATGCCGTGAGCGACGGCCCGGTGGCGCGGATGACCTATCGGCTTTCGTTTTATAATCCCTACGATAACTACGGCACCGCAGCGGATACGGACTTCGCCTCACCCGAGATCTGGGGTTCCGTCGCGAATGTGATCGACGGCATGCCGGACGCCAAAATCTGGGCGGGAAATCGCTTCTACCGGCGCCGCGACATCCACATCAATGACTTCTACTTCTGGGACATGAGCGGCGGTGGTGGCGGGATCGAGGACGTGGCGCTGGGCACGGGGAAATTCGCTTTTGCATGGATCGGGGATGGTGCTCAGAGCGGGATCACCCGTGGATTCGATTCCCCGGACCCGGAAAACGCGGCGGGCTTCAGCAAGACGAATTTCGATTTTCGCTACTACGACTGGCAGTTCCTCGGCGGGGAAGGCGAGGTGGGTCTGACTTACGCGTCGGCGGATTCCGGAGTGGATGCGAACGGGGACAGCGCGGAGGACTCGGACGGCCTCGCGCTGAGCCTGGTGAAGACCGACAAGGAATTCATGGATGAAAACAGCCTCAACGTCTTCTCGCTGCAAATCGGCACCGGCCCTGCCTCATCCTTCACTTCCGGTTTCGAGAGCTACACCACGCCAGCCGGTTCTTTCATCCGCCCGGTCCCCGATGAGGCGTGGCGGTTCCGGGCGACCGAGCAAGTCGTGATCCAGCCGACCGAGCAGTTCTCACTGGGCGCCGCGATGGTCTATCAATACACCGATTACGGACTTGAGATCCCGGATCAGCATTGGCTCTCGGGAGGTGTGCGCCCGATATGGCATCTCACCGACGCCTTCAGCGTGGCCCTCGAAGGCGGTGTGGACTGGGCCTCATCCACTCAAGGGGGCGAGGGCGGGACCTTGGGTAAACTGACCATCGCGCCCCAGGTTTCTATCGGAAATGAATTCTTCAGCCGCCCGGTTCTACGCGCGTTTTTCACCTACGCGATGTGGTCGGACGGATTGCAAGGCGAAGTCGGCGGGCTTGACTACACAGGGCGCAACTCAGGCTGGACCTGGGGCGTGCAGATGGAGTCTTGGTGGTGATCAGCGGCCCTGGGCGAGCGGCGCGGGAACCAGTTTCTCAGTCAAGATCATGCCCGTGCGATGCTCTATCAACTGCTTGGCAAGTCCCCGGTTGTCCTCCAGCGCTTTCCGGAAACTGCCGGTGACGGTGTGTTCCAAGGCCACCTCCCCGGCCTCGTTGAGCAGCACGAACACATAGCCGACATATTGTGCTCCACCCACATTTCCGATCCCCTTGTTGTCACTGTCATAGCTGGTGGTGAAGGCCTCCATTTCCTGGACAAAGGTTGCTCCCGGCTTGATCGATGCTTCCACCGCTTGGCTGGACAGGACCTTGAGAAAATCCGGCGTCCGGCGGTCCTGGCCGATCATGAGAATCTTCCCGGTGAGGGGTGGGACCGCATCCTTGAGGCTCGGGTTGGCCAACTTGATCGTGCAGGTGATTTCCTGCTTCACCATGTAGTAACTGTCCTCCTTCTGCCGCCGTTTCCCGATGATGACATCCGGCTGGATCTTGGGCATGGCCGCCGGGATTTTGGCCGCATTTTCGCGGATCTTTGCTTGGGAGGACTCGTCGAAATTGCTCAGCGGAAGGATGAACTCCTTACCGCCCCGGCTGAAGGTGACGGAGTTTTCTGCCAGAGAGACGAGTTCGATGTCGATGGTGCGGCCCTTCACGTCCGTCACGCTGATCGGCGCGGCGAGGAGCGGCCCGCAGGACACGGCAGCGCCTGCCAGGGTCCATGCAAACAAGCGGAAACAGCTTTTCTTTGCCATGCTCCGGACGCTAGCGGAGTCGCTTGCACAGGCAACTCTGAAATCCGGCAGCTTCTCCCGGCCGTGAGCCTCAGTGGCTCTGCGAGTGTTGCAGCGCAGCCGCCACAAATCCGGCGAAAAGCGGGTGCGGGTGGTTCGGCTTGGACTGGAACTCGGGGTGGAACTGCGCCCCGACGTAGAATGGGTGGTCCGGCAGCTCGATAATTTCCACCAGGCCTTCTTCCGCCGAGACGGAGGAAATCACCAGTCCGGCCTCCTGCAGCCGGTCCTGATAGTCGGAATTGAACTCATACCGGTGGCGGTGGCGCTCGTGGATGCGCTCCACATTTCCATAGAGATCGGCCGCCTTGGTGCCGGTGAAAAGGATGGATTCGCAGGACCCCAGGCGCATGGTCGCACCCATGTCCTCCACGCCCTTTTGCTCCTCCTGAAGGCAGATGACCGGATGCTTGGTCGCCTTGTCGAACTCGGTGGAATTCGCATTCTTCAGCCCGCAGACGTTGCGGGCGTATTCGATGGTCGCGATCTGCATGCCCAGGCAAATGCCGAAATACGGGATCTTGTTTTCCCGCGCATACTTGGCTGCTAGGATTTTCCCCTCGATGCCGCGGTCACCAAATCCGCCGGGGACCAAGATACCATCGACATCGCCGATGACGGACTTCGCGCCGTGGTCTTCGATGGCCTCCGCCTCCACGCGGATGATGTGGACCTTGGTATCATGGTGGGCACCGGCGTGGATGAGCGATTCGTAAATCGATTTATAAGCATCCTGAAGCTCGATGTATTTGCCGGCCACGGCGATGGTCACCTTATGCTTCGGATGAATGACCCGTTGCACGAATTTCTCCCAATCTTCTAACGCGGGCGAAGGCGTGTGGCCGAGGCCTAACTTATCCACCACCAGCCGGTCGATCTTATCGCGGCGGAGGTCGAGCGGGCACTCATAGATCGAGTGCGCCACGTCGCGGAAGGCGACCACGTTCTTGCGCTCCACGTTGCAGAACATCGCGATTTTCTTGCGGTTGTCCTCGTCCAGGTCCGCCTCGGTGCGGCAGATGATGATGTCCGGCTGGATGCCGAGCTCGCGGAGTTTTGCGACGGACTGCTGGGTCGGCTTGGTCTTCACTTCGCCCGCCGCCTTGATGTAGGGCAGCAGCGTGACGTGGATGAAGCAGACGTTTTCCTTGCCCACCTCGAGCGCGAACTGCCGCAGCGCCTCGATGAATAACAGCCCCTCCATGTCGCCCACCGTGCCGCCGATCTCGGTGATGAGCACGTCCGTGTGAGGATTGTCCTCGGAGACCTTGTGCATGCGCAGCTTGATCTCATCCGTGACGTGCGGGATGAACTGGACGGTCTTGCCGAGGAACTCGCCGCGGCGCTCCTTTTTAATGACCGAGTCGAAGACCTGGCCGGACGTGAGATTATTCATCCGCGAGAGCACGCCGGAGGTGAAGCGCTCGTAGTGGCCGAGGTCTAGGTCCGTCTCCGCGCCGTCGTCCAGCACGTAAACTTCGCCATGCTGGAAGGGCGACATGGTGCCCGGATCGACGTTGAGATAGGGGTCGAATTTCTGCATCAGCGTGCTCAGCCCGCGGTGCTCGAGCAGGGTGCCGATGGAGGCGGCTGCGAGGCCCTTGCCGAGTGAGGAGACGACGCCGCCGGTGACAAAAATGTATTTCATGAAGGTGTGGAGTGAGCAGGAGTGAGGAGCCGTTCGATTTCGAGCGCTTGTTCCGGGGTATCGACGCCGGGCGAGGTGTCGGCGGTGATGAGGACCTTGATGGACGCGCCGTTTTCAAGCGCGCGGAGTTGCTCCAGCGACTCCGCCCTTTCCAAGGGCGAGGGCGGCCAGGTGACGAAGCGCTCGAGGAAACTCCGCTTGTAGGCGTAGATCCCCTTGTGGCGCAGGACCGGCAGGCCCTCGACGGGATTGCGGAAAAACGGCAGCGGCGAGCGGGAAAAATAAAGCGCCCGGCCATCCAGCGCGGTGGCGACTTTCACCACATTCGGGTCCTGCGCGGCAGGATCTGCGGGATCGAGCGGATTCGCGGCCGTCGCCATGTCGAGCGTGGCGTCCGCGGCCATGGCAGCGGCAAGCTCGTCGATGAGCGCGGGATCGATGAGCGGTTCGTCGCCCTGGATGTTCACGATGTGGGTCGCCTGCGGCACGGTCTGTGCGGCTTCCGCGATGCGGTCGGTGCCGGTGGGGTGGTCCGGCGAGGTCATCGCGACCTTACCACCGAAGCCGATCACCGCGTCACGGATGCGCTCGTCATCGGTGGCGACGATGATTTCATCCAGCCCGGAGCACTCCCGGCAGCGCTCCCACACGTGCTGGATCAAGGGCTTCCCGGCGATGAGGTGAAGGGGCTTTCCCGGAAAACGCGTGGACCCCCATCGAGCCGGCAGGACGCCGAGAATGTAGATGGGAGGAGGAGAATGCGTCACGCTTGGCAGAGGTTGGGCGAGCGTATGGCAGGGACGATACCGGGGACAAGAGCGGTTTCGGAAAAAGATCAGGTAGTGTCCGAAAATAGCGGAATCTAGCAGCCAGTCCCCGGCTCTGCGGCCATCGTTGGCCTCTATCGCGCAGGTGATGCAACATCCGCTTTCCTAGTCGTAAAACCTCACTCAAAAGACTTGGAGTATCAGCCTTAGCTGCGTCGCGATCTCACTCCTGTGAGACAGCCGTCCGTTCCCAAATGAGTCCGGCCAGAGCCAGCTTCCCTCTTGATCTCCCCGATCTCCGCCGGGATCTGCTCCAGGCTGCACCGCATTTTTTCGATGAGGAGGGTGTAGTTCTCCACTGCCCCCAAAGTAGCCCATGCTACGGGTTCTCGGCTTTGAGGCGGCCGAAGAGTTTGCCGGAGGCGGCTTGGCTGGCGGAGATGGTGGCGGTGACTTCGAGCGGATCGCTGCCGGTGATGGTGAACGTTACCCCGCCGGTGGGGCCGCCGGTCGCACCGGGCACGGCAACGGTGGTCCAAAGATCTCCGACGCCGAGGTCGCTGCTGTGCTCGACGCTCAGGGTGGCGTCGCCGCGCGCGGCGGCGTTGAGCATGTCGAAGGTCAGCACCAAGCCGCCGCCGTCTTCGGTGACGGTGGGCAGGAGGCCGAGGGCAAGGGCATTCGGGTTGGCAGCACCAAGGAGGAAGGCGAGGCCGTTGGAGACGCCGTCGCCATTGGCATCGCCATCGAAGGGCGCGCCACCGGACCAGGCGTCGTAGGGCGTCCCGGCATAGAGCACGATGTCGTTGCCGCCGGTGATGGTGTTGCTGCCGGACTCTCCGGTGTAGCTGATCCTCAAGCCAATCCCGCCGAAGGTGCCGACCAGCGCACCCTGTGGCAGGCCGGCGAAGGTGCCGACGGTCGGGCCCATCTCGTTGTTGACCAAGATGAAGTGTTTTTGTCCAACGGCGGGGGTTCCTGTGACGTTTACGGTCAAGGTCGCGGCGGTGTTGAGGGTCACGGTGCCGGTCACGATGATTTGATCGGATGTGCTCAAGGTACCATTGACATCCACCGCGTATCTACCGTTGCTGCCAAAAGCGATGTCTCCGGTGATGGCTCCGGTTCCCTTGAGCGTGCCCGTTCCGCCGCTGCCGACTTCAAGCAGCGTGCTGACGGCGAGCGTGGAGCCGGCACCTGCGAGGTTGATCGTGCCAACGCTGTTGGCGTGTGTGCCGACGATTGCACTAGCGGCGGTGACTCTGCCGCCGGCTTGGATGTTGAGGGTGCCGTTTCCTGCGCGGCCCACTTCCAGCGACGTGCCGACGGCGATCGTGGAATTGGTGCCGGCGACAGTGGCAAAGGAACTGGTGCCAACGGTGTCAGCGAGTACTACCTGAAACACAGACTCGAGTCGCCCGCCAGAGGCGATGGTAATCGAGCCAGTGCCGCCAAACGAGCTGGTGAAGACGTTGCTGGAGCATGCGACTCGCCCACCGGACTGGATGTTCAATTCGCCTGTTCCGTTGAAGCCAACTTGCAGACTTCCGGACGTGGAGTTCCAAACAGAATTCGTGCCGCTCACCACCACACGTCCGCTCTTGGTTGCCCCGGGAGAGCTGAATGCCCCGATGAGCGCACCGTCGGCCGAGGTGAGCGTGCTGCCGTTGTTGATCGTGAGCACGCCTCCGTTGCTGCCGATCGGATCTCCGTCGGCCACGGCAACACCGAAGCCGGCCTCGCCTGCGGCATCGCCGACGAAGAGCCTGCCAGAGGTGGTGGTGGTGACGTTGCCAACCTGTCCCGCCGATGTTCCGCCGAGGGTGAGGTTGGTCTTGGTGCTCAAGATTGAATTGGTGCCGCTTACGCCCACGGTACCCGCACCGAACTCGCCGACGCTGACGCTGCCGACGCTCTCAAATCGACCGGCGGTATTGATCGTCATCGTCTCGCCGGGGCTCAGCCCGGTAGCGGCAGGGTTGGTGCGGTTGATCACACCTCCTTGCAGAGTCAGGGTTTTTCCATTGCCGATGAGGAAGGTGCCGCCCGAGATGTTGGCGGTCGAGCCCGTGAAGAAGGTGACGTTGCCCTTGGGGTCGAACGTGCCGGACTGCAGGTTCAGGACGGCCTTGTCGTTGAAGGTGTTGCTCGCGTTGGCGTCGAGCGTGGTGACGGTGCCGCCGTTGATGGTGAGGTTGACGGTGCGGTTGTTCGACCCGCCGCCGACGGTGAGGACGTTGGGCTTGAGCTGTCCGCCACTGGCGACGGTGACGGAAGCCGTGCCGCCGGCATTACCGATGCGCAGGCTGTTGAAGTTCGCGACGCCGTTGTTGTTGATGCTGGCCGTGGCTCCGCCGGAGCCAAAGCCCCAGTCGGTGGTTCCGCCGGCGGTAAAGATGGAGCCGGTGCCGGTGACGGTGAGGGCGGCGGAATTGCCGTTGCCGATGTCGAAGAAGTTGGTGAATGTCGCCGAGCCGCCCGCCTGGACCCCCAGGGCCGAGCCGCTGCTGAGCGCGCCGCTCGTGGATCGCGTGAGCGTTCCGCCGTTGATCGTCAGGGACTGGTTGGTGGTGTCGAGCGTTCCGCCGGTGATGTCAATGCGGCTGCCGGCGTTGAAGGTGGCGCTGTTATTGAAGTCGAGCGTGCCGCTGACGAGGTTCAAGTCGGCCTGGTTGTTGAAGGTGGCCGCGCCATTGACGGTCATCGTGCCGGAGTCTTGGACGGTCGTCTGCACGGAGCGGCTCACGGCCCCGCCGCCGGCTTGGAAGGTGCTGTTGACGTTCAAGGTGCCGCCCGCGACGTTCAGCGAGGCCTGCGCGTCGCTGGTGCCCACGCGGAGCGCCGAGACCGACGTGGTGCCGCCGGTGAAGATGTCGACGACGGCTCTTCCGGTCGAACCGAGGCCCCAGTCGCTGGTGTTGCTCTGGGCGGTGATGGTCGAGCCGGCCTGGTTGACGGTCAGGAATCCGATCCCGCCGTTGCCGACGTCGATGAAACTGGTGCCGAGAATGTCCCCGCCGCTTTGAGCGCGGAGCAGCGTGTTATTGGTGACGTTGTATCCGGCGGAGAAGTTGAGGGTCGAGGTAGCGTTGGCGTTGAGGGTAGCGTTGGCGCCGAGGTTGAGCGTGCCACCGCTGACGTTGAGCGTGCTGCTGTCATTGAGATTGTGGGAGGTGTTCGCAGCGAGGTTGAGCGACCCGCCGCTCAAGTTCAACACACTGCTATTGTTGGTGTTCAGGGCACCGGTGGTCGTGAAGTTCGCGCTGCCGGTGATCGTGGCCGTCATCTGCCCTTGAACAAACAGTTGGTTGGTATTCAGGAGGAATCCGTTGAACGTCGTGGTGGACGTGGTGGTGGTGGCGAATCCAAGCACTGTCGCTCCCGACACCGTCAACACTGCGCCGTTGATCCGACTAAACGAATACGCCCCGAGAGAGAAATGGTTGCCTTGAGCCTCGAATCTAGCGATCGTGCGGCTCTCACTAAGGTTAACCCCTGTCCTGAGCACGAATGGCGACTCATCGCTGAATTCCGCAGTGTCGGTTGCACCCGGCTGGGAAAAGCCGTCCCAGTTGAAACTGTTTGTCCAGAACTCGCTGCCGGTCCCGGTCCACTGAATATCCGTCCCTTGAGCTGGCGAGACGGAAAGGATCGCAAGACCGAGAATCGTCGTCGAAAACGTCGTTCGACTGGGGCGAGGGTTGGAACTGGTTTGCGGTTGGGGCGTGTTTGTCTGTTTCATATGATTAGGATAGTTAGGAATTTACTTTTGTTGAACGGAAATTGGATTTCGCAGGAGATTGCCAGGAGGGTGGTCATTGATTGGTATAGAGGGCGCCCCCGGGAGCGTCGGTGACGATGTTGTTCCCAACGATGACGCCGCCGTAGTTGGTGGTGGACGGCGTGATCATGGGCGCGACCTGCGCGGCGAAGGCGTGGGCGAAAAGGAAGGGAAAAGATTTCATGGCTACGACGAAGACGGACGAGGGGAAGAAACTTGCGAAGTTTTTGAGAAATTTTTCGCAAGGGGGATTTAAGGGGGAATTGGTTCTCGCCCTGTGCATGCGGACGTTGCGGATTGAAGGCCATTTTTCAAGACATTTGAGGACGACGGTCCGTTGCCAAGTGCGATGGGCGACATCCCGTCGAGTGTGCTCAAGAGCGGTGGCTAAGACCGTTGTTGTAAATAAAGAAGCCGCCGCCTGATTCACTCCTGGAAAGAAGGGAATCAGAACGGCGACTTGAAAACATGGCCCCCGGTCCAAGAGCACCGGGGGCTTTTTGGTCTTAGGAAGGAAACCGCGGTTTCCTTGGGTTTCAAGGCAAGTGATTTAAGAAGTGATAGATCAGTCCAGCTTACAGCCTCTGCTCACAGCTGATGATGGTGCAGAAGGCTTGGTGAGAGTCGAAACCCTCACCTCCATTGATCACTGGGTTGACATCGTTTGGCAGGCCGGTGCCGTTGATCGAGGTGTCGGTCCTGAGAATGAGCGTGTCATTGCCATTTCCCGCGCTGATGACCGGGCCGATGGTTTGTGAGTTCTGGTAGATGCCGTTGAGGGAAATGCTGAGGAAGTCATCACCATCGCCATCTATCAGGTCCAGCCCTACTACCGTGCTCAATCCGGAGGAATTGAAGAGGGAGAAATCATCGCCTGCGCCAGTTCTCACTGAGCCATCGAGCACGACTGTGCTACCGGGTGCTGATATGTTAGCTTCGATCTTGTCACCGCCCGCAGCGGTCTGGAGATCATAAAATGCAGATACCTTGCCGGGGAGGATCTGGCTGAGACCGTATTCCCGTGAAATAGCTTAGTTTTTCGCTGGATGGCCATGAGGAACAATCGCTCGAAAGCCTTCTCAATGAGATCGACGGCAAATCCGCCACGAACCGTCTCAGAGAATTGCTCAAATCTGAGCTCCACAAGGAGTGAACAGTATCGATGGGGTCCGCTTAAGGTAATGTTAGATCCTGAAGTGCCCCCGGAGCAAACACCATACGGCTCGCTCATAGGCGCTCAGCGAATGCGCCCATTTCCTTTTTAGGATAAATGCCGCCGTGAAAGCGGCACTGCCTCCGCCAGCTTGCCTTGGGCTTGCAGCAAGTTTGCCAGGTTGCTGAGGGAGGTGGCGAGGTCCTTGGCGATGCCAGCGGCTTTCTCCATAAAGGTGAGGGTGCCGATGGCGGTAACGCCGGGCTGGGAGGCGGTTTTTTTCCCGCTCATCTGCTAGGGATGAGAGCTAAGCGGCGGGCGTGTGTGAAATCCGGGGAGTATCTCAAGCGCCAGACCAAGAAATCATCAAGGATGGAGACGATGGCTCAGAGGATGGGAACGCTGTTATTTGAACGATTTGACGTTTTCGTGCTTCATGAGGAGGGCTTGACGATGCGGATCAACTGACCAGCCGGAGTTCCGTGAGTACTGAGTGTGGAATGGATGCGATGGGCGAAAGTTACGGGGTCCGCGTCGTCAAGGGTGCAGACGATGATGCCCGCGTGGGCACCTTGGGTATCCCGATGGAGACGAATGAAGTCGAGGCGGTTCAGGGTGAGCACGGCGCGTTGCTGCCCGGTGGCAAACGCCAGCACCTCTTCGTCGGGGACTTTCTGATTCGCGCGTCCTGCTTCGTAGGAGGTGAGGACGTTGTTTCCGAGACGGCGCAGTTCTTCGACGACACGTCTTGGAAAATTCTCATTGGAGTAGAGTGAAGCCATCACGCGTCCCGGTTGCGTTGGATGGCTTGAGCGATTTCCTCGCTGTAGGCCTCCACATATTGCCAGGCGGCTTCGAGGTCGAAGACGCTGAGGCCGGGATAGTCCTTGAGAAGTTCAAGATCGCCCACTCCTTGGCGGCGTGCGTCCTCCAGCATCCAGACCGCGATGCGCGTCATTCCGACGCAGGCATCCCCTCCGCAGACTCCCGGCGTGCGATGGATGCGAGCGAAGGCCTGGGAATCCGGCGAGGTGACGGCCCGCGCTTTCACGAATAGAACGAAGTCGAGCACCTCCGATTGAAGAGGCTCCGGCGCGGCTTCGATTTCGCTGACAATTCTTTGGGTGAGCGCGGTCATGTGAACGCAATAGACGGAAATCAAACTGGAGGCAAGAAAGGAGCGGATGAGACCAAGATGCCGCCGCCACGTGAAGGAGTGGCTTCTGAAAAAGATTTTTCACACCAACTGCGTCTCTACCAGCAGCTTGTAGGTCCCGCCCTTGGCGATGAGTTCTTCGTGCGTCCCGCGTTCTACGATGCGGCCGTGGTTGAAGACGAGGATGGCGTCCGCGTGCCGAACGGTGGATAGGCGGTGGGCGATGACGAGGCTGGTGCGACCGTGCATGAGGCGCTCGAGGGCTTCGTTGACGAGGCGCTCGCTCTCGGAGTCGAGCGCGGAGGTGGCTTCGTCTAGCAGGAGGATGCGGGGATTGGCGAGGATGGCGCGGGCGATGGCGATGCGCTGGCGCTGGCCGCCGGAGAGCTTGGTGCCGCGCGGGCCGACGAGGGTGTCGTAGCCTTCCGGCAGGCGGCTGATGAATTCGTGGGCGTTGGCCATTTCCGCGATGCGCATGATGTCCTCGCGGCTGGCACCGGGATTTCCATACTCGATGTTTTCTAAAATGCTGCCGCCGAAGAGCAGGACTTCCTGCGGGACGATGGCCATCTGGGCGCGCAGGCAGGGCAGGCCGATCTCGGCGGCGTTGACGTCGTCGAAGACGATGCGGCCGGACCCGGGGTGTTGGAAGCCGAGGAGGAGTGTGAAGATGGTGGATTTCCCCGCGCCGGAGGGGCCGACGAGGGCGATGCGCTGGCCGGGCTCGACTTGGAAATCGATGTCCTTGAGCACCTGCGCCTCGGGGCGGGAGGGGTAGCTGAAGTTGACGCGCTTGAAGCCGAGGGAGCCTTGCAGAAGCACGTCCATCTCGCCGCTGGTGCGCTCGGTGGGGGTGTCGAGGATTTCGCGGAGGCGGTCGGTGGCACCGGCGGTCTGTTGGAACTGGGAGATGATTTCCGGGAACGAGCCTAACGACGCACCGACGAAGATGGAGAAGAGGATGAAGGCGGCGAAGTTCGTCCAACCGATTTCACCGTTGGCATACATCCGCGAGCCATACCAAGTAACGAAGGCGATGGTGCCGAAGAGGGCGAAGATGATGAAGGATAGAAACGCGGCGCGGTGGCGTGCTCCGCTTTTGGCGACTTGGAAAAAGGACTCGAGCGCGCGGTTGTAGCGCTTGTATTCGAAGTCCTCGTTGGCGAAGGCTTTCACATCGGCGATGGACTGGGTGGTCTCCTCGATGACGGTGCCCGCCTCGGCGAGCGAGTCTTGTGCGTCGCGGGAGAAGCCACGGACCTTTCTCCCGAAGAAGGCGATGGCGAGCACGACGACCGGCACGCTGGCGAGCATGATGAGCGAGAGCTTCCACGAGGCGACGAAGATGAAAATCAAGCCGCCGATGAGGATGACGGTATGGCGCACGGCTTGGGGGACGGCATTGAGCAAGGTGTCTCTAACGATGCCAAGATCGGCGGAGACGCGGTTGCTGAGTGCGCCGGAACGCTGCTCCTGATAGAACGGGACGGGCAGCTTGAGCAGGTGGGCGAAAATGTCCCGGCGGAGGTGGTTCAGCGCGGCCTCACCGGAGCGGATGAAGCCCTGCACGCGGAAGAAGGCGATGACGGATTGCACGGCGAGCACGCTGACGAGCATGAGCACGACGTGGTTGGATCTTTCCAGGATCTGCGCGGGATCGACGCCTTGGCGCAGGGCGTCCGTGGGATTTCCGATGAGCTCCTTGAGGTAGTAGGGGAATGCCAGCGAGAGGATGGCGGTGAAAAGAAGCGCGGCGAGCGAGGGGAGGAAAATGAGTTTTTCCCGCATGAGGTAGCCGAGAACCCACCGGTGGGAGGTGAGGGGCTTCTTCAGTTTCGGCTCGGGCATGTCCGGATGGGAGACGATGCGGGCGGGGCCGTCAACTGTGGGAACCTAGTTTTGAAAATCCCCACGCCGCCGCCGGAGTAAAACCAAGGAAGCCGCCGCCATCGCAAGAAGACCGCTGGATGGCTCGGGGATCAGCGTGCCTGTTTCTAACTGGATGGCTGCCAGGTAGGAACGGATGTCGGTGTAGCCGGTGTAGTCGCCATACTCGGCGGGGTCCACCGTTTGCCCGCCTACGGTAGGATCGAAAACCGGGCCGGCATCCACGAAATGGGCGATTCCCGAGAGTACCCACTGACCTCCGCGCCGGATGAAAATGCCACCGCCAGAATCACCCACGGCTCCCTGGCCTTCATACGCCGTGGTCTGAGCACTCGCTGGGGCGTCGAAATCCGTGATGATGTAGTTGCTCCCGATCGTGGTATTGAACTCCACCGTGTTAGTCCCCCATCGCGTCCCGTTCAAGTCGCTGGTCCCGGGGCTGCCCCATGGATAGGGAGCGGCGCTGCTTGTGGTGAAGCCGCGACCCGTCATGATGAGAAATTCGCCCGCGGTGGCGGCGGTCGTCGCGAGGGGAACCGTGCTCAGGGATGGCAAGGCGGGATCACCCGTGCCGCCTCCGATTTCGTAAAGAATCAGATCGGTGGTGCCGATTGGGGTTCCCACGCCGCTGACCGAGTAGCTATTGCCCGCCACGGTGATGGAGGTCGGCTCCGGGCCGATGTGCGCCGCGCTGAGCACCCAGCCGGTGAGGGAAGTGGCATTGTAGCCGAGATAGACGCCGGATGAATTCGAGACGCGCACGAGATTTCCCCAGTAGCTGAACGAGCCTTGGGAAGTGCTGGAAAGGTAGCTTTGGAGTCCGGCCTCGCTGGCGTTGTTGTTTCCCGTGCCCAGTGTCCCGCCGACGATGATCGCCGCTGCCTGCTGCATCGGCGCTGCGATGAAAACCAACGCGAGAGCCGTCCTTTTCATGAATAGCGTGGGTCCCTTTTCTTTCATGGGCAACACCCTCATCAAGTGGACGAAATCTGTCAATTTTCGATTGCACACTGGGATTGCACGCGGGCGGTGGATGCCTCATGAACGTGGGCCATGACGGGTCGGGAAATACGAGAGGCGCTGCTCCACGCGGGAGTGATGCCAAGTAAACAACTCGGCCAGAATTTCCTCATCGACCCGAACATGGCGCGCTGGATTGTCTCCCAGCTCGAAGTCACCCCGGACGATGCCGTGGTGGAAGTCGGCCCCGGCACCGGATCACTCAGCGAGCACCTGGTCGGAAATGTCCGGAAACTCATCCTCATCGAGTTCGACGCCCGCCTCGCCGACGCCCTGAAACACCGCTTTCGCGACGACCCGAGCGTGGAAGTCCATCACGCCGACGGCGTGAAATTCGACGGCCGCCAGCTTTTCAAACACCGCCCGCTGAAATTCCTCGGCAACCTGCCCTACTCCTGCGGCGGCGCGATTCTCAAAAACCTGCTTAGCCGCCCGCACCCCTTCGAGCGCGCGGTGATCATGCTGCAGAAGGAAGTCATCGACCGCCTTGGCGCGACACCCGGCACCAAGGACTACGGCATCCTCTCGCTGCGGACGCAGGCGAATTGGGAGGTGAAATCCCTGCGCACCGTGCCGCCCGAGGCGTTTTACCCGCAGCCGAAGATCGACTCCAGCGTCGCCGTGCTCACCCCGCGCACCAGCGGGCTGCCCACCTTCGACTACCGCTTGTTCGACGAGCTCATCCGCCGCGGGTTCGCCCAGCGCCGCAAGCAGCTCAAAAAACAACTCCCCGAAGGCCCGCCGTGGGAGGAAACCACCGCCGGCCTCGGCGTCTCCGCCACCGTCCGTGGGGAGGAACTCACGCTCGCGCAGTGGGTCGATCTCACCCGCTCCTACGATCCGCACCCGCTCAAGGACGTGCCGCAGAAAGCCGGGGAAATTTTCGACGTCGTGGATGCCGAAGACCAAGTCACCGGCACCGCCACCCGCGCGGAAGTCCACGCGCAGCGGCTCACCCACCGCGCCGTGCACGTTTTCGTCTTCAACAAACGCGGCGACCTGCTTCTTCAAAAACGCTCCCTCCTCAAGGACATGTGCCCCGGCCTCTGGGACTCCAGCGTGTCCGGCCACCTCGACTCCGGCGAGTTTTACGAGGCCGCTGCGGTTAGGGAACTTGAGGAGGAAATGGGCATCACCGCCGAGACCGCGCCGGAGGAAATCGCCCGCATCACCCCCGGCGTCGAGACCGGCTGGGAACACGTCCGCCTCTATCGGATCCGCCACGACGGAGCCCTGCGTTTCCCCGCCGCCGAGGTGGACGCCGTGATGTGGTTCCCACCTGCGGAAATCGCCGCCTGGATCGCCGCCCACCCGGCGGATTTCGCACCTGGTTTCCTGGAATGTTGGAAAAAATTCATCGCCCTCTGACCTCATGAAATGGTTCGCCCCGCTCGCCGCCGCCCTGCTAGGCCTTACTTCCTGCCAGAAATCCGCGCCCGATCCACTTGGCTATCAGGTCGTTTCCACCCGTGCGCACGATCCCACCGCTTACACCCAGGGACTTCAGCTCCTCGGCGGCCGCCTGTTTGAAAGCACCGGCCACTACGGACAGTCCACCCTGCGCGAGATCGAACCCGCCACCGGCAAGGTCCTCCGCAAGCGCCCGCTCGCCAAGACCGTCTTCGGCGAGGGTCTCACCATCCTTAACGGCGAGATGTTCGTGCTTACCTGGAAGGAAAACACCGCCTACGTCTTCGAGCCGGACACCTTCAAGCCCATCCGCACCCACACCTATCAGGGCGAGGGCTGGGGCCTCGCCAACGATGGCAAATTGCTCATCATGAGCGATGGCAGCAGCTCACTCAAATTCATCGATCCCAAGGATTTCACCACCGTGAGAACCCTCGAAGTCATGGATGGAAAGGTGCCCGTGAGAAATCTCAACGAACTGGAATGGATCGCCGGTCACATCTTCGCCAACGTCTATCAGACTGACCGGATCGCCCGCATCTCACCGGAAGACGGCCAGGTCACCGGCTGGCTTGACCTCGCCGGATTGAGAAAGCAACTCCCCCAACCCCACCGTGCCGAGGCCCTCAACGGCATCGCTCACGATCCCGCCACCGGCCACCTGCTCGTCACCGGGAAATACTGGCCGCAGATGTTCGAGATCAAGGTCGCGAAAAAATAGCCGGCCCCGCTTGCCTCCCCGTCGCTCCTGCTTAACTTCCGCCGCCCATGCCACTGCCCGATCCCAGTCTCGAACCCGCCGTCCGCGACCCGAAAAAGCTCCGCAACACCGCGCTCGTGCTTGTCGGCATCATGGTCGTCGGCGGCTGGTTGGTGCTCAAGGCTTACCAAGGGTGGTCAGCCGGAAATGCCAAGGACGACCGCCCCGCCATCATCTACCGCATCACCCCGGAGCGTGACCTCCGCATGCTCCGCCAGGACGGAAAAATCGACGAACTCGTCAATCTCCGCGGCAACGTCATCGCCGTGAACGTCACCAGCCTCCGCGACCCTCAAGCGGCCGAGTTGAGCACGGCGGTCATGAAACGCCTCGCCGCCGCACGGGCGGACACTGCGGATTTCAAGCTCATCTCCCTGGTCGTCGATCCCCTGCCAGCGGAGAAATTGTTCCCGAGCCTCGCCGAGTTCTCCAGCGCGAATGGCATGAACCTCCCCCAATGGTGGGTCGGTGGGAACGAGCCGAAGACGCTCCACAAATTCATTAAAAACGAACTGAAGACCAACATCTATCCGAACGAGGCCGATGGGAAGTGGCAGTATGATTCCGCCATCGTCCTGATCGACAAGGAAGGCCACATCCGCCGCGGCGTCGTCCCGCAGAAGCAGGGTGGGCCGCCATTCATCGCTACCTTTGATTTCCAACAGGCCGCTGCCTGGGATGCGAAGGGAGCCAAAACCGGCACTGGCCGCAGCAATCTTGAGGAACTCGAACAGCTTCTCAACCAAACCATCGACAAACTGCTCGTCGAACAATTGGAAAAGTAATGAAACGCAACACCACTATCACTCTTTTTTACTCCGGGATCGCCGTCATTTGCATCGGCATCGTCAGCCTCGCCATGTGGCTGCGCTCGGGGCTCGATGCTCCCTATCAGGCACCGCTTGTCGTGAACACCGGCAAGAACACCGCGCCCCAGTGGTTTGAAATCGCCCGGGATCTGTCCGCGGTGAATCAGGAGAATCAGCCGGTCAAACTCTCCGACCTGCGCGGCAAGGTCTGGGTGGTGGCCGAGTTCTTCGCCATCTGCCCGCACTGTGCCGTCCGCAATGGGGAGGAGCTGCGCAAAATTTACGATGAGTTCAAGAGTCACCCGGATTTCCACATCGCCTGCATCACGGTGGACCCGGAAAACGACAAGCAGGAGAAGCTCGCGGACTACGCCAAGGCGCTTGGCGCCGAGACGAAGAACTGGTGGTTTCTCAATGCCGGCGACGCCAAGACCACTCACGAGTATCTCGAAAAGGAACTCAAATTCTTCGGCCTCCGCGAGCGCTCCGACCCGCTCGATATCGAGGCGAACGGCAAGTATGCCCACGACCTCGGCTTCATCCTGGTAGACCGCGATTTCAAAGTCATCGGCAAGTGGCCGCTCGCCGATGCGCGCTCCGAGGAAGCCAAGAAGCTGGACCCGAATCTCTATCAAAAACTCAAGGACGAACTGTTCGGCCGCATTCGTGCCGAGCTGGCGAAGAACCCAACTCCCGGCATCTGATGATTGATGAACGCAAACAGTGGCTCACCCGCCCGCCGCAGGAGGAGCTTTCGAAAAAACTCGGTCTCGCCGCGTGGATTCTATCTGCTGCGGTCCTCCTGCTGGTGGTGGTGATGCAGAAAGTTAGACTGCCGCTCCCGGATGGCTGGAGCACCACGTTCCTGCCACCGATCCATGCCGGAATCAACGCGGTCGCCGCCGTGGTGCTGCTGGTCTCGGTGATCTTCATCAAACTGGGAAATGTCCGCATGCATCGCGCGACGATGGTCTTCGCCATGTTTCTCTCGGTTTTGTTCCTGCTCTCCTACGTCGCCTATCACATGACGAATGATCCGACCCGCTACGGCGGCACGGGCACCATGCGCACGGTTTATTTCCTCCTACTCATCACCCACATCGTCGCGGCTGCGGTGAGCCTGCCGTTCATTCTTTTCACCTTCATCGCCGGCTGGACCAACCGCTTCACCGCGCATCGCAAACTTGCCCACTGGGTGTTTCCGCTCTGGCTCTACGTGGCCATCACCGGGCCGGTCTGTTACTGGATGCTGAAGCCGTATTATACTTGATCCGGGATATCACGGATCCTCTTTGGTGAGCCTTTTTCGGAACGCAAGCTCGGCCTCGTAGGTCTGCCGGTGATACCAGCTGAAGTCGGCGGCCTTTGGCCCCTGGTCCTTGACCCGGATTTCATCCAGATTGCGGTCGATGATGGTATTGCCTTCCTTGATGAGTTCGCCCTGGCGCACGGTTCCAGCCGCACGGTAGCGCTTCAGCCAGTCGTCAACCCGCTGCACCTGCATGTGGTTTCTGTCTCGGGCGAGAATCGACTCGGCGAGTCTCACTTGTTCCGGGTCGGTCCGGCTCCGAGATCCGCCGCCCGATTCTGGTCCGGTATGCATCAGATAGGCGGACGCCCAAGCGATCGAGCTTGCCTTGTCCATCGCTTCGATGTGTTCCCACTCCTTGACGAATCTCGCGACCGGCATCCTCCGCCATTCCCAGTTCTTGTCGAGGCGGGCGGCGAACCTTTTGACTTCCGTCTTCCGATCCACCGCGACCGGGGCGGATGGATCGCGGTCGCGGTTGATCGTTAGATGGGTGACGATGCCGACGACTTTGCCCGATTCATAGGAGATCACCGGCCCGCCGCTGTTCCCGGGAATGATCTCCGCATTCACTTCCCACATGTCGTCCTGGACGCTCATGATGTTGCCGGGTTCACCCGTGAGCGATCCCGCCCCGAGGCTGTTTCCGATGGCGACGATGACTTCCCCCACTTTGGGAGCTTCGTCCGGGAGCACCAGCTCAAGCCCTTCCAGCCCGGTGTCCTTTGGCTTTAGCCGGACAAGATCCACGCCTTCCGCACACTCGAGGAACTCGAAGTCCCGATAAGTCCTGCCCGTGTTGTCCCTCACGGTGATGGTGCGGTTGCCGCTCAAGACATGGGCGGCGGTGTAGACCCACACCTCATTGCCACTGCGGCAGAGGAATCCGGTGCCATTTCCCTTGTCACCCTCGATGATCACAATCCGTGGTGTCACTCCGGCGATGAAGCCGTTAGGAAGTCTTTCTTTGCCTGAATCGTCCATCTGCGGGGTATTCGGCGGCACCTTGTCCCCAAGCTTGGCGGTGAGCGCGGCAATGGTGATTTTCTGGCTTTCGATCTTCGCCTTCAGAGCTTCGATTTTCGCATGCGTCAAATTGATTTTCGCCAAGGTGCCGCCGAGTTCATCTTGCTTGACTGCGAGAAGTTCTCGTTGCTCCGCGGAGAAATCCCCCTTGGTGGCATAGTCCGGGATCTGGGTCTCGGATGCAGCGTGAAGGCCAGGAATAAGCGCGCAGCCAAAAGCCATGAGCAGCGAATGCCTGTTCCGGAAAATCACTTGGATGAAGGTGGTCATGATCGGGTTCTAACGGTGGTTCACTGTCCGACGCGGTCCGCATTTTGGCCGATGATGCGGATGCCCTGCGAGCGGATCTCCTTGGCGGCCCGATACTGCTGGAGATGGTAAGGGGTCATGTGGGCGCTCAAATCGGGCTCTTGCTTGGAGATGTCCGCGAGCATGGTCCGGTAGATATTCGCGAGACGGATTTTCTCATCCGCACGCTTTGTGGCATCGTGGGCGTCCCAAGAATCCTTTATCCAGCTGTTAACCCTTGCGATGTGCGGGTTGTCAGCATGTTTCAGGGCTTCTGCTTTGATTTCCCGGAAGATTTTGCCCAGCCTCAAGGATTCTTTTCGCTCTTCTTCGACCTTTTTGTAAGACTCTTCTGCTTCGCGCTTTCTCCTTTGTATGAATTCCTCACTGGACTCCCCGTCTCTTTGCTGGGGCCTCCGCTGGGCGGAACTGTCCTCGAAATACTTTCGGGACTTCTCCTGCGTATGCGTTCTTCCCACCACCAGCATATGCGCCAGCCATGCGATCCGCGTCCGTTGGTTGATCGCCTGGATGTAAGCTGCCTCCTTGGCGTAGCGCCCGAGATCGCTGGGCTTCCATTCCTGGATCCGGTCGATGCGGGTGGCGAAATTCCGGCTGCCTTCGTGGCGGGTGCCGATGGCCCATTCGTCCTGCACCCCGGCGATCTGGGGGGCGACGATGCCGATGATTTTTCCCGAATCCAAGGAGAGAACGGGGGCACCGGTCATTTCCGGGGTAAGCTCCGCATCGAGCTCCATCGTATCCGGCCCGATGCCACGGATCGAGCCGCCGATGCCGCGCGGCAGCTTGGTGCTCGGGTCCAAGGAGATTACCACGACGCGGGCTCCCACCGCCGGTTTTTCAGCGGGCTCCGCCCATTCGAAATGCGGTAGATCATTGGCCGCCGGATGCAAGCAGACCAGATCCACTCCGGCCGGACAGGTCAGCTCCTCGCCCAAGGCGAGGGGTGATTTGCTCTGCTGGGTGACCGTGGGCCTTGGGTTTTCGTCGAGCCAGTGTGCGGAAGCGAAGAGAAGGATTTTGCCATCGTGAGGGGCCAGAAAAGCTCCACTGGGTTTACCGGCTTTCCCTTCTATCACGAGGATCTTTTGGAGGCTTTGAGCGATCAACTGGTCCTCTCTAGGCTGGTGATTCAGCGACGGTGCGGTGGATGCGGAGGCAACCTTGTTTTCCGTCGCGTTTGGCATCGGCTGCGTAGCAGTGGCACTTCCAGAGAGGGCTGCGAGCTGGCCATTCAGGAGCGCGATATGCTCGTCCTGGATCTTCACCTGAGCTTCGATGGTTTTGAGCTGCTCTTGGATGGTTTGTTCCTCTGCGCTCAGGGCACGGCGTTTTTCGCTGATCGCGTCCATGGCTTCATCCCAAGTCATGCCACCACCGCTCACCGAAGTGAGCAGGAGGGCCAGCAGGCACCATTTCCAATGTTTTTTCACTGACAACACGGTAGAAAAGTCGCTCGGGATGACAAGGGTGAATTGTGCTTGCCGGAAAATGACAGACCGATGCTATCAGGGCACAAAAAAACCCTCCATCCGGTGAGATGGAGGGTGTTCTGATGGTGGAAGTTAGAACGCCACCCGGGTGCGGCCGCCGGTGGAGAGCACGCGCACGCGGTCGCCGACGTTGAAGCGCTCGTTCGCGGTGACTTCCTGCACCACGGCGACGGAGCCGCCCCCGTCGAGGCGCACGGTGATTTCGATGCCGCGGCGTGTTTGCATCCGTTGTTGGGCGTGGGAACCCACCGCTCCACCCACCAGGGCACCGCCGATGGCTCCTGCGGTGTTGGAGGTCCGGCCGCTGCCGATGTTGCTGCCGAGTGCGCCGCCGGCGAGGCCGCCGATCAAGGTTCCGGCGGTGTTGTCACCTTGGATCGTCACGTTTCGGATCGAGGTGATGCGACCGGTGTTCACGGACTGTGCTTGGCGCGCTTCATTTCGGGAAAAGGTGCTGCCATCCATGGTGTCTTGGGCACAGGAGGAGAGGAGAACGAGCGCGGGGATGCAGAGTAGGAGTTTTGATTTCATTCAGCGAGATTCTGCCCGAGGCCGGATGATTGCAAGCGTCCTTTAGCGGGTGTGCAGGGCTACCTCATTTTGGTAGAATCCGCACTTGTACGAAACGACCGTTTGATTTAAGCGGGCCAGATGGCTTGCAAAAAGACCCGTAATGAAGAGTATGCCGGAGGGTTTCCTCCCGGCATGGAAGCATTTGAAAACC
>JBOFET010000395.1:0-9750 GCA_051648225.1 Luteolibacter sp.
GTGGGCGCGGAGGCGTGGTAATAGCTGCTCCGGGGAACGCCGAGGATGGCGCAGATCGGTCGGATGCCGTGGCCGGTGGCTTGGTGGATGTCGCCGATCATTTCCCGGAGTTGGGCTGGGGTCTGGTGCCGAGGATGACTGCGGTTTTTTTAAAATGTTACTCTCCATCTTGAGGAGGGCGACTTCGCGCCGCAGGGAGCGCAGGTTGCTGCCGATGCAGAGTTCTTCGGCGATCTGGGAGATGGGCTTTCCGGTGTTGATGAGTTCGACGGCTTGGGCTTTGAACTCGGCGGTGTAGCGTTGACGTGATTTGGGATTCATCCGGGCTGATGGTGGAGGTAGGTGGCCCAGAAATCTAGCTCACCTCACGCTCGTGGAGTATCGAATGCAGTGACTCTCTGAAAACCTGGGAAATCCCCCTCGGTCATCTCTCCAAATCTACCGACTCGCAGGGCCGCATCTGGCTCACCGCACTCCTTCCTGCCGAGGCGACTTCATGCTTTGTCCGCCTCGCGGTCACAGCGCCTTGAAACTTCTGCTACGGAAAACGGGCGAGACGCCCGTTTAACGACATGGCCGAGAGGGCTGTGATCCGTGGCGATTTCACCAAATCTGACACGAAGCAGTTAGGCGTCTCTTGGCTTACTTGCCCCAGCGCTCTAGCAGAGTCTTCGCCATGTCGCTTGGAGTCTCGGAGACTGCGATGCCACACTCGGTGAGAATACGCTTCTTGGCTTGCGCCGTATCATCCTCGCCGCCGACGATGGCTCCGGCGTGCCCCATGCGGCGACCCGGAGGTGCGGTGGCTCCGGCGATGAATCCCGCGATGGGCTTCTTGCAATGTTCCTTGGCCCAGCGGGCAGCATCCACCTCGGCGTTGCCGCCGATTTCACCGATCATGATGATGGCTTCGGTCTCAGGGTCGTTGTTGAACATTTCCAACACCTCGAGGTGGTTGGTTCCGTTGATCGGGTCACCGCCGATGCCGACGCAGGTGCTCTGACCGTAGCCGAGTTGCGTGAGTTGGAAAACAGCTTCGTAAGTTAGAGTGCCGGAACGGGAAACCACACCGACGTTGCCGCGCTTGTGAATGTAGCCCGGAGCAATGCCGATGCGGCAGCCGCCGTGCGATTTCTCGCCAAGACCAGGAGTGACCAGGCCGGGGCAATTAGGGCCGACGAGACGGGACTTCGAGCCGCGGAGAGCTTCTTTGACGCGCATCATGTCCATCACAGGAATGCCTTCGGTGATGCAGACGATGAGCTCCACGCCGGCGTCGGCTGCTTCGAGGATGGCATCGGCTGCGAACGGCGGCGGCACGAAGATGGCGGAGGCGGTGGCGCCCGTTTCATTCACCGCGTGGCTGACGGTGTCGAAGATAGGGACGACATTTTCAAATTTTTGACCGCCTTTGCCCGGAGTCACCCCGGCGACGACTTGAGTGCCGTAGGCAAGTGAGAGCGAAGCGTGGCGTGCGCCGAAGCTTCCGGTGATGCCCTGGATGAGGACCTTGGTGTTTTCGTCGATGAGAATGGACATGAGAAGAAGTGGTTAGGGATCAGGCGGGAGTCATTGCACGGCGGCGACGATTTTCTTGGCAGCGTCCGACATGTCGTCGGCAGAGACGATGTTGAGACCGGAGCCGGCGAGGGTGGCCTTGCCCATTTCCACGTTGTTGCCTTCGAGGCGGACGACGAGAGGGATCGGCAAGCCGGTCTCCTTGGCGGCGGCGATGACGCCCTCGGCGATGATGTTGCAGTCCATGATTCCTCCGAAGATGTTGATGAGGATGCCCTTCACGTTTGGATCACCGAGGATGATCTTAAACGCGGCGGTGACTTGTTCCTTGGAGGCTCCGCCGCCCACGTCGAGGAAGTTCGCGGGATCGCCACCGAAGTGCTTGATGATGTCCATGGTGGCCATCGCGAGACCTGCACCGTTGACGAGGCAGGCGATGTTCCCGTCAAGACCGATGTAGTTGAGATCGAACTCGGAAGCGGCGACCTCGCGGGGATCTTCCTCCGACTTGTCGCGCATGGCAACGATGTCCGGGTGGCGGTAGAGCGCGTTGTCGTCGAAGCCAAACTTGGCGTCGAGCGCGAGCACGCGACCGTCGGGAGTGGTGACGAGCGGATTGATTTCCAACATCGAGCAATCGCACGAGATGAAAAGCTTGTAGAGGTTTTCTAACAATTTCGAGAACTGCTTCGCGATGTCGCCGGTGAGGCCAAGGGCGGCTGTTAGTTTGCGGACTTCATATACTTGAAGGCCCAGAAGGGGATGAATGAACTGCCGGACAATTTTCTCTGGCGTGTTGTGCGCGACGTCCTCGATGCTCATGCCGCCTTCGGTGGAAACGACGATGACCGGGCGGCAGGTGGCGCGGTCCATGAGGATGGCGAGGTAGAATTCGTGGGTGATGTCCACAGCCTCGGCGACCATCACCTTGCTTACCAGCTTGCCCGCGCCGCCCGTTTGCACGGTGACGAGCGTTTGATTGAGCATTTTTCCGGCAAACTCGGCGGCTTGCTCGGGCGACTCGATGAGGTGGACGCCCCCTTTGAAGCCATTGGTGAAATGACCTTTTCCCCGGCCACCGGCGTGGACCTGTGCCTTGATGACCAGCTTCGCCCCGGCGAATTCCCTAGCGGCGGCGGCGGCTTCCTCGGGACTGCTGGCGACGCGGCCAATTGGGCTTGGAACTTGGAAGCGGTCAAAAAGCTCTTTGGCTTGGTATTCGTGAATGTTCATGGTGGAAGCTGGAATGGTGCGCTGATCCGGAAGGTCGGCGGGACCCTATTCCTCCACCCCGCGCGGGGTCAAGGCATCCTCTTGGAAAATTTGGGAGCGAAACGGCGCTCTCAAACTTTGAACAATCCGCCTCGTTTTCCCCCAAGCACGGCGGCACCCATGATCGCGACGGATAGAAAAACCATCGCCCACACGCCGAGGGCGGCGGCGAGTTCGGTACCGTTTCCAAGGGTGCTGAGAAGGGTGTAAATCGCCTTGGTGATCGGGTAATGCTGCGCTTGCTGGGCGAGGATCAGGCTATCGCTGACTTCGAGCATGGCGAAGGCGAAGGCGAGGATGGAGCCGGCTGCCAGATTCGCGCCGATGAGTGGGATCGCCACCCGCCGGAGCGTGCGCCATGGCGTGGCTCCGAGGGATTGTGCGGCTTCTTCCAGCGCGGGATTGCTCTGTTGGAGTCCGGCCACAGCAGCTCGCACGACGTAGGGCAGCCGCCGGAACGCGTAGGCGACCACGATCAACATGAAAGGATTTCCCCCAGCTCCGACGAGGAAATGAAACGGCTTGCCTTCCTGCGAGAGGGCGAGATAGCCGAACGCCATGACCAGCCCGGGGACGGCCAGTGGCAGCATCACCACGGCATCCAGAAAATCGCGCGATTTCAAATCGGAACGCACGACCACCCACGCCACGGACAGACCGATGACCAGGCAGATCAATGTCGCGGTACCCGCATACATCAGGCTGTTCTGGATGGAGGGCACGACGAGGCCGTTACCAAGCGCCTCGACGTAATGGCGCATCGTCAGTTCATCCGGAATCACGGTTCCATACCAGCGACCGGACAGGGACAACAGCACCACGCCCAAATGCGGAATCGACGCGATGATGAACACGCCCAGGAAAAACACGCTGCAGGCAAAGGACTTGAAACCACCGATCCGGAGCGAGGTCGAGCGCCCCTTCGGCCGCGGCGCGGTGCCAAGCGGCGAGCGGCCCATGACGAGCTTGGACAAGGCGAACACTCCGGCGGCGACGATGAGCAGGATGGCCGTGAGCGCATAGGGAATGGGGTTTTTATCCAGTCCCTTGAGTCCGTCGAAAATCTGCACCGGTGCGACCCGCGAGAAATCGAACACAAGCGGCACGCCGAGTTCGGTGAATGCCCAGATGAAAACGATGGAAGCGCCCGCGAACACGCCGGGCATGGCGAGCGGCAGCGTGATTCGGAAGAACCGCTTCCACGGCGGGCAGCCGAGATTTTCCGCCGCCTGTTCCATCGCTGGATCCAGATTCGCTAGGGCGGCGGCGATGTTCATGTAGAGGATCGGATAGAGATGCAGCGCGTTCATCAGGACGATGCCGGTGAAGCGGCCGTTTGCCAGCCAGTCGTAGGGCAGCGCGGTGTCCATCAGGCCCATGTCGATGAGCAGCGCGTTGAGCGCACCGTTCACGCCGAGCATTTGCTTCACGCCGACTGCGCCGACGAAGGGGGGTAAAATCAGCGGTGCGAGGACCAACACCCCGAGCACGTTCTTGCCGAAGAAGTCGTAACGGTGGCCGATCAGCGCCAGCGGAAAGGCGATCACCAGGGTGACCAGCGTGCTGGCGATGCCGAGCGCAAATGCATTCCACAGCCCTTCCCGATAGATCGGATTTCGGAAAACCGAGGCGAAGAAGTCCAAGGTAAAATAATGCGAGCCGTCTGGACGCGTGCCCTCGAAGGCCTGCTTCACCACCATCCCGGCCGGATAGATGAAAAACACGGCGAACAGGATGCTGACAAGAATCGTGATCGTGATGGCGTTACCGCGTTTCATCGGGTGGTGGCGGTGGAGGATGATTTGGCGCGAGCCATGGCTTCGGCCTTGCGGTAGTTCGCGCGGAACCACTCGCCGATTTCGGAAGCGCGGTCGGCGGCCTTGAGCGAGTCGGGTCCGTCGAGCACGGGATCGCCCTTGCCTCCCTTGGCGTAATTCATGATCGAGACGTCGGAGAAGACGGCGAGAGCGTCCGCAGGCATGCCCGCCCCGCGGATGGCCAGCCAGGCGGATTTCATTTCCTCGTGCGAGTCGATGCACATGATTTTCACAAGCTGCCGCAGCGTGTTGAAGGACGCTCCAGTGAGTTCGCGCTGATAGGTGAAATTTCCCGGGTCTTCATAGGGCATCGCTTCGGGCATCGTGGAATCCACGAGGATTTCCGGCACATACATGTCCCGCCGGATCGGCGTGCGGTGCAGTGCCCGGCTCACGGGACCGCCAAGGGTGCCGGGTTTTCCGAACCACAGATTTTGCGCTTGGGGCGTGAGGGTGAACTCGACGAATGCCTGAGCCACTTCGGGATTCTCCGCGCCCTTCAGCACGGCGATCGGGTCGCCGCTCAATGTCGTTCCGCCGACCGGAGCGATCCAGACGACGCGTGGAGCGCCGCTTTCCGAGGTGAGTTCTGCGGTGAACGAACGGCCATAGAAATCGATGCACATGCCGGCGGCGGCATTCCCCTGCCCCACATCCTGCGGGGGTTTTGAGGCGCTGTCCGTGAAATAACGGGCATTCGCGGCCATCCGCTGGATGAGCTGGAGCCCCGCCGTCCAACCAGCGTCGAGTGCTTCTTCGCGCACCGCGCCGGGAGCATTCATCGCCCGCTGCATTTCCGCTTGGACGAGCAGTTCGAAGGCACGCGCGACGGATCCGCTTTTCGTGGGATCTGCTAGGGCGAGCGTGCCCGCGTATTTCGGATCGCCGAGGTCGTTCCAGGAAATGGGCTTGTCGATTCCCAACCGCTTGAGCACATCCGGATTATAACAGATGCCGAACTGCGACATGCAAGTGCCCACCCAGACGCGGTCCGGCGGATAGTAGCGCTCGCCGGTGAAAGTCTCGGGAATCGGGCCGTCCTTTGCGAAGAGTTCCGGCTGAGTCTCGAACACCCGCAGCGGCACGAGGCGACCTTTTTTCGCCTGACTGGCAAAGTCCGGCTCACCACCACCGAAAAACAAATCCACGCCGATGCCGGTGCGGCCAGTGTCCTCCGCCGCCTTGAATCCTGCGTCGAGCACCATGCGAATTTCCGAGGTGCCACCGGGGGTGCGCCAGTCGATGTAGATCGAGCGCCCGGTCTTCTCCTTCCAGTGCGCTGCAAATGCCTCACCGAACTCCTGCCGGATCGATTCATTGTGCGGGCTTAAAATGACCAGCGTGTCATCCGCCTTGTGCGAACTCGTGGTGGCCGTTTGGCGACGCAGCAGCATCGGCAGCGCCACGATGAGCGCTAACAATCCAAAGATGATCCATGCCCGGGTCTTCATGAAAAATCAGGGTTGTAAGACGACGACATCATCGTGGCGGGCATAGAGCGCGACTTTTTCATCACCCGGCTCCCGAATCGTGTGCGGGTTCATTTCCACGACTTGCTGGCGACCCGCGGCGGTTTCGATCCAATACTGAATGCGCTGACCAAGGTAGCTGCGCTCGACGACATGACCCAGAAACGTGTTGTCGCCTTCTGACTGATGAAGTCGCCACGCTTCGGGGCGGATGGAAAGAGTCACCGCCTCGCCCGCCGCAGGATGCCAGTCCGGCTTGGTGATGCGGCCGACGATCGGTCCGGCGGCGGTGTTCGCCATGGTGAAGCCATCGCGCGTCTCGATCGCGGTGCCGGCGATGAGGTTCGTTTCGCCGATGAAATTCGCGACGTAGGCGCTGCGCGGGTCCCGGTAAATTTGCTCGGGCGTGCCGATTTGGCCGATGTTTCCCCGGGTGAGCACCGCCATCCGGTCGGCCATGGCGAGCGCTTCTTCCTGGTCGTGAGTGACGTAGATTCCAGTGAGGCCGTTTTCCTTCACGATGCGGCGGATTTCGCGGCGCATTTCCACGCGGAGCTGGGCGTCGAGGTTGGAGAGCGGTTCGTCCAGCAGCAGGCACTTCGGCTTCACGACCAGCGCACGCGCCAGGGAAACCCGCTGCTGCTGGCCGCCGGACATCTGATCGATCGAGCGGTCGCCGTATCCCGGGAGCTGGACCATTTCTAAGGCCTCGTCCACCCGGCGTTTGATTTCCGGTCGCGGCACTTTCCGCTCTTCCAATCCGAAGGCGATGTTCTGGCCGACGGTGAGGTGCGGCCAGAGCGCGTAACTCTGGAAAACCATGGCCGCCTCGCGCTTGTGGGGCGGCATTTTCGTCACGTCGCGGTCGCCGAAATAGATCGCACCCGACGTAGGCGTCTCTAGACCGGCGATGCAGCGGAGCAAGGTGGTCTTGCCACAACCCGAGGCTCCAAGCAGGAAATAAAGTTCGCCGGGATCGATGCTCAGGCTGATCCCATCCAGGGCACGAGTGTTTCCGAAGGTTTTGACGACTGACTCGGCACGTATGGATTCCATGGCAATTGGCGGCCCATGCTTTCGTCTTCAAGCCGGGTGGCAAGCTCTAAGCAGTTTCAGTGCGTGACGATAAATTTTCGCAAAGATTTCTTGCTAAGCCAGGATCGGGACCGTAACACGTGCGTCCACCCAACCGGATGCTCGGATGGCGGAATTGGTAGACGCGCTAGACTAAGGATCTAGTAGGGTAACCTGTGGAGGTTCGAGTCCTCTTTCGAGCACTTTTCGGTGTAAGATCATCCCAGAGTCCTCTTGAAGGACGTTGGGATTTTTTTTTATCCGGGGTCTAGCGGGGTCACTTGAGTGGATATGGATTTCAAATCAGCCCGACGGCTCTGCGCACGCGGCCAAGCACCTTGTCGGCTTCATCTCTGGCTCTCAGCGCTCCGGCGGCTAACACCTGATCAACAAATCCGAGATCAGCGACAATTTCCGCCCGGCGAGCACGCATTGGCGCGAAAAATTCCCAGTAGGCATCGGCGAGGCGTTTCTTAAAATCCCCGTAACCAACGCCGCCACGCTGGTGATCGGCAACCATGGTAGCGTAATCTTCAGGGCTAGCGAAAAGCTTGTAGAGCGCAAGAATCGTCGAGTCCCCGGTTGGCTTCGGTTCGTCCACCGGCGTCGAGTCGGTGGGGATTTTCATGATGAGCTTTCGAAGCACTTTCTCCTCACCGAAGATCGGCAAGGTATTGCCGTAGCTCTTGCTCATTTTGCGGCCATCGAGACCGATGATGACGGCCGTTTCCTCGCGGATGATAGGATCCGGCAGGACAACGGTGCCCTCGCCGTAGGTTTCATTCAGCTTCACCGCAAGGTCGCGAGTGACTTCGAGATGCTGCTTCTGGTCCTTTCCGACAGGGACTTTGTTGGAGTCGTATAACAGAATATCAGCAGCCATCAGGACTGGATAGGCGAAGAGCGCGTGATTGGGGGAAATGCCGTTAGCGACCTTGTCCTTGTAGGAGTGGCACTTCGAGAGCAGCCCCATCGGGCAGACGGTGGAGAGTATCCATGCCAGTTCGTTGACCTCCGGCACCGCACTCTGGCGGAAGAAGACGGCGCGTGCCGGATCGAGACCGCAGGCGAGGAAATCGACCGCGAGTTCACGCACGTTTTCACGCAGTGCGGCGGGATCCTGAGAGGACGTCATCGCATGATAGTCCGCGATGAAATAGAACGCCTCGCCCTCGTCTTGAAGACGGATGGCAGGCTCCATCGCGCCGAAAAAATTTCCAACGTGGAGTTTTCCGCTGGGCTGGAGACCGGTAAGGATGCGCATGGCGCGGAGTGTGGATTCCGGGTAGGGAATCGGTCAAGAAATAGGACCCGCCGAATAGGCGTGCCCAGCGCTCAATACTCGGAAAAGAGCGCGTCCACCATTTCCGAGCACTTGAGGCCCGGCATCACGTTGAGATCCATCTGGTTCATGACATAAGCAAAGGAAATACCGGTCGCCGGATCGCCCATGCCGTGGCTGCCACCCGCTCCCGGATGCCCGAAAGCTAACAGCGAGGGACCATAAATCTGCCGGATTTTCCGCCCCGATGGATCAAGCGGATCCTGCTGGGCACCACAAGTGAAGGTCGAGGGCCGGAGCAAAACCAGATCCTCGCCAGTCCGCTGCGGAGTGGCCAAGGCATGCTTCGTTTCCACCGACAACGGGCTGTCGATCGAGCCGATCGCCGCTTGATAGAACTTGGCGAGAGCCGAAGCCGTGCCCACCCCACCGAGGGCAGGCAGGCCGGCGGCCCAGGCATGCGGCTCGTTCATTTCATGGATCGCATGAAGCCCGCGCGGCGAGGAAAACGCCCGCCGGGTGAAAGTGCCGGAGGTGGTGAGTTGTTTGTAAAAAGCATCCGCGAGATCATCATTCCCGACCCTACCCGGATAGATGCGGGCGACGCGCGGCCACTCGGATTCCGGCAGGCCGATCCAGAAGTCGAGACTGAGCGGACCGGCAAGCGCTTCCCGCCAGAATTCCCCGAGGGACTTTCCTGTTAGGATTCGCACCGGTTCGTCGGTCAGAGCACTGAACGTCCTCGGATGGTATCCCTGACTTTCTCCCAGAACCCAAGCCGGTGTCTGCGCCTCAATGGCCTCGACCACCGCGGCATGTTCGAAAATGCTGACTTTTTGGTCCAGCACTGGCAGACCACACTGGTGGGATAACAGATGGGAAAACCTCGCTTCTGCCACTGGAAACTTCGGCCAGACCTCTGTCACCAGGGTATCCGCCGAGAGTCCTCGGCTCTCAAGCGCCATTAACACAGTCGCCGCCGCCGGAACCTTGGTCGCCGAATAGACAGGGACGAGCGTGTCCGCCGTCCAGCTACGGTTTTTTTCCCGCTCGCACCAGCCATGGCCTTCGGAAATCAATTCCGCGCCATCCCACCAGATGCTGATGGATGCCCCCAGCTCTCCACGGTCGCGGAAGTTCCGCTCGAAGACTTCCAGCACCTTACCTAATACCGAGGGACTCACCGCCATGCAGCGGTGTGTCCAATCCCGTCTCTCCGTGCAACCCCGAACTGGTTTCCACGATCAGTCCCGGCTCCAGTTCGGCCGGTTGGGACGACCATTCCTCGATCAAGCGGAAACCTACGGCCAACAGCGTG
>JBOFET010000396.1:0-2467 GCA_051648225.1 Luteolibacter sp.
GTAAGCGGTCAACAGAACCCCACTATCCGGCGGCGGCAATTTGGGCGTAGGATGCCCGCCCTATGGAAACCAACATCGATCAAGCCGCCAGCGTCATCGTCAAATCCGATCAAACCGGACGCACCCGTTACACTCCCGAATACAAGCGCGAGGTTCTCGCCGCTTTTGAACGCAGCAGCTTGAGCGCCCCTGTCTTCGCCCGGCAATGCGGAATCAAGTATCCCACCCTGGCGGCTTGGATCGGGGCTCAGAAACGTGGTGATCAAACCGCACCGCGTGGGAACACTACGGCCTTCCTCTTTGCCGAGGTTGCCTCTTCCGCCAACGGACCGGCGCTGGAAGTCCAACTACCCTGCGGGGCCGTCGTCCGCGCATCGGATGCGGAGCAGATCCGTTTGCTCGCCGCCCTCCTCCGCCACCTCGCCTGAAGCTAACCGCCATGCTCACTTTCAACGGCAACCTCAAAGTCTATGTCGCGCTCGAACCCTGCGACATGCGCAAGAGCTTCAACACCCTCGCCACGCTCGCACGCAACCACCTCGGCCTCGATCCGCTCAGCGGCGCGGCCTTCCTCTTCACTAACAAATCACGCCGCCTCATCAAGATCCTCTATTTCGATGGAACTGGATATTGGCTCGTGGCAAAGCGCCTTGAAAAAGGCACGTTCAGTTGGCCGAAGGACATCGAAGGTGACCGCCGCAAGCTCGTAATCAAACCCACCGCACTGGCCATGCTAACCGACGGCATCGACCTGCGCGACGGCCTCCAGCGACCATGGTATGAATTGCGATAAATATCATCTATTTACCCGCCCATGGCATGTCATTTGCTGGTTAGTCATTCATCAAGACGCCCGAACAACAGATCGCCGAACTCACCGCGAGAGTCGCTTCGTTGGAAGCCGAACTCGCAGTCCAGAAAGGCATCGTCGCCGCACTGCTCAAGCGCATCTACGGAGCCAAGAGCGAGAAGATGAGTCATGATCAACTCCTTCTGGAGTTCCTAGGAGATGAGGCAAAAAAGCCTGCCGCCGCCGCTCCCGAAGACCAAGGACCGGCGGCTGAATCCCAAGATTCAAACGAGCCAAAGACCCGCGCCCGCCGCACCAATAAGCTCAGCGAGTCGCTCAAAAGCCTGCCCACCGTCGTGCGCGAAATCATCCATCCCGAAGTGCTTGCCGCGCCCGACGACTTCCGCCTGCTAGGCGAGGAGACCAGCGAGCGCCTCCACGTGAAGCCCTCCGCCTTCACCCTTGAGATCATCAAGCGCCTCACCCATGTGCGCAAAAACGAAGTGGACGCAATCCCTCTGACATCTCCACTCGCCCCCTGCCTGCTTCCCGGCAGCGTGCTCACCCCTTCGCTCGGAGCCTACCTGCTCACCCAGAAGTTCTGCTACCACAGCACCTTTTACCGCGAGCAATGGAAACTCAAAGCCTCCCATGGCATCGAGCTCACCCGCAACCTCATGTGCTCCTGGCACGACCACCTCGCCGACCGGCTGCAGCCGCTCTATCAACGCATCGCCACCCGCATGCGCGAGGCCGACTACCTCAAGGTCGATGAAACCCCGGTGCGATGTTTGGAGCCCGGCGCGGGCAAGACCGCGTCGGGGTACTTCTGGGTCTATCACCACGCCGAACACGGAGTCCTCTTCGACTGGCACAAAAGCCGCGCCAACACCTGCCTGGACGAAATACTCATCGGCAAGGAAGGGGAGCCGTCATTCAACGGCCATCTTCAAAGCGACGGCCTGCGTGCTTACCGCACCTTCATCGAGCGTCACCCGAAGTTACAGATTACTGCGGTCTCGTGCCTCACCCACATCACTCGCAAATTCAAGGAAGCCCGCGACGAGCATCCACGCATCGCCGCGCGCATCCTGCTTCTGACCGGCAGCATCTACCAGGTTGAGAAACGGTTGCGTGAAGAAAACGCCGGCCCTCTTGATCGGCAGCGCGCCCGCTGGCTTGAATCGAGGAAGCCCTATGATCACCTGTCCAAACTCATCCGCAGGCTCGGCCGCTTCCGCGGGATTACGCCCAGAAGCAAGTTAGGCAACGCCCTGGCGTATGCCGCCAACCAATGGCCACATCTCGAACCCTGCTTCATGGACGGCCAGATCGAGTTCGACAATAATCTCACCGAAAACGCGATCCGCCCCACCAAGCTCGGCCACAAGAACTGGATGTTCATTGGCGGCGAGCACACCGGCTGGCGCAGCGCGGTCATTTACACTTTCGTCGAGCAAGTCCGCCGCCACGGAGCGGATCCTTTCGCCTACTTCGAGTGGGTCTTCGAAAAGCTGATGCACCACCCCGCGCCGGAAGAACTTCAAGCTCTGCTGCCCGCCAACTGGATCACAACCCGCCCAGCCGCCTGTCAGACCATCGAGAGCCGGGTTGCATAGATGCCATAGCCGCCAGAGCTCTGGCAAAAATGCGAGAGGTGCTCTGTTGACCGCTTAC
>JBOFET010000397.1:0-15301 GCA_051648225.1 Luteolibacter sp.
TCGGGATCTCCGATTCTTGGTCCACGCTCGTCACTGTCCCGGATGCCACAAGCACCGTCGGCGGAATCAACTTCACTGTCGCACCGGGTGCCGCCCCGTTCAACAACATCACAGCCACCATTCCCGCCGCCGGAAATGCGGCAAATGGCAGGCTCTTCGGCCGTGTGAAGAGCAACCAATAACAGAGCCAAGATCATCCCGTCACCTGGCGGCCTCCCTCCGGGGAGGCCGTCGTTTTTCTCACGGTTCGACGGTGCCGGATTCGTGCATCTTGGCGGGATCCGTCCACTCGACCTACCCATGTTTCAAAATCACATGACCCGCCGCCAACTGCTCGCACTTGCTGCCCTTGCCCTGCCTTGCAGTGGCGAATTGCTTCTTGCAGCGCAGGCCAGCCCAAAGCCGCGGAAAAAGGGCCTGTGTCTCTCCGCGAAGACTCGCTCGCCGGAGCGTGTGGCACAGTTCCTCAAAGCGGTGAACTCCCGCTGGATTTACAACTGGAACATCGCGGCTCCGAAGATCCTTCCCGCTGGGGTTGATTTCGTTCCAATGGTCTATCAGGGACGCACGGTGACGAAACAGCTCATGAGCGAGGCAAAATCCCAGGCGAGGAAAAAGGGCGGCAAGGAGCTGCTAGGTTTCAACGAGCCGGACGCCCCGACTCAGGGCAACACCTCGGTGGAAGAAGCCCTCGACGCGTGGCCCGTGCTCGAGTCCGCCGGCCTGCGGCTTGGTAGCCCTGCCACGGTGCATCCCGACAACGAATGGATGGTTGCTTTTATGAAAGGTGCGAAAGCGCGAGGTTTGCGGATCGACTTCGTCTGCATGCATTCCTACGGCGGTCCGGGCGTTGAGGGTCTCTTGAAAAAGATCGAAAAGATCCATGACATGTATAAGCTCCCGATTTGGATCACCGAGTTCGCTGTGGCGGATTGGGACGCGAAAACGGCTTCGGAAAACCGTCACAAGCCCGAGAAAATCGCCGAGTTTGTTTCACAACTCTTGCCCAAGCTAGAGGCGATGGAAATCGTCGAACGTTATGCTTGGTTTCACGGGGGAGTGAGCGGTGGGCCGCTGGCGACGTCCAAGCTTTTCAATGCCGACGGCTCCCTAACAATCGTTGGCAAGGCCTATCGATCGGTAGGATAAATCCTCGGGTCATCCGGATGCCAAACCGACGGCGGTGATTTGCGCACGGCGTCTTGCAGCAGCACAGCCCACGGCCACTACGGTTTCTACCACCGCTCTGCCGGTCACGGTTTTCCCCGTCCCACACCCTTCCGCCGCGCGTTGGCATGCTTGGGCATTTTGGCACTGTATTTTGCCTTGCAGGGCTGAACCGCGTTGCTAGTCTCGCGGCTCACCGAGAGAAATTTTCTTTTCGGTGGATCGAAATCGAAACTGTTTGAATCATGAAATCATCTCCCCGGCGGCAATCATCGCTTGGGTTTTCACTTCTCCAACAAATACCCAAGTTCCCATGACCCGTATTCTCATCTCACTCGTCGCTTCCGTCTTCGCGCTCCTTTCCGTTTCATGCTGCTGCACGTCGGAGGTGAATCCTCCCGGCCTGCGCCCGCTTCCTCAGTTCCAGGAGATCCAGACGGCCCCTGAAGTGAACTATTCCAAGTAAGCCGGGTCTCCAATACCGGGTTCATTCTAATCGCGTCTCTTCATCTCAAGAGGAGGCGCTTTTTTGTGTGAAAATTTTGTTTTCTAAATGATCTTTCCACCGGGTGAGTGAGATGTCATCCAGTCGCCTAGAAAATCCATGAGACGCGATTTACCATCCGAGCAATCCGACCGCTTCAGCGGAAAATTGCGCCATTACCACCGCTCAAGCAAACTCCGCCGGACTTGGGAAGATTGGGTGGAAGGGGATATGGCGAAAAAACGCCAAGCGAGAAATTGGTTGAAAATTCTTGGTATCACGTTCGGCTGTCTCGCCCTTGGCGGCATCGTTGTCGGCCTCATTCTGGAACTCAGATAGTTTTTGGTTGGCCGCATTCTTGGCACACGGCTGCATGCGGCTTTGACATTCTGAAACTCCATGGGCAGGTTTTCTGCCCGCCGCGAACCACGGCGAACTATCTACATCATGGGAAAAAGCCTCTTCCAAAAAGTCTGGGACGCACACACGGTCGGCACCATCGCCGATGGACGCACGCAACTCTTCATCGGCACGCACCTCATTCACGAGGTCACTTCGCCCCAAGCCTTCGGCATGCTCCGCGACCTCGGGCTGAGTGTGAAGTTTCCCAAGCGCACCTTCGCCACCGTCGATCACATCGTCCCGACGATCAATCAGGATTCGCCGCAGGACCCGCTCGCTGCGGAAATGATGCAGGCGCTCCGCAAAAACGCCGATGACTTCGGCGTCACCTATTTCGACCTCGCCTCCGGCAAACAAGGCATCGTCCACGTCGTCGGACCCGAGCAAGGGATCACCCAGCCCGGCACCACCATCGCTTGCGGCGATTCGCACACCGCGACTCACGGCGCGTTCGGCGCGATCGCTTTCGGCATCGGCACCAGCCAGGTCCGCGATGTGCTCGCCACCCAGACCATCGCTTTGCAGGAAATGAAGGTGCGCCGCATCGAAGTGAATGGCGACCTTGCGCCCGGCGTTTATGCCAAGGACGTCATCCTCCACATCATCCGCCTGCTTGGCGCGAACGGCGGCATCGGCTACGCCTACGAATACGCTGGCGACGTTTTCGACCGCATGTCCATGGAGGAGCGCATGACCGTCTGCAACATGTCCATCGAAGGCGGTGCCCGCTGCGGCTACGTCAACCCGGACGCCAAGACCGTCGCCTATCTGAACGGTCGCCCGTATGTGGATATGAGCGACTTTGACGCCACCGCTGCCCGCTGGCTCTCCTTCGCTTCGGATGCCGACGCCGTCTTCGACGACATCGTCAAGATCAACGCCGCCGACATTCCACCGACCGTCACCTGGGGCATCTCCCCGGACCAAGGCATCTCCATTTCCGAAAACATCCCCGACCCCGCCACCGCCTCCACTCCGTTGGAAAAGGCCTCCATCGAGGAGGCCCTCGCCTACATGAAGCTCGACGCTGGCACCCCGATCAAAGGCGTGAAAATCGACGTCGCCTTCATCGGCTCCTGCACCAACGGCCGCATCTCCGATTTCCGAGAAGTCGCGAAATACATCCAAGGGCACAAAGTCGCGCCCGGCGTGCAAGCGCTCGTCGTCCCCGGCTCGCAGATCGTCGCCATCCAGTGCGAACAGGAAGGCCTACCAGAAATTTTCCGCGCCGCCGGCTTCGAATGGCGCGGTGCCGGCTGCTCGATGTGCCTTGCGATGAATCCGGACAAACTCATCGGTGACCAACTCTGCGCCTCGTCGTCGAACCGGAACTTCAAAGGGCGCCAAGGTTCCTCCACCGGACGCACCATTCTCATGTCGCCGGTGATGGTCGCCGCCGCCGCCATCCAGGGCTCCGTCGCGGATGCCCGCGAGGTTTTCAGTCTGGAACCTGCCGCCGCCGTCGCGTAAAACCGAGGCCATCATGAGCAGCTCAGCCCACAAGCTCCCGATCACCGCTGCCGAGTATCTCGAAGGAGAGCGTGTGGCGGAGACTCGCCACGAATTCGTGGACGGGAGGATTTATGCCATGTCCGGAGCCAGCCGAAGGAACAACGAGATTTGCGGCGACCTTTACAGCATCCTGAAAAACCACCTCCGTGGTGGCCCCTGCCGCACTTACATCGAGGCGGTAAAAGTCCAAATCGCCGACGATCTGGGAGAAAGCTACTACTACCCAGACGTCTTCATCGCCTGCGAGCCGGGCGATGACGATTCGCACGTCGTTTCGAATCCAAAGCTCATCATCGAAGTCTTGTCCGATTCCACATCGCGCGTTGATCGCGGTGACAAGCTCACCAACTACAAGCGCATTCCCACCGTTGAGGAAATCGTCCTCATCGAAAAAGAATGGCCGGAAATCCTCGTTTTCCGCCGCTCCGAGCGTTGGAAGCGCAATCTCTACACCCAGTTCGACACCGTCGTGCGGCTCGATTCCATCGGCTACGCCGCGCCGCTTGCCGCATTCTATCAATCCAATCCGTTTCCCGAAGACGTCCAACGACCGTGGTATCACCTCAACCGCATCGAGGACTGACTCTCAAATTACCTATTTCAAATCTCTATCACCATGGCACTCGATCCTGTTCCTTCCGTCACCGGCCGCGCTGTTTTCATCCCCGGCGCGGATATCGATACCGACCGCATCATCCCGGCGCGTTTCATGAAATGCGTCACCTTCGACGGTCTCGGCGAATTCGCATTTCATGATGTCCGCTTCGACGAGCACGGTGTGAAAACCCAGCATCCGCTCAACGACCCGCGCTTCGCAGGAGCCTCCATCCTCGTCGCCGGCGTGAACTTCGGCTGCGGCTCGTCCCGTGAGCATGCACCGCAATCGCTCCGCAAATACGGCTTCAACGGCGTCATCGCCGAGTCCTTCGCGGAAATTTTCTACGGGAACTCCACCACGCTTGCCATGCCCTGCGTGATGGCCAGCCCGGCGGACATCGTCGCTATCCGCGATGCGGTGGAAGCCGATCCGGAGACGGAAGTCACCATCGACGTACAGGCCCTCCGCGTCCGCACTTCCGGAGGCCTCGATCTACCGGTGACCATGCCGGAATCCGCCCGCGAAGCGCTGCTTTCCGGCCGTTGGGATCCGATCCAAGAGTTGCTCGACAACGACTCCGCCATCGAAGCGAAAGCGATGGAGCTGGGCTACGCCTGACCCGAGCCGAGCTCGGTTCAATGCCCGCGCACCGTTTTCATACGAAGCTCGGTTTGCAGGAACTCCACTTGGTCCAGCAGGTCGAGCATGAGCTTCAGGTCAGTTAGATTCGTCTCGCAGGTCGTGCGGAGGTAGTCGATGCGGCGCAGGGTGTGCACGGCTTCGTCGTCGAAGCTCGAAGAGCGGAGCAGGCCTTGCTCCTGATAGTGCAGGATGGCCTGCGAGGAGACACCGGTGATTTCGGCGACCATTTCGAGGGTGTAGGTCGCGTGTTCATCGGGCGCGTAGAGCGGCAGGTTTTGCTCCGGGTTCATGCAGGGGGTTGGTTCCGGGGATTGAATTTCGAAACGCGGCGCAGTTTCTCCCAGAGTGCGGTTTCCTCATCGGTGAGATCGGTGGGGAGGTGAATGGTCAGGGTGGCGTGGAAGTCGCCGCGCTCGCCGGTTTTCCCCTTGGGCAGGCCGCGACCACGGACGCGGAGTTGCTGGCCGTTCTCGGTGCCGGCCGGGATGCGGAGTTTGATGTTACCGTCGAGCGTGGGCACGGTGAGTTCGGTGCCGAGCACGGCTTCCCACGGGGCGAGGTCGAGGTCGTAGTAAAGGTCGGAACCCTCGGTGTGGAAGTCCGGGTGGGCGGCGTGGCGGACTCGCAGATAGAGATCCCCGGCGGGTGCGCCGCCGCTGCCGGGTTCGCCTTGGCCGGGGACGCGGATGCGCTTCCCGGAGATGACGCCAGCGGGGATGCGGACTTGGAAGGTGTGCGTATCCACCTTGCCGGTGCGCGGGTTGGTCATTTGCAGAGAGATCGGGCGGATGTCGCCGTTCATGACTTCTTCCAGGGTGACGAGGATGTCGCCTTCCACGTCGTTGCCCTTGCGCTCGCGGGCGGCGGCTGGGCCTTGGCCACTTTCGGGGAATCCGTAGCGGCTGCCACCGCTGAAGAATTGCTCGAAAAAGTCGCTGAAGCCGGTGCCACCGAAGTTGAACTCGCGGCCACCGGTGGCGGCCTCGCTGCGGCGTGGGTGGCGCGCAGCGCTCGGGTTGTCCCAGTTGGCTCCGAGCTGGTCGTATTTTTTCCGCTTCTCGGGGTCGCTGAGAACCTCGTTGGCTTCGTTGATTTCCTTGAATTTCTCCTCGGCGGCTTTTTTGTCTTGGGCGACGTCTGGATGGTGCTTGCGGGCCAGTTTGCGGAACGCCTTTTTGATGTCGGCGGCACTGGCGTCGCGTGGGACTTCGAGGGTTTGGTAATAATCTTTAAATGCGGCGGACATGACAATCTGCCTAGCATTGAAACAGAAACAATTCGGCTGTCTAGCCGGTGGGCGGCTTGGCACGGAATAATTTCCGGGAGCCAAAAACCGCGATCAATGCCCCGATGGCGCAAATCGCGAAGACCAGCCAAGGCGGCAGTGGGACGGGAGCGGTGAAGCGAGTGGTGACCGGCCCCGCGATGGCTTGGGCGAGGGGGAATTCCCAGACCAGCGTGCGGCCGGAGTTCTCGGTGCGAGTCGCGTTCGACGTGGTGGCGGCTTTCGGCAGGTGGAAAATGTAGGTGAGATAGCGATCTTTAATTTGTGCGACCGGGATCAATCCGGCTCCCGGCAGTGCGTCGCCGGCATGGATGGTGCGTGCGAAATCAATGGAGAGACCTTTGACCGCCAGTTCGAACTTGCCTGCTAGGCCAGCGGCGGCGGACGGGAGTGTGCCCGAAGAAAATTTTTTGAGTTCGAGGGCAGAGTCGAAGGTGGTGCGGACCCGGATTTCCAGCTGATCGCCCGCGGTCGCCACTTCGCAGGAGGAGGACGTGATCCCGGGAGCATTTTCCAAGAATCGTTCGATCATCCGGCGCACGCCGTCTTTGCCGCCGTGGAGTCCTGCGGCCACGGCGGGCACTGAATAGACCGCCTCCGCGCGGCCACTGCCATTCGCATGGATCCAGACTTCCTCGCGGCCGTCGATGCAGGACAGCGACAAGGCAGCTGCGACGCAGGTGAGGAGGTGGAGGATGGAGCGGCGGAAATGCATGTCACATCTGTTGTTCCGCACTGCGCATGAGGATGTCGCCGATTTCGACGTGGGCGGGTGCCTCCAGGATGGTGAGAATGGCGTGGGCTACGTCGCGGGCTTCCAACATTTTCATCGCAGCGCGGGTCTGCACGAGGGCTTGCTCGCGGCCGCGGAAGTAGGATTCGAGCAATGGCGTGTCAACGAACCCGGGGGAAACACATGCGACTTGGATTTTCGATTGCACGGACTTGAGTTCGGCGCGCAAGGAGTCGGTCACGGCTCTAACGGCGAACTTGGTGGGCGCGTAGAATCCGCCGGAGGGCGGGACACGGTGGCCGCTCATGGAGGAAACGTTGACGATGCGGCCGCCGGTGTTGGGGAAGTGTTTGAGCGAGAGCTTGCAGCAGAGGGCGAGCGCCATCACGTTCACGCGCCACATTTCCTCCCAGTCGGCGGGGTTGCCGTCGATGATGCGCGAGAGGTAGGCGACGCCGGCGCAGTTGACGAGGCCGTCGATTTTCCCAAGTCCCTGGAAGATGGCGGAGACCTGCTCGCGCTGGGTGAGGTCCGCAGCGATCGGCGAGATATACTCCGGAAGCTCGGAAGGCCTGCGGGTGACACCGAGGATGTTCGCTCCGCGCTCGTTGAGTATTTCGCAAAGTGCCTGGCCGATGCCGCTGGATGCGCCGGTGACGAGCAGGGTCTTGCCTTGCAGTGGGGTCATGCCGAGACCGTGTCAGTTCCGGCAGGTGAGGGCAATCCTTGGAAAAGCCCAGGCAGATCCGGCAGGTCCGACGCCGAGTGCGCGGGCTGCGCGGAGATGATTTTCCCGTTGCGAAACAGGAATGCGCCGGGCATCTGCAAGCCGTCACCTGCGAGGTGACCGAGGCCGCAGCCCTTGAAGATCGAGACCGCACCGCGCCACCAGACGTGCGGGCCGAAGAGTTCGAGAAAGCCACCCTTGCCGAGACCGAAGGCGCGGTAGAGTTCACAGCGGGGATCTGCAATGCGGGTGACGCCACTCCGCTCGCCGAGATACTGGGTCTCCTTGCCGCCTTGGAGCATGTGGACGAGCACGAGTTCCGCGCCGTGGGCATGGGCTTCTTTCTGAATCCCCTCGAGCCCCCGCAGGATCTGGCGGGTGAAGGTGCACCCGAAGTGGCGTAGAAACACTAGAACGATCAGTCCGGACTTGGAGGCCTCGGCAAGTGTCATACCGTTAGAAAGGGAGTAGATTTCCGCTGCCTCTGCAATGCTCAACGGTTCGGAGCGGGTGGGTGGAACTCCGGCGTGGGCGCGCAGGCTGGCCCATAAAATCGCCAAAAACGGAGCGATCCACACCGCGTCATCGATCAGCAGCACCCACAGGCAGTTCTGCGGGAGGGTGCCGTTAAAAACCGCAGAGCAGAGGATCAGCAAGGTCACCATCGATTTCACCAGACCGATGAGCACGATGACCCAGTGACGGATGGGATCCCGCGCGGCGATCAGATAGAAAATCCCGAGAACTCCGGCGATCACGCCCACGCCCTGCCAGAGCAAAGGGTGGTTCGGCCTCTCGATGCCGATGCGATCGAAGAGAAAAAATGGCCAGAAATTCGCCACAGCGGCGAATAGAATCTGGTAGATGCCTGCGGCGAACAGCACGTTCCTCATCCATGGGATGGATTTTCCACAACGACCGTCCGGACACTCTAAATGCATCGCGAAGCTTAAATCGATTTTCTCACGCCGCAAGAGGCGCGTTCCGGCAATCCAAGCTCAGCGGTTCAAGCGACTGATGAACGAATCGAAAAATTTGGCCCCCGCCTCCAGGGCGGAAATCTCCATGAACTCGTCCACCGTGTGCGCCTGGTCGATCGACCCGGGGCCGATGCAAATGCTCGGCACTCCGCCGCTGGAAAGATGGGCGGCGTCGGAAAACCAAGGCGCACCCGCCAGGCCGGTGGCGGGATCGGTGGCTAGCAGCTCGAGGATCATCGGGTGGTCCGCGGCGGTTTCCATCGGCGGGTTCTCGTGCGGATGGACGATTCCGACAGGCAGATCGTGAAACGCGAGTGCGCCGGTCAGCAGCTTGAGTGCGCCGCCCACCGCAGCGAGCGCCGGGGTGATGCGGATATCGATTTCCGCCTCGGCGAGATCGGGCACGATGTTAGGCCGTGCGCCGCCGCGGATCATTCCCACATTCATGGTCGAGCGGCCAAGCACTGGGTGGGTGAAGGTGGCGAGCTGGGCGCCGAGGTGGCGGTCGAGCTGGTCGAGCGTGCGGGCGAGTTTGAGAATCGCATTCTCGCCGCGCTCGGGTTGTGAGCTGTGTGCGGCCTTGCCGGAGGCGCGGAGGGTGGCCCAGAGCGAGCCTTTGGTGACGTGGACGACTTGCATCCCGGTCGGCTCGCCGACGAGGGCGAAGTGGTAGTCCTTGCCATGTTTTTTGACAAAATCCTTCGATCCCCACTGGCCGGATTCCTCGCCCATGAAGGCCACGAAATCGACGGCCACGGGGAGCCTGGCCAGCGCATCGCGGTGCTCGTGCAGCGCCCAAAGCATCGCGGCCATCGAGCCTTTCGTGTCAGACGCGCCACGGCCCCAGATTTTACCACCGCGGATCTCGCCGCCGAAGGGCTCCACGATCATGCCGCCGACGCCGACGGTGTCGAGGTGCGGACCTAACAAGATGCGCGGTCGGCCATCGAGCGGGGCGAACCGGGCGATGAGATTTGGCCGCCCGGGTTTGATCTCCTCGATGGAGATTTCCGCGCCAATGGACTCCAACCAACCGGCCAGGAAGATGGCGAGTGTTTCCTCGCCGGTCTGCTCGGTGCCCGGCGCGTTGTCGGGATTGACGGACGGGATGCGGACGAGCTGCTGGAGGAGGGAAACGACGTCTTGGCTCATGGCAGAACCATCACCGGAGCCGTCGGCGGACGCAAGGTCGGAGAGCCGGTTTGAAAAATCGAAGGGAGCGCCATCATCCCTGAAGGCGATTTGCCGCTGACCTTCTTTGAGACGGCGTTCAGCTAGAGTCGCCTTCAATCCGCCCGCGAGAGGCGTGTGATTCCCCGGTTGAGGAGCTGGGAGTCCACGGCGGTGGCAGTCGCATCGTCGAGGTGGATGGTGAATCCCTGATCGGCGAATTCGATGGAGTGGCGCTCGGTGAGATTGCTGCCGAAGGCGTCGATGAGGCCTTGCATGTTCTTCACTTCCTTGCCGTTCACCTTGTGGACGATGAGGTTGCGCAGGCTTTCGTAGCCGACGGTGGCGGGGGTGGGAATGGACCCGCTGAGGAAGATGATGCGATCGACCTTGCCCTCGTATTGCTCGGGGTTTTCCATCGCGTCGAGGAATTCGAGCGGCGCGCGGGTCTGCCAGTTTTCGCCGTAGGACTCCATGAGTGGACGGGAGAGTTCCTGGAAGACGAGGCCGCCCTTGATGAGGAAATTCGGAGCTTTTCCAAAATTGTAACCGGGGACGAGGCGGGCGTTTTCCTCCTCGCGGGTGAGGGTGGCTTGGATTTCTAGCGGTTTACCATCGCGCAGGAGCGAGAGGGTGACGGTATCGCCAGTGGCTTTCCCGCCGCGGATCAGGTGGCCCCAGAACAGGCTGCCGTAGTTCGGGTGTTCATAGTAGCCGCGGCGGTCGATGGGCTGGCCGTCCACGGCGAGCAGGACATCGCCTTTTTTCACACCAGCCGTGTCGGCGGCGCCGCCCGTGCGGACGTTGTGGATGTAGATGCCGCCCTGGTCTTCCTGAAGTTTGAGCCACTGGCGGAAAAAGGCATCCTCGGTGCGGGCGATGGAAATGCCGAGGCTGGGGAAGCCCTGATAGTCGCCGTCCGCGCTTTCCTGGAGGAAGCGGGCGATGATGTCGGTGGAGGCGACGTCGCTGATTTGGTCCTTCGAGTCGTAGCTGATGAGGACGCCCGCGAGTTTCCCATCCTGGAGGACGGGCAGCGAGTAACTGCTCGTCGCGCTCTGCATGGAGGCCTTGACGAGAAAAGTTAGAAAGCTGTGGCCGGGCAGGAAATGGGAGGTGACGTCCACGCTTTGCAGGGTGCCGGGCGTGAGCAGGGGAAGCCCGCTGTCCTCGATTTGGAGGATTTCCAGCGCTTGGCCGATCTTCGGTGGCGTGGCGACTTGCAGCGGAATGGTGCCTTCAAACAGAACGTTTCCCTCGGTCTCGGATGCTGGGCCGAGCAGCGCGAGGTTTGCCTCGTAGTCCACGGCGATCACCTTGGCCTGGGCGAAGCGGGTGCCGTCCGGGGATTCGAATTCCAGATAGGTGGCATCCGCGACGAGCTCAGAGGTGGTGATCACCCGCTGCGGAGCGATGATCGCCGCGAGGGCGCGGCGCTGGCTGGGTGGGTTTTTCTCCCAAGGCTGCCCGGCACTCCATGACTGCTGGGTGGAGTTGATGCGCACCACCGAGTTTTTGATATCCGGGGTTGCCCGGGGTGGCTCCGCCTCCGGTGCGATGATTTGCTCGGGTGCTGGCGGTGTCTTGGCGGTGGAGTCGGGTTTTTGCGGCTTGCAGGAACTGAGAAGGAGTAGCGTGAGAGGCAGGGCGAGGATATTGTGTCGCATGCGGCGGATGCTGCGTGGCGTGGGTTTGCTTGTAAACCTTGGATGACGAGGGATTTCCTCCCATTTCTTGGATGGTCTTTCCGCCTGCGATCACTAGGCTCCGCTCGCCGACTTCAGATGGAAGCGATGCGATGTTGAACCCGTTACCCGCAAGATCATGCCAGAAAATACGCAGCAGCGCAGTACCCCGCCACCCGTGGTCCCGTGGCTCCCAGATCTCTATCAGGCTGCCGGGCTGGCCCCGGAAGATCCTTTGCCCCGCGTTCAGGCCGCGATGGATGATTTGGCCCTGCGGGCTGCTCCGCTGGCACGATCCTGGTCGAGATGGATGACGCTGATTCAAGCTGCGGCAGTGCTGATGCCGATGCTGTGGCTGCTGCGCCGGACCTTGAAATTTCCGCCTTCCGTGGCCGCGCTGAGCGCCCTCCTGGCGGTGTTGGCACTCGTTGGGGCATTGTGGTGGGTGCGGTGGCGCGGGATGCAGCGCACCTGGGCCCGAGCCCGGCTGGTGGCGGAGGTGGCACGCAGCCAGATCACGGCGGCGGTGTTTCCCCGCTTGCCGGTGCGGCGTGTGCTTGAGAGCATTTCAGAGCTTCAGCCGCTGTTAGCGATGAGGGATGCCGCGCACGAGCAAGCGTGGCCGCAATGGCGTGAAACCTGGCTGCGGGACCGCTTGGAGGATCAGCTGGCCTACTACCGGAAGGCCAAGGAACGCGCGGAAAAGAGCCGCCAGCACTTCACCCGCTGGTCCACCATCTTCATGGATGTGATGCTCGCGCTGGCGGTGGGCGGAGTGGTGCTCACCCTGAGTGATCGCGCCCCGCAGTGGCTGCGCCTTTTCGGCGACTATAGGGCGGAAGCGTTTCTCGGAATCGCCGGAGTCATGCTGCCGCTGGGGATCATCCTGCTGCAGTCGCTGCGCTATCTGCAGGAGCTGAACCGACGCACCGCCCGTTTTTCACGGCAGATCTTCCTGTTGGAAAAAGCCCGTGAGGAAATCACGCGGACCGACTCGCCGGAGGTGGCGTTGGAAATTGTTTCTAACATCGAAGAGCAGTTGCTGGACGAGGTGGTGGACTGGTATTTCGAGGCGGAAACGTCCGAGCAGTTCTATCAAGTCCGGGAAATGAAAGCCCGTGGCACCAAGGCGGGTCCGGTACCAGCCGGGCATTCCGGGCGTGCCGCGCGTCTGGCATGGGTGGTGGGTGGCGTGGGCTTGTTGTTTCTCGGGAAGGTGCTGCTGGGCCGGTTGCCTTATCTTCTAGCCGCATCGGTGGGCACCTTGGCGTGGCTGTCCTTCAGCTCTCCTTCCGACCCGGAAGCCCGCAGCCATTTGCGGTCGGAGGGTACTTTGATGAATGAGGAGGGAAAGGCCTGGGTGCCGGATCCCGAGCGCACGGCGCACGGCACGATCATCATCGCCCATGGACTGCACGACGGAGCGATCATGACTGGAACCGGCGAGGAAAGCCTCTGGATGCGCCAGATGCACGAGGCACTGGGCGCCCGGCTGGGCGACCGGGCTCCCGACATCGCCCTGGTGGATTGGTCGGTGGCTGCGATGCCTTCTAACATTCATCGGCTCAATCCCGGCGATGCTACCGCGAAGTTCCTTGCCGATCTCGCAGGTATTCCCAGTCAGGCGAGGGAAGTGGGCGATTTGCTAGCGTTCCGTCTTGCCCAATTGATCCTTGAAGGGCGGATCGACCGCTCGCAACCGCTGCATCTGATCGGCCACAGCGCAGGTGGTTTCGTCGTCTCCCGGGCAGCGCTCTATCTGAAGAAGATGAACCTCGCTCCCGCCCGAATGCACGTGACCATCCTCGACACACCTGCTCCCGATCACGAACTCACGGTGGAAGTGCCGAATGCTTGCAGCGGCATGGATTTCTATGTCACCTCTCCGTTTGTGCTTGGCCTGGATGACCAAGCGCCGCCCGCCGGGGTCTATCTGAAACACATCGCCCCGGCAGAGGGTACCGGGATGCTGGAGGCGCACTCCTACGCCCACCAGTGGTTCACGAAGACCGTGGTCTCCGCCAAGCCGGGTGATTCGGGTTTCGGACGTTCGCCCTTTGCCCGATAATTTCATCCATGCTCGCAACCCTTCGCGTTCATTTCGGTAGGATCCTTTTTTCCGGCCAGAATGCGTAGCCTCGATCCGGCGTTGGGGCACCGCATGGGTCTCCTCCCTGTCACGCGACTTGACGGACATTCGGTGGAGTGCGCCCTCGTCTTTTCGGCTAGGTTTGCACGCGCCGGACGATGGCTGCCAAGGTGCCGAGCGCTGCTTCGATTCGTGGACTCCACGGCGATCCACAACTCAACCGCATGCAATTGTTAAAGCAGCCTTTCGGAGAAAATAAGGAGCCGGGAGCGAAGCTGATGCCCTCGCTGCGGGCCTCGCGGAAGACCGTCCGCACGTCGGTGCCGCGCGGCAGTTCTAACCACAGGACGAAGCCGCCCTTGGGATTACTGAGTTTGGTCCCTTCTGGAAACACCTCCGCCACCGTCTCGCGCATCTTGCAGACCTGACTCCGGTAGGTGTGGCACAGCTTGCGCAAATGGCGCTCGTAGCCGCCCGTGCGCAGGAACTCGGCCACCGTTAGGGCGGGTAGCGGCGGGCCTCCCAGATTGAACGCGTTTTTCAGCTCCATGACCCGCTGCTGGTAGTTTCCCGCAACGATGTAGCCCACGCGGAAGCCTGGTGCGAGTGTCTTGGAAAACGAGCCACAGAGAATCACGCGGCCCGTCCTATCCAGCGATTTCAGACAATGCGGTCGCGATCCTTCGTGCGGCAAATCACCGTAAATATCGTCCTCGATGATCGGGATGTCGTGTTGCGCCGCCAGTTCCAACAGCTCGCGGCGATGAGTGATCGGCATTAGGCTTCCGATCGGATTCGAAAAATTCGGAATCACTAACATGGCGGCGACCCGGTGGCTATCGAGCGCAATTCTCGTCGCATTCATGTCCAGCCCCTCTGCTGACGAAGCGGGCACGGCGATGACTTTCAGCTGGAGCTGGGCCAGCAGATTCAGCGTGCCGTAATAGGTCGGCGATTCGACTAACACCGTATCACCCGGACGCGTCACCGCCAGCAGGGCGAGATGCAGTGCCTCACTTGCGCCGAGGGTGATGACAAAATCCCCGCTGTCGAACTCGCAGCCCCAGTCGAGCGAGCGCTTGCTGAGTTCCTTGCGCAGAAGAAGGCAGCCCGGCACCGGATCGTAGCGGAGGAGCGTGCCTTTCGACTTCCGGACTAGCGCGGAAGTCAATTGCCCGAGTTTCTCCATGGGCAACAGCTCATCCCCGGGGATTGCCGCGCCTAGCGGCACGAGTGATGGATCGTTGACGTCCTGGATCACGGAAATCACCGAGGCGAATCCCGCCAGCGATGCGACTGCGGGTTTGCGTTTGGAGGCCGCGGGTTCGCGCAGAGTTCTCCCCAGCCGTGGCCTCACGTAGAATCCAGATTTCGGTCGTGCCTCGATCAGCCGCCGGCTTTCTAGCAGCGAGTAAGCCTGAATCACCGTGGGAATGCTGACTTGGTGTTGCACGCTCGAATGCCTTACCGAAGGAATCCGGTCTCCGGCGCGCAGCGACCCGGCGTCGATCATCGCTTCCATGCGGTCGGCGATCCGGAGGTAGAGAGGTTGCCTTGGGTTTTGTTCCATGCAGCGAGATTGGCGGAAAATGGTTTGAAGACCATGGACAGATCGCAAGGAAAGCGACCTGCACAGGTGAGTCAAATTGAGAATCTGTGTAGATCCGAAATCCACCGGTCTGTGCCTTATACCATTTCCCATAAATAAAGTGACATGGGTGCGATTGGCTGCTAGTTCTTGGCATGGCAAAAACCACGCTTCGACTTGGCAGGCCCGATGTGGCCGCCATCATTGATGAGAAACACGCCGCCGAGAAAGACGGTTGG
>JBOFET010000398.1:0-1146 GCA_051648225.1 Luteolibacter sp.
CGCCGTGGCCGGTGAATTCCACACAATCCTCGCCGGTGTAGCTGTGCGGCGTGCGGAAAACCGTCAGCAGTCCGTCATCGAGGATTTTTCCATCCGCCTCCCGGACATGGCAGTAGCGGACCGTGCGGGGCAGCAGCGAAGAGGCCAGACCGGCGGTGACCTCGTCCGCCACCCGGATCGCCTCGGGGCCGGAAATTCTCACCAGCGAAACTGCCCCGACGCCGACCGGGCTGGCAATGGCCGCGATGGTCGTGCGAGAGGGATCGGCAGTGGTTTCCATCCGGCGGACTATTTCGTCGATGCGGTGGGTGTCGTTTCCTGACCGCCGAGCCCGAGGAACTCCCAGCAAAGGAAACGGCTGATCTCCAACTCAGGCGCGTCAGGCTCGCCGGTCCATTTCAGCTCCACGGTGGCGGTGCGGGTGATCGGGCGGCTCTCCTTGGTGCCGCGCCAGTTGATGAGCGAAAGCGCGCGACCGGTTTCAGAGTCCACCCTCACATTGACCCGCGCGGTGTCACCGGTGTTCGCCGGATCCGCCACGCGGTAGGTGCGGGTCCCGGGAACGGCGCGGCCCTTGTCCGGCACGTCCTCGATGATGAAGACCCGGAAAATCCCCGACTGACCGACTTCGGGGAGTTCCACGAAATTTTGAAGCGTGCGGTATTTCGTCTGCGCGAAGATCTCCCAGTCCAGCTTGAGACCCTCCCCGGTGCGCTTGAAAAAGGCATGCACCCGCAGCGGTTCCATGGCGAAGTTCCCGACGCGGGCCAGCGTGCTGAGGAGTAGGTCCGCCTCGTCCACGCCGTATTGCACCTCAAGGCTGGCGAGTGGCCGGAAAAACTCCTTCATTTCGAACTGCGGCGGCTGGTCGTAAATCATCATGAAAAGCCCGCGTTTCCGGTCCTCCTCCGAGAGTTCGTAGATCGAAAATGCCGCTGCCGGGGTGTCGGAATCCATGATGGTGCCACCGCCGTAGAAATCTTCGAGTTTTGGCGCGAGAGCATCCCCATTGAGGATGAAAGGGAGTTTTCCCCGCGTGTCGGTGGCGGCGAGGTAGTGGCCGAGCAGCTCGTAGGCGTCTTTTTGCCAACCGATCCGGATGTAGTTCGCCTCACTGACTGCCGTCGCCTGTTCCTGCGTCTTCAT
>JBOFET010000399.1:0-2306 GCA_051648225.1 Luteolibacter sp.
CGCTCGGCGAGTTTTGGCGCATCGACAAGGATCTGGATTTGCCGCTGCGCACCGCCGTTGACTTCGACTTGGGAGACGCCAGGGACGCGCTCGAGCTGCACGCGCGTGCGATCCTCGATGAAGTCACGCATCATGTCCATGTCGAGTCCCATCGGATTTCCCTCTAGCGGAAAGACGCGGAAGCTCATGAAGGCGTTGTAGGAAAACGAACTGGTCCGCAGCACCGGTTCATCCACGTTTTCCGGGTAGGCGGGCACTTGGCTGAGGGCGTTGTTCACACGCAGCAACGCCTCGTTCACATCGGTGCCGAAGGGGAACTCCAGCTCGATCCTGGCCGAGCCGCTGGAGGCTTCCGAGGTCATGCGCTTGAGGTTCGGCAAGCCGCGCAGGTATTCCTCCTGCTCGATGATGATTTCCTTTTCAACATCCTGCGGAGTCGCGCCCGGCCACCGCGTGTCGATGGTGATGACGCGCGTGTCCAGGTCCGGAATCATCTGCACCGGCACCCGAGTGGCTGCAATGATGCCTAACAAAAGAATCATCGCGGTGACCACGGTCACCAGGGTTCCCCGTCTGAGGATACCCTCCATCATCGGGCGGCGGGGTTCGAGTCCTGCGGCTCTGGAAGGATCTTGACGGCCTGTCCCTCGCGCAGTCCCTCGTTGCCCCGCACCACCACTTTCGCGCCTGTTTCCACGCCTTGGAGGATTTCGATGAAACCGGTGAGCGCCTGTCCGAGCCGGACATCCCGTGAGGCGGCGAGGGTCTGCCCACCCGCTTCGGTGACGATCCAGACCTTGGCCGTGCCGTCGGGAAACCGGACGACGGCATCCCGCGGCACTTGGAGAACTTCGTCCGCTCCACGGAACTCGAAAATCGCGCGGGCGGACATACCGGGTGCGGCGAGTCCGTCGGGATCTTCCATTTCTATCCGGGCGAGAAACGTGCGCGCCACCTCATCCTGCACGGGGACGATCGCCGCAAGCTTGCCCGCGAGGGTGCGGTTAGGAAACGCGTCCAACATCACGGTGACCGTGGGATCGGCGGCGAGCCGGGCATAGATTTCCTGAGGCGCTTGCACGTCGAGACGCAGGCTGCCGGTTTCTACCAGCTCCACGACGGGGGTGCCGGTCTGGACCCACTCGCCTTCCTCCGCAAGCTTGCCACTGATGACCCCGTCGAAGGGTGCAGGCAGGCGATGGCGCTCGATGATGGACTTCTGTTCGCTTTCCAGGACTTCGGTCCGGCGCAGCGCGGTGATGCCGACTTTGAGCGCGGTCTCACGGCTCTGCGCCTCGGAGCGGGCGAAGGCCCCGGTCTTCGCGAGGTTTTTGGCTTCGGCTTCGAGGCGGCGGGCATCGGTGAGTTCGTGTTCTGCTTGTTCGCGCGCCACGGTGACACGCTCCAGGGCGATTTTTGCAAGTTCGTCGTCCAGCTCTAGCAGGACATCGCCTGTTTTCACCACTTGTCCCGCATCCACGTGGAGCTTGCGGATCAGGCCGCTGGTGCGCGCGGAGAGCCGGGCCTTGCGCCGGGCGGTCACCGAACCGGTCAGTTCCAGGCGGTGGGTGATCCGAGCTTTCTGCGCGGTGGCAATCACGACCGGAGGAGGCGACCCATCCTCTGCGAGAAGGGCGGCGGTAGTGGCGATCCAAAGAAGGATCCAGCGGCGCATGAGTGTCATCGGGTGATCGTTGAGAAAAGTTGCCAAGCGGATAGACGCCGACACAACGGAATTCGGGCGCTTGTTATTTCAAGAGCGGTGAGGCGGAGTCCCGAAACTTCTGCAAGGCCGCTGGTGACTCAGAACGGCCAGATCACGGGGATGAGCAAGCAGGAGACGACCCAGCAAATGATGTTGAGGGGAATGCCGACCTTGAGGAAATCGGCAAATTTATACCCACCGGGACCGTAAACCATCATGTGCGTCTGATAGCCCATCGGCAGGGCGAAGGCGCAGGAGGCAGCCACGGTGACCGCCATGAGAAAGGGGCGCGGGCTGACGCCGATTTCCTGCGCCAGGGTGAAGACGATGGGCACCAGCATGACGGCGGTGGCATTGTTAGACAATACCTCGGTGAGGCAGATGGTGAGCAGGAAGACGAGCCAGAGCAGGACGATGGGGAGGTTCTGCGGAGAGACGAACTGCTCGGCAAGCTGCACCATGCCTTGGGCGAGCCACTCGGCGGTGCCGGTATCCTTCATGGCCATGCCCAGTCCTAGCAGACCGTAGAGCATGAGCAGCACCTGCCAGTCGATGCTGGTGTAGGCTTCCCGCGGGGTGATGATGCGCAGCCAGAGAAGCA
>JBOFET010000400.1:0-4006 GCA_051648225.1 Luteolibacter sp.
TCGCTTTCCAGTTTCTCCAACTACGGCCTCACCACCGTGGACATCGCCGCGCCCGGATCGAGCATCTACAGCACCACACCCGGCAACCAATACTCCACCTACAGCGGCACCTCCATGGCCACTCCTCATGTCAGTGGCGCGCTCGCCTTGTTGCGCTCGATGGCTCCCGGACTCGATCACCTTCAACTCAAACAACACCTACTCACCAACGTCGATCTCATCCCCGCCATGGCTTCGAAATGCACGAGCGGCGGCCGGCTCAACGTCGCCAAGGCCGCAGTCTTGCTTGCCGGACCGCGCATCGTTCCCACCACGGCCCGCGTCTCAATCACCACAGGAAATGGCGACCTCTATCTGAATCCGGGCGAGCAGGGCGAGTTCGTCTTTGTTTTCCGGAACATCGGAGCAGAAAACGCCATCGGCCTAACTGCTACCCTGGGTGGGAACACCTCCTACCCCGGCATCACTCTCACCAACCCGATTCTCACCGTCGGCAACCTCGCCGCTTCCGCCAGTTCTGCGGAGTTTCGCATTCCCTTCTCGGTGTCTGCCGCTGTGGCGACCCCCACGCTTGCTGAGTTCACACTTGCGATGACCGACGCCTCCGCCAACGCGTGGTCCAGCCAGCAAAAGCTCAATGTCCACACTTCCAGCACCGTCACCGGGCGCGTGACCTCGATCGCCAGCAACTTGCCAGTCACCACCGCGCTGGTCACCTGGACTGGGCCGGTTTCCGGCTCGATGAATGTCGATGCGGCGGGAAGATTCTCCTTCGTCGCGATCAACGGTACCTACAGCGTCTCCGCCTCCGCGCCGGGGTTCGTTTCCGTCTCGCAAATCTCGGTAACCACTCCACCCTCGCCTGCCCCGCTCGATCTCCGTTTGGGAGTCCCCGACCTGACGGTGTCTCCGTTTTTCGTCCAACAATCGGTCTTTTCCGGCACCACCACCACCACCACCCTCACGCTGCGGAATCAAGGCACCGCACCGCTCACTTGGACCGCCATTTCAACCGTCGGCTCCTCCAGCGATTCCCGGCCTGCGGACCAGCAGCCCACGGACACCTCCAGTCTTGCCGGGAAATCCATCGGCAACCTCGGTAGCACCCAAAGCATCCTCCCCGATTTCACCTCCCGCGGAGCCACCATCGTCCCGATCACACTGCCGCTGGCCACTGACGAACTCGACGGCATCGACGTGCTGATCGTCGAAGACAGCATCGTTTCCGCCACCCCGGCCGACATCGCACTGATCCGTGCCTGGGTGTCGCAAGGGGGCGGACTCTTCCTCACTGCGGACAACTCTGACTCCATGGGCAACGTAAACTCGCTGCTTCTGTCTTCCGGCATCCAGGAAACAAGTCTCAACACCTTCGTTTCGGGCACGATCAACACCATCCTGCCACACCCGGCGACGGTGGATGTCACATCGCTTTCCCTCAGTTCTTATGGCTCGTCATGCACTCTGACCAGCCCGGCGCTCCCGCTGATGCAGGACCCCAGCGGGAGGACTCTCGGCGGGGCCACCACGCTGGATTCCGGGCGTATCATTGCTTTCGGAAATGAACTCGATTCCTCAATCTCGACAACTGGTGGCCGCTTGTTTGCCAATCAGGCAGTGGACTGGCTCTCCAAGACGGTGCGCTGGCTCAGCGTTGCCGATGGCTCGGGAGTCCTCGCACCCGGCCAATCCCACGACCTGGTCGTGCGGTTTGATTCCGCCCGCCTCAACGCAGGTGCTCTCACGGGGGAAATCATCATCCTGTCCAACGAACCGGGTTCTCCACGGACCCTCGTTCCCGTTTCCCTGACCGTCATCGGCTCGCCCGCCATCGCTGCGGATCCCGCCAGCCTCGCGTTCCCGACCACCTTCGTCGCGGGAACCAGCCCGCTCAATCTGCGTCTCGAAAATCCCGGCTCCGACACGCTCACAGTTTCCTCACTCACCTTCAGCAACTCAGCCTACAGCACGGCCAGCGCAGCCCCGTTCAGCATTCTTCCCGGCGCAAATGTGGACATTCCTATCCGTTTCTCACCACGGGCCACCGGCACCCACCCAGCCACACTCACGATTGCCAACAATTCACCCGGCAGCCCGGCTTTGACCGTAAGTCTCTCCGGCTCCGGTGCGGACGGTCCGGAACTCACCCTCGATCCTGATTCCTTCAACCTCACCCTGCCGCTCGGATCACGGCTCGTCCAACCACTCACCATCGCCAACACGGGCGACTACAGGCTCGACTGGTCGCTCGACCTGGCAGCCGCGCAAACCGCAGCCTCCGGGCGGGACACGCTTGAGGATCTCCTCACCGAACTGGACGCGAACTTCGCCAACATCACCTCGCTCATTCCAAACCGCTACGACTTCACCGAAGGCGTCACCGGCTCCTCCATTTCAGATGGCGGAAACGACATGTATGACGGAGGGAACTACCTCACAACGAATCTCAGCACCACTTCCATCAACTACTCAGACGGTAAAATCACCGCCAATATCGCCAGTCTCGGGCCGACAGGGCGCTACTTCACTCGCAAGCATCCCGGCTTATTCGTCTTCGCCGCCGAGATCGACGGCGTGTCCGCCTTCAACATCAGCGGCAATCTCGGTGCGGATGGCAGTGGGTCCGCCACCGTCGCGGTTCTCCTTCACTCCACCGGAGGCAAGGCCTACACCGGCTACGTCAAGCGAGTTCATGGCACTTCCAAACCGTCCGTCAACCACCTCGTCATCGTCGAGGACAGACCTGGCACAAGCCGCACTTTTTCGACGGACACGAACAACGACGCCCACTCCGTCAGCGGTCTCTCCGGCAGTCGCCAACTCTATCACCTCGTGTTCGCAAGCGCAGGCGGCGGCCTTGTCGATGACACGACTTGCTCTGCGATCATGCAGGCTTTCCTCAAAAACGTGACCCCGTCCCTTCCATGGCTTGGATTCGATGACTTCGAAGGCTCCGTGGCCCCGGCATCCCAACAGATTTCCAACCTCATCTTCGACGCCACGGCGGTGGATCCCGGACAGTATGCCGCCACGGTGGAACTCACCACCAACGATCCGTTCAAACCCAAGGTCGCCGTCCCCGTCAGCCTGACCGTCACCTCGGCGCCGGTCATCAAGGTGCTGCCAAATCCCGTCGCTTTCGCGGATGTCCCTATCAACACCGCTTCACAACAGCTCGTGGAAATCAGTAACATAGGAGACCTGCCACTCATCCTGTCAGCCGCAACCGTCGCAGGCGCTCCGGGTTTCTCCGTGGCTCCGCTCGCCACCCCCGTCCTTGCCCCCGGAGCCAGCACCGTCCTGCAGGTCCTATTTTCTCCCACCACCACCGGAACGCACAGTGGCACGCTCAATTTCACGAGCAACTCCCCGATCTCTCCGGTGCTCGCCATCCCCCTGAACGGCACCGCCACTGCGGCGGGAATCCTCCAAGCACTCCCGGCAAGTCTGGCTCTCACGCTTGAGTCCGGTCAAACCGGCGCGCTCCCTCTCACGTTGCGTAACAGCGGTAGCCAAGCCGTATCCTGGACTTCCAGTGCATCGGCTACCAAGGCAATCCCCGATCTGAGCGGACTCTCAGTCGCGCTCGTTTCCTCGTCAGCCAGCAATGTCACCAGCGTCCAAGCCTGCCTCACGTCACTCGGTGCGACCACCCAGTTCCTTGATTATTACTCTTTCACGCAAGCCTCCCTCGAACTCTTCGACGTGGCTGTTTTCGACTCCAATATCGATTACGTAAACTCCACCCAGATTACGGCGATCTCCTCATGGCTGGCGGGCGGAGGAGCACTTCTCGTGCATTCGAGCGGTTCGTCCTATTCGAATCAAAACAAGCTGTTCACGCCATTTGGCATCAGCCTGTCATACCAGTACCACACGGGGGCATGGACGCCGGTAGGAACCCATTACCTCACCAAGGGAATCACTTCCGTGAGTCCTTCCTATTCATCAAGCCGCATCACCCCCAGCGGTCCGGCGGTGCCGCTTCTCAGAGAGACTGGCGGCA
>JBOFET010000401.1:0-1539 GCA_051648225.1 Luteolibacter sp.
CCGAGGAGAATCGTGACCCCAAGGATGAGCAGCGTAGGGCCGAGAATCTTGTCATAAAGCGGAAGGGCGAACTTCAACATGAGCGGCTCGGCTTGGACCTTCGACATCAGTGCCTCTGGGACGCCGTTGTAGTTTTCGAGGGCGTAATTCTTCACCGACCCGGCTGCGGTGAGGCCGTATTCATTCGCGGCTCCGTCCACGTTGACGACTTTGTCCGCAGCCGTGGTGCCCGCGAATTTTTCGATGCCGGTCTGGATGGCACGCACGGCAAGCCAGATGCGGAGGAGCAGTGCCCCATAGACGAGGGCGAGGGGATTGGTGGTGCCGCAGGATTCAGGAGTCATATTCAGTCGTTGTCAGTTAGTGGTGATTGATCAGAGGGGTGGAAATACCTTTGTGGGTGCGCAGATGTCTGCTTTCCCTTGGATTGTCTAGCATTTTCTTGGCCTGGAAGGCAAGGCGACCGCCGCAGATGGCCGCCCTGAAGAACCCGGCACCCTGCAATAGGCATGCGCAGGGATCCGGGTAGGATCTTACGTGAATTTAGGTTCCCAGCCCGGGCGGTAAGCGCGCTTGAGCAGAGACTTCACCTCGGGCAGGCCGCGGGCTTCCATGGCCGCCATGTTCCAGTCAATTTTCTTGCCGAGAAGAACGGCGAGATTCCCGACCAGAACCATCTCGGTGAGCGGGCCGGCATGGTCCACGAAATTGGAGACCGGCTTCGGACCCTCGCCACGAACGGCGCGGCAGAGTTCCTGGGTCGGGCCGCCGACGATTCGCGGGTAAACTTTTTCAACCTTGTCGGGTTCGGCGCGGACGCCATCCCGGAAAAGCACCGGGGTGGTGCCGCCGTAAGCGTCATTGATGAATAAGGTGCCGGTGGTGCCGACGAAGACCTGGCCGAAGCCCTCGCTCAATTGAAGATCTGCGGGAATCCCGCGTGGACGGACAAATTCGGTATCGGCGTTCGGGTTGCTCACTCCGTCCTGCCAGATGATTTTCACCGGTGCCCGTTTGCCCTTGGCCGGGAAATCATACACGATGGTCGAGCGCTTGGGAGCGGTGGTGTCGTCGAATTCCGAGACCTTGCTCGCCTCCACCACGAAGTCCCCCTGCAAGTCGAGCGCCCAGAAAGCGGAATTCATGCTGTGGCAGCCGATGTCGCCCAGCGCACCACAGCCGTAGTCCCAGAAGCCGCGCCATTTGAAGGGATGGATGGTCGGGCTGTAGGGGCGGTCCGTGGCGACGGTGCCCTGCCAGACGTCCCAGTTGAGGTCGGCAGGCACGGGGATTTTCGGCGGGAAATCCAAGCCTTTGCCCTGCGGCCAGATCGGCCGGTTGGTCCAGTAGTAAACTTCCTGCACGTCACCAATCATCCCGGCCTCGATCCACTCGCGGAGGATGCGGGTGCCTTGCATGGTGGCCCCTTGGTTCCCCATCACGGTGTAAACGCCTTTTTCTTTGGCGAAATTGGCGAGTGCGCGGGTTTCCCACAGATTGTTGCAGAGCGGCTTCTGCACCATCACGGGCTTGCCGAGC
>JBOFET010000402.1:0-3045 GCA_051648225.1 Luteolibacter sp.
TGGCGGCGAGAAGGTTGTAAACGTTGAAGCGCCCGATCAACGGCGCGCGGACCAGATAGGTTTTGCCCTTGGCGGAAAGTTCGAACTCCATGCCCCTCGCGTTCTGGCGGAAATTGTTCGCACGGAAGTCCGAGTGCACGCCGAAGCCGAAGCGGATCACCGGCATCCTGCCGTCCAGCGAGACCGCTAGCTCGGACCCGTGGGCGTCGTCGGCATTGATGACCGCCACCGGCTTCTTGCCACGCGGATTCGCAGCGAGGTCTTGGAACCACTCCGCCTTTGCCTTGAAGTAGGCTTCCAGCGTGCCGTGATAGTCGAGGTGGTCCTGGGTGAGATTGGTAAACACGCAGGCGTCGAAGCCGATGGCAGAGATCCGTCTCTGATGGATGCCGTGCGAGGAAACCTCCATGGCCACGCCACGACAGCCGTTGTCGCGCATGCACGTGAGCACGCCGGCCAGTTCGATCGAGCCGGGCGTGGTGTGTTTCGCAGGCTCCATTTTCTCACCATCGTTCACAAGGATGGTTCCTAACAAACCCGCACGGTGCCACGCCGACTTCATCAGATGGTGGAGCAGATACGCAGTGGTCGTCTTGCCGTTAGTGCCGGTGACTCCCGCCATGGACAAGTCCTTCCACGGATGACCTGCGAGTGTCGAAGCAAGCGTCGAAACAGCGTCGCGACTATCAGGAACATGCAACCAAACCACCGGCGCGACGAGATCGGAGGGAGGCGCCGTTTCCGCGAGAATGGCGGTGGCTCCCGCAGCGAGCGCGTCATTGATGAAGCGGTGTCCGTCGAGCGCGGTGCCCCGGATCGCCGCGAAGAGCATGCCCGGGACCACCTCGCGGGAGGACGCGGTGATGGCATGGATTTCCACATCGAGAGACCCGGAGACCGTGACGCGTGATAGACTGGAAACAAGGTCGCGGAGAATCATCGGGCGGCGGTGGCAAGCGGGGGTGAAACGGGTTCGGTAGGTTGCAAATTCATGCGGGAGGCGGCCCGGGTGGCGATTTTACTGAAAACCGGCGCGGCGATGGTTCCACCGTAGCGGTTCACTTTCTGGGTCCGTGGATCGTCGATGACGACCACACAGACAAACGCGGGATCCTGTGCGGGCATCATTCCAGCGAAGGAAACGATATAGCTGTTCGCCAGGTAGCCGCCCTTCGGGTTGTGCTTCTGCACGGTGCCGGTCTTGCCGGCCGAGCGGAATCCGGGGACGGCCGCCCGGGTGGCGGTGCCGCCGGGAAGCACGACTTTTTCGAGGGCGGAGCGCATCTGGGCGGCGGCTTTCGGCTTCATCACATCGCACACCACCTGCGGCTGATAGTCTTCCACCACAGTGCCATCGTTAGCGATGATCGACTTGACGATGTGCGGCTTTCTCAATTTTCCATCACCCGCGATCACCGAGTAGGCGCACGCCAGCTGTAGGGGTGTGACATTGGCGGCATAGCCGAAACAGGCGCGTGAGAAGTCCATCACGTTCCCCGTGTCGCGGGCGATTCCCGAGCTTTCCCCGCTCAGCTGGATTCCAGTCTTTTTGCCAAACCCGAAGCGATGGAGATAGTCGTAGAACCGCTTCGCGCCGAGCTGGCGGCCAAGGCTGAAGGTGCCGATGTTGTTGGATTTCTGGAGGACCCCCTCGAATGTTAGGGAACCCGCCGGGTGATCGTCTTTCAGTTCGACCCCTCCCGAGTTGTAGTAGCCGTTGTGACAGAAAATCGATGTCTGGGGAGTGACTAGGCCTTCGTTCAAGGCACCGGCCGCAGCGACGATCTTAATGGTGGATCCTGGTTCGTAAATCGCCTGGATGGCGTAGTTGTAGCCGTTCTCGGCGATGTCCTGCTTGTGGTTCAGGTCGAAGTGCGGGCGGCTCACCATCGCGAGGATCTCACCGGTCTTGGGATCCATGAGGATGACCGCACCCTTGTTAGACTCAAACTCGGCGAGTCCCGCATCCAGCTCCTCCTCGATGATCGCCTGGAGTCCCATGTCGATGGTGAGCTGCACATTCAGCCCGGCGCGCGGGGGCTTGAGGCTACCGGAATCTCCTGGGACCACGAGGCCACGCGAGTCGCGGCAGTGTTCCCGGGCGCCGTCACGACCTGCGAGAAACGTCTCCATGGAGGACTCGACCCCGAACTGCCCGAGCACCCGGGTGTGGAGAATGCCCTCCTCGTCCTTTTTCTCGATCTCTCCGGTGAAGCCCGTGAGATGAGTCGCGAGATTCGGCGCGGTGTACCACCGTTTGATTGAGTTCTCGAATTCGAAACCCTGGATCCAGTTCGAGTCGATTTCCTCGCGTAGATTGTCCGCGATGTCCTGCGGAAGATCTTTGGAAATGGGGATCCACTTGCCCTTGCTCGTCTCGATCTTCTCGCGGAGTTCCTCTTTGCGCATGCCTAACGGACGGGCGAGAATCCCGATGGCATAAGCGAGGTGCTTCCGCACAAGAGTGTCGGCAGTCTCCTTCATGAGCAGCTCACCACGAAGTCCGCTGATGCGGCGGCGCTTCTTCGCGGGATCCAACTCGTTCCATCCGGGTTCGCCGCTGGCTTCCTGATAGGCCAGTCCATAGGCGGCCAGCTTCGGATCCATCAGGTGGTTCTTGTCCACGAAGACCGTGGAAACCGGGATGCTCTTGGCCAACGGTTCCTCGTGCCGGTCCACGATCATGCCACGGACGGCAGGAAGTTTCTCCACGCGGTGATAGGCCTTGCGTGAGCTTTCCGCATAGCGCTGGCGGTCAACCAGTTGGATCTGGATCAGTCTCCCCGAGAGCACGCTGAGTCCCGCCACCAGGAGCAAACACAAGAGGATACATCGGGTTTGAAAAGCGGAGTTCACGGACTAAGGGGCGGCGGAAGCGACGCTGTGACGGCTGGCAGAGGTCGCATCGATTTCCTCGATGACTGCCACAGGAATGGGCCGCAGCGCGGAGCCGTTCGCCACGATTTGCTGGCGGATGGCGAAGCGGTTGCGAAGCTGGTCCATGCGCATCTCGGTGGTGCGGATCTCAAGGCGCGCCTGCTCGAC
>JBOFET010000403.1:0-5883 GCA_051648225.1 Luteolibacter sp.
GCGTCCCGGGCCTTGGCGAGGCGGTAGTATTTCACTTCGGGAGGCAGTGGCCGGTTCAACTTGGCGACGGTGATGTCCCCCACCCCGCCGAGTGGGCGGACCTTGGCGATGAAACGCTCGTGAGGGTTGCCGTTTTTATCGTGAAACATCACCGGCACGTTCGCCGGGCGGGGAAAATGCGCCGCCATCACGACGTGGCTGGGAGAAATCAACGTGGCGGTGCGCGGGTCGTTCCAAGAAACACCGGTGAGGTCGAGTCGCCCGGCCCAGTTGTTTTTCCACTTCGACTGCGCCTTGGGCTGATAGTAACTGAAGAGCGTGCCTCGTTCCGCCTGTTTCGGAAGAAAATCGAGTCCGCCGGGGGCTGGGTCGCCGCTGGTCGGGTTGAGGCTGGGGCCGCTGGACGGGCCGCAGGCGCAGAGTAAAACGGTGAGGGACAGGGCGATGGAGGATTTCACGAATGGCATGATGCCTGTCAGATAGCAGCGGGGTGGCGATGCGGCAAGCAAGGTTCAGCAGGCCCTTGCCTTGCACGCGGGAGGCTGTCTAGGCTCGGCGCATGCCTGTCGAAACTTGCACCCAATTTTTCAAAACCGGAAGCGCCGCCGAGCCGGTGAGGCTGCGCGACGGCGGCCAGCTTCCGGGAATCACGCTGGCCTATGAAACCTGGGGTGAACTCGCCGCCGACCGTTCAAACGCGATTTTTCTGTTCCACGCGCTCTCGGGCTCGCATCACGCCGCCGGGGTCAATCCGAGCATCAAGGGCGTCGGTGAGCTGTGGCAGCCGGAAATGCACGATGGCTGGTGGGAATCGATGATAGGCCCTGGCAAGGCGCTGGACACGGACAAGTATTTCATCGTCTGCGCAAACTACCTGGGCGGGTGCTACGGCAGCACCGGACCCGCTTCGGTGAATCCACAAACAGGAAAACCGTGGGGTGCCTCGTTCCCCGCCGTGTCTGCCGCAGACCAGGTGGAGGTTTTTTCCCGCTTGCTCGACCATTTCGAGATCGACGTCCTCCACGCGGTGGTCGGCCCCTCGGTCGGCGGCTTGGTCGCACTCACCTTCGCCACACGCCTTGCCGAGCGCGTCCGCAATGTCATCACCATCGCCTCGGGATTTAAAACCACCGTGCTCAACCGGCTGATCCTCTTCGAGCAGATCCTCGCGATCGAAAACGACCCGCATTTCAACGGCGGCCACTACTACGACGGAGAGGCCCCGCTCTACGGCCTGGTGCTCGCCCGGATGATTTCTCACAAGACCTTCGTCCATCTCGACTCCATCGAGCGACGTGCGCGGCAAGACGTGGTGCAGCCGGATGACGTGCTTGCCTGGTACCGGGTGCGCGACCAGTTCCAGAGCTACATGCTGCATCAGGGGAAAAAATTCGTGAAACGCTTCGACGCGAACACCTATCTGAGAATTATCGACTTGTGGTCGCGCTACGACGCCACCCGGGAGGGCGATGCGGAAACACCCGTCGATCTCTTCGAACGGGCGCGGCTCGCCGGGCAGAAGTGGTTGGTGTTCTCCATCGACTCGGATTTCTGTTTCTATCCCGAAGAGCAGGCGGAGCTGGTGAAGCACTTGGAGGAAACCAAAGTCGATGTCATGCACATTACCGTGCACTCCGACAAGGGGCACGATTCCTTCCTGTTGGAACCCAATCTCTACACGCCGCACATCGCTTGGGTGCTCGGGAAATAGGGCCGGTTTTTCCTCTGCGCAATGCATGTAGCAATTGCCTTGCATCTCGCAGAAAAATCCCCAACTTTCCACCCAATCTAACCACACTACCATACGATGCAATCCCTTCACACAAGCCTGCTCACCACCGAGGAACTGACTATCGCCAGCGCCCGGCTTTTGCCGCTCATCAATCCGCTCCTCACCGGGCAGTCCATCCTTGTGGCCATCGCCACCGCTGCCGAGACGAATCGCGCCGCCATCGTCAAGGCCGCCTCCCGTCAGGCTGCGAGCGACTTCACCGACCCATTGAAAGAAAGCGATGCCACCCGCGACGCCGCTTTCACCGCCCTCCGCGATTTTTCCGGCACTTGGGCCAAGAACCCTTCCGCCACTCCCGAGCAACGGGCTGCTGGTGCCCGCCTTGTCCAAATCTTCGCCCTCCACGGGAATACCCTCCATCGCCTCGGTTACACCCGGCAAAGCGGAAAAATGACCGCACTTATCGCCGATCTCAACGCTACCGGCCCTGCGGCTGACTTCACCACCCTCGATCTGCTGCCCCTCTTTACCCAGATGACTGCCGCCCACGCCGCCTTCGAGGGGATCGTTGCGGACAAAGCCGCCACCGAAGGCGGTAATTCATTGCCTACGCTTGCTGAACATCGCCCGGAGCTTGAGCGCCAACTCAATCTCCTGCTCTCCACCATCGACGAGTGGCACGATCTTTCCCCTTCTCCCGCCAGCACCGCTGCCATCGGTAAGATCGACGAAGTGATCGTCCAAATCGCCACCCCCGCGCTCGCCCGCCGCACCAGGTCCCAAGAGGAACCTGCGCCCACACCCGGCTCCTGAAGCGACCCGCGTTCCCACTCCCATGGCGTTTCCCTCCATCCACCCCATCAGGATAGGATGGGAAACCCCATGGGATTTTGCTTTTGCACACCGTCAGATGCAGAAACCCCGTGGGTTTTCTTTCCTTACACACCGTCGGGACGCTAAATTCCGTGGGTTTTCACTCCCACACATCGTCAGATAGGGAGGTTCCACGGGTTTTCGCTCCCGCGCACACTCAGGGCCGGAAAATCCGTGGGTGATCGTCTCCGCACACCGCCGATCTGGGAAAACCCTTCCATTTTACGGCTCCCTCCGCGCAAAATCGGTCAACAAGTGCCTTTCCGGCGTCGTAGATATTGAACCAGTGCGGAGAGGGTGAACGTTGGGCGATAGAGCAAGGCACCCGCATCATTTTCCGCGTAATCCGTGCCAGCTCCCTTGCCATTTCAAAGATGGTGGACTCGGCTCGGTGACCAAAGTCATCCGCTTGCATTCTGTCGGTGATGAAGCTCTTTCCGTCAATAATCGCTCTCTCGAGGTATCTGACGAAACTGTCACATCAGGGTTTTTCCAATATCTCGGAGATGACTACCTCCCCGCCAATCCTATGATCTACAAGTGATATTCTCCATAAGATGATAGATCATAATGATAGATATACTGTGAACAACTCAGAATTTCAATTAGATATTGAGAATTGCCTCGACCTCCTTGAAAAATCGAATCATTTCTTTAGCGAGTAAACCGGGTAAAGGCATTGGTGAACCATACAACTTGCCCCACTCCCTTGAGAAAACCATCGTATCTTCAAACACTTGCCGACCCATTCCGATGAAATCCAAAGTTACTATTCTTATCGCCCTCACGGTGCTTGCCTGTCTCCCTCTCGCCTATTGGCTGGCCAACCCATCAGACCGTGGATCTGCCAAAATCGCTCTGCCTCGTCCGTCGGAAACGGTTTCCAATCGTGCGAACAATCCACCCGACAGTGTGCAGGAGATCCCACGCACGAAAAGTGCGGAGCGCCCAGCTGACTCCTCACAAACAGGCAGACTCGATGATGACTTCAATCCCACTTCCTATCAACGCCGCCCGCCGGTCGATGAGACAAGCACGCTTTCCGACGCCGCGATCGCTTACGTGCAGATTCCTTCTTCTAACCGGCGCACGGCATTGCTCCCCAATGTGCTCGGAGAATACGAGGCCCAGCCTACGCTCACGGGTGAGACCGTCGGGGTCCGGCTCCGCATCGAGGACGTGGCCCCAGGCACGCCCGTGGCGGTGGTGATTCTCGACGGTGGTTCATTCCCAGGGAGTTCCGGCCCTTCGCAGGTCATCAAGCTGGGGCGTGACTCGCAGATTTCATTCCGCTTCACCACCTCGGAAAACATCGGATACCACCGCATCCGCGTCCTTCCCTCTGGCGGCACCGCCCGGGTGTTCGACTTCACCGCGTCGGGTTCCTGAGAAAGTCTAATTTCAAAACCGCCAGATTTAACCTAACCCTTTAAAATCCGTAATCCCATGAAAATCACATCACTTCGGTTGATTCCATTTTTGCTTTTAGCGCTCATTCTCGGTGCTCACGCAAGCGCACCGACTCCCAACAATTCAGGAAACCCACCTTGCGGCAACGAAGGGCCTACCGGCGAGCCTCCGGATTGTGGCTCCTGCGAAGGAGAAGAAGGTTCCGAGTCCTCAGAACCTTGTCCTTCCACCGGAAATCCAGTTCACTCTTATAATGGGAACGCGCAACATATCATTCCAGATTTGAAGATTGCCGGGTCCGTCGGCCATCTGCCACTTGAGTTTAGCCGTTACTCTGCCACCCGCCTCTCCAATCGGAACCTCGTGGCAGGCAGCTTCGGTAAGGAGTCGAGCTGGTCTCATAGCTTTGATTGGCTGATGCGTGATTCTGGAAGCAGCGCACTGCCACGGATTACGGTGACCTTTCCTGAAGGAAGGGAACTTATTTTTGTAAAGCCTGCGGACGGCAGTGCCGTGTGGTTCAGCACCCTTAGCTCCCGCACCGAGCGGCTGGTTGTCACCACGACAGACTATACTTTTATCGATGCCGCACTTGGCCAATTCCGCTTTGTGAAACGGTTCAACTCTGCGGGGCGCTCTTTCTACCGCTTCGAGTCCTACAGTGATAAGGAGGGAAATACCTACAATGTCGGCTACTCCAGCCTCAATGACACACTCATCCGCCAAGTCACCGATCCTTCCGGGCGCTGGATCAAGATGCACTACAATGACATGGGTGTCTCTACCAGTGCCCTTACCCGGCTCATCACCACCCCGATCAGTGCCGCAAATGTCAACAACTGGCTCGAAATTCCCATCACCTCACCGACCGCCTTCCGCTACCTTGCCCTCAATCATGGCAATAGCCGGCAGCAACAGACCACTTTCCCGGTCGGGGAAATCGAGTTTTACGATCAGAACAATGTGAAAATCACTGGCGGCACCCCCTTCGGTTCCACGCCTCTGTTTGATCCTACCTCCGTTCCAGCCAACGCCTTTGATGGAGATCTCACCTCCGTTTATCGCTACGCTTATACCCGCGGGGGCTTCGTCGGCATCGATCTTGGTCCCGGAGCGACCAAGAGAGTCTCGAAAATCCGCCTCTACATCACTGCGACAGGAGGCTCCGCCAGCGTGAACTTTGAAGGCTTCAATGCAGACCCCATCCCCAATTATGTGATATCCCACATCGAAGGCAGTGATGGCCGCACCGTGAACTATAACTACTCCACCTTTTCCGATGCTTCCGGCTGGTTCCAGTGGGCCCAGCTCACCGGTGCGGACTACCCGGACGGCACATCCTCCGCCTACACCTACACCCAGCTTCACGACTACACCGCTCCCACCATCCAGAGTCTCGAAGACCCGCGCTTCGAGGGAAAGACCAAGAGCGTGAACTATGAGCACTCGCTCAACAATGTGCTTGGCTTCGTGCTGCGCGAGTTTGACTCCGCCTCAGGCCAGGAGATCGGCAAAATCGGCTGGAACAACATCCACGAGCCGAAGATCATTTATCCCAACGGCAAGATCAACGTCTTCAAATACACGAACGGGCGCATCACGGAGATGACGGATTCCTTCGGATTCAAGTCCTTCTACACCTACGGTTCCGGAGGCACCGGCACCCTCGCATCTGCCAAGGATCCTCTCGGACGCATCACCTCCTTCACCTATGGCACCGACGGACGCCACGCTGGCACCACCTATCCGAATGGTCTGGTAGAAACCATCACCCGCTCTGCCAGTGGCCACATCCTGTCCACCAACCGCGGCGGAGAAATCACCTCCCATCTCCGCGATGGTGTGCACCGCATCACCCGCACCGATCA
>JBOFET010000404.1:0-8912 GCA_051648225.1 Luteolibacter sp.
GGAATTCATTTCCACTCCGTCGTCGGTGACCGTGGCCGGAATGACACCCCGGACAGCAGTGACGGCATCGTCCCCTATTGGTCGTCTAACGTCAGCCCGGTGAAGTCGGAACTCATCGTCCCCTGCAACCACGGCGTGCCAGACAACGGCACCGCCGCACAGGAACTCAAGCGCATCCTCAAGCTCCATCTTGAAGACGGAAAATCCACCTCACCATGACTCCCGAACAACAGCTCGCCCAGCTCACCGCCGGCACCGCCAAGGTGCTTTCTGAAAAGGAACTTCTCGAGAAACTCCGCGACTCGGTAAAAAACAAGCGCCCCCTGCGCGTCAAATTCGGCCTCGATCCCACCTCTGCGGACATTCACCTCGGCCACACCGTCGTCTTCGAAAAACTGCGCCAATTCCAAGCACTCGGCCACCAAGCCGTCATCATCATCGGGGATTTCACCGCCACCATCGGCGATCCCTCCGGTCGCTCGGCCACCCGGCCACCGCTCACCCGCGAAGAAGTCATGGTCAACGCGGAAACCTACACCACCCAGCTTTTCAAAATCATCGAGCGCGAGGGCACCGAGATCCTCTACAACGGCGACTGGTTCCGAAAGATGAACTTCGAGGACGTCCTCCGCCTCAATGGCCGCGTCACCCTCCAACAGATGCTCCAGCGCGAAGACTTCCGCACCCGCATCGAGCAAGGCCACGAAATCCGCCTCCACGAGATCCAATACCCCATCGTCCAGGGCTGGGACTCGGTCGAGGTCCGGGCCGATGTCGAGCTCGGCGGCACCGACCAGCTTTTCAACCTGCTCGTCGGTCGGGATCTGCAGAAGGAAGAAGGCCAGCCCCAGCAAATCGTCATGACCATGCCCATCCTCGAAGGACTCGACGGGGTGAGAAAAATGTCGAAGTCCTATGACAATTACATCGGTGTCAGCGAACCCCCGTTGGAAATGTTCGGCAAGCTCATGAGCGTGTCCGACGAACTGATGGACCGCTACTATCTACTCTTGCTAGGGGAAGCACGCGATCCCACCGGCCACCCGATGGAAGCCAAGAAATCCCTCGCGGAAAAAATCACCAGCCGCTACCACGGCCCCGCTGCCGGCCCCGCCGCTCGTGCGGACTGGGACACCCGCTTTTCGAAAAAGGACCTCGCCGCCGCCGAGCTACCGGAGCTTCCCCTCGCCGCTCTCCCCGCCGATCCCAGCGTCCTGAGTCTCACCGCCCACGCCTTCGAAGCCGCCTACGGTTTGGAGAAATCCAACGGTGAGTTGAAGAAACAATTCATCACCGCCGGCTCCGTCCAGCTCAACGGTGAGAAGCTAACCGATCCTAACGCCTCCATCGCACCCGCCCCCGGCGACATTCTCAAGCTGTCGAAAAAGCACGCCGTGAGGTTCGTGTGAGACGCCGGTTTGGACTGCTCCGACAGGTCGGAGCTTTCCCACTGGCCGACATGTCGGCCAGTGGGAAAGCGGGAACCTGTCCCCGCAGTCCGAAAGACCCGCACCCGCAGCATTACTGACCTTCTTCCTTCTTCCCGCCCATCATCTGTTCCGCCATTTTCAGGCCCATCAGTTGCATCTCCTTGGCCTGTTTTTGATAGTCATGGAAGGCCTTCTGCTGCGCTTCGTTGAGAATCCTCGAAGTCTCGGCTTGAAGCGCCTGCTGCTGCACATCCCAGCTCTTTTCAAATGTTTCCATGATGTTGCCCTTGGCCAGTTCCTCGAGACCCTTTTGGCCGGACAAGTCCGGCAAGTTCGCTTCCGTCCGGGAGCGATACATCGCATCAACCAGCTTGGTTTCCGTTTCTGAATCGAGTGGCACTCCCCCGGCACTCATTGCGGTGCGGATTCCGTCGAGCTGCTGGCGCTCGGGAAGGTGGTTTTTGTAATCGGTGAATGCTTTGATGTCCTCCTCGCTGTTGAGGAACTTCTTAATCTCCGCCTCGCTCTCGCTGGCACGTTTTTCCAGTTCCTTGACCAGGGTTGTCTGCTCCGCCTTGGTAGCCCCGAGCATCTTCATGCCAAGCTCTTGCTGGTCGCTGACTTCCTTTCCTAGCAGATTCTTGAAATAGTCGCTTTCCTCTTTCGTGAGATTCAGCCCGTCGATGAATTCCTGATACATGACGGCCACCGCCATTTTCGCCCCCTGGTTCATCATGGATTTCCCAGCGGGATTGTCCCACATCTGGCGGGCGGTTTTGGCGAATGATTCGACCTCAGAGGCAGGTTCTTTCGCAGGCGTGTCGGAGATGCTGCCGGTGCGGCTCTTGGTCCGCGCTGGAGCTGCGGGCGCTTCCTCGGAAGCGGCTGGCAGCGAGGCCACTGTTTTGGGAGTCACCGGAGTTTCCACAGATTTTAATTTGCGCCGCAGTTCGGAAATCCGGGATTCCTGGATGGCGAAAGTGACTAATGCGGCGGCAACAACCAGCCCGATGACGTAGGGGATTTTCATTTCAAGGGTGATTCCAAGGCATTCGCGGCAGGCCTACCACTATTTTTTCCTCGCCCTGTGACGCACGCTTGAAGCGCATCGGTTTGGCCTGAGTCCCAGCGTCATTTTTTGCCCTGCAAGTAGCCGGAGTGCGTGAACTTGAAGACCTCCGACTCCGTGCGGGCGTCCTTCATGATGGCCGCCATTTCGGCGACGATTTCAGGATGCGCGGCAGCGACGTCCGTGGTCTCGCCGGGGTCGGTGGCGAGGTTGAAGAGCATGATGGGTGCGTCGCGATTTGCAGCCACGCCTTCGCGGATGGCTTTCCAGTCGCCCTTGCGCACGGCTTGGCGACCGCCTTCTTCGTGGAATTCCCAGTAAAAGTAGTCGGCGATTTTTTGCCCCGGCTGGCCTAGCAGAGTCGGCACAATGGACACGCCATCGACATTCGCAGGAGCCTCGCCACCTGCTAGCTGCGCGAAGGTCGGCGAGAGGTCCCAGAATGCGGCGGGTAAATCGGACGTGCTGCCTGCTTGGATCGCACCCGGCCACTGCGCGAGGAAGGGAATGCGAATCCCTCCTTCATAGAGCTGCCGCTTGAATCCCCGCAGTGGCCCGGCACTGTCGAAGTAGGCTGGATCGTGGCCACCTTCCTGGTGAGGTCCGTTGTCGGAGGTGAAAATGATCAGCGTGCGGTCGGCGATGCCCAGCTCATTGACCTTGGCGATGATCTCACCCACCTGGTCGTCCAGATAGGTCACCATCGCGGCGAAGGTCGCCTTGGGTTCCGGCGCGGATTCGTAAGGACCTTTGCGGAAATCCGGGCCGTCATCATATCCCACGTAGGGAGTCTCTTCGCCGAATTTCCCGCGAAATTTCGCCACATACTCTTCGGGCGCGGCAAGGTCTGCGTGCGGGATGATGCTGGGGACGTAACAGAAAAACGGCTGATCTTTGTGCGCTGTGATGAATTCGAGGGTTTTCTCATGCACCCACTCCGGCGCATAGAGTCCAGCCTTTTTCCCGGCGTTTTCCTCGAGAATCACTTTCGTCTCATTGTCCCACAAGTGATGGGGGTAGTAGTGGTGGCCGATGCGTTGGCAATTCCAGCCGAAGAATTTGTCAAATCCCTGCTTCAGAGGATCGCCCTCCGAGCCTGGGTATCCGAGTCCCCATTTGCCGAATGCACCGGTGGCATAGCCTTGTTTTTTCAAGAGTTCCGGCAGTGTTTCGGTGGCCGCCGGGAGCGGGCGCTGGCCTTCTGGGAAGAGTTCGAAGTTGCCGCGGATGGGGGTGTGCCCGGTCGTCTGGCCGGTCATCAACGAGGAACGGGCAGGCGCACAAACGGAGGCGCCGGAATACATTTGGGTGAACTGGATGCCGTTTTTCGCAAGAGAATCAAGATGCGGGGTCTGAAACTTTTTTTGGCCGGTCAAACTCAAGTCCCCGTAGCCCAAGTCATCCGCTAGAATGAGGATGATGTTCGGCTTTGAAATTTTCTCGGGCGCGGCGGCGAGTCGCCAAGGCGTGCTGAGGATCAAAAGCGCGAATCCGGCAACGCGGGGTAGAACTGCAATCATCTTCGGGTGCATGCCTGTATCCAACCCGGAGAGGTGGGTTCACGGAATTTAAAAACCACCTTTTGTAAAAATTTCTGTCCGGTTTTTGTTTCTCACTCGGGATATGGGTAACCCATGGATCGTGTGGACACGAACGCTGCTCAGGTTTTCCTCTCCCATCACGATTTTGTGAAGGGAGTGGCGTTAAAATACGCGCCTTGGCCAGGCCTGATGGAGGACATCGCCCAGCAGGTTTTCCTCGAGTTCATGGCCAAGGAATCCAAGTGGGATTTCAGCACCGATGCCCGCCCGCTTCTCGCCACCATGACGCGCCACATCGCTCTGCGGCTGTGGAGGGAGCGCACACGACAGCAACCGGAAACGGTGCAAAAGCTCGCGGACCACATTCGTCTGCTCGCTGAGGAGCGTGAATCACCGCCCCGCTATGAGGAGGAAATGGGCATTCTACGCTCCTGTCTGCAAAAGCTGCCCGCAAAAAGCCGCGAACTCGTGGGACTCTATTATTATGATAAAATCGGCACTGCGGAAGTCGCCAAACAAGTGGACATGAAGGCAACCACAGTCTGCCGCGCCCTCTCTCGCGTGCGGGAAAAACTGCGCGAGTGCATCCAGCAATCCATGAACCGGAAAGGGCAGGCCCATGCTTGATCCAGACACCTTGATCCAGCGCTATTTGGAAGGCACGCTCACGGAAACTCAGGCGGAGCAACTTCATGAGTTGCTTGAAGCACAGCCCGACCTTGGCGAAAAACTGCTGCAGCATTTGGAAATAGACGCGATGCTCCACGCCGCGAAACCGCTGGCCGCGAGTCCTATCATTCGGTCCGTATTCCCGCCGAAGCGACGTGTCACCTTCGCCACTGCGGCAGCATTGGCGGCCTGTATGGCCCTGCTCGCGACGTGGATCTTGGTGTCTCGGCAGAATCCAGATCGAGAACCCACCACCGCTTCAGTCGCCTTGCTTGCCCGAGGCCTGAACCTCGATTGGGAGTCCGCCGCCATCACGCCCGGCACCCCTCTTTCGCCCGGATTGCTCAAATTGAGATCCGGGTTCGCAAAAATCGAGTTCTACCAAGGTGCCAGCGTCATACTCGAAGGCCCTGCGGAATTCCAACTCATCTCAGGCAGCGAAGCGACCTGCACACTTGGCAAACTTACCGCCACCGTGCCGCCGCAAGCCATCGGCTTTCGTATCAATACCCCGAAGGGCAGCATCGTCGATCTCGGCACCGAGTTTGGCCTCGATGTGAACGCAATTCGCTCCGAGGTTCATGTTTTCAAAGGCGAGGTCGCCCTGCACAAGCCCGGCGAGTCGATCAAGTTGATCAAGGAAGGCCAGGCGATGTCCTTCGCCGCGAATTCACAACTCCTCGCCGCAAATCCCTCGGGCTTTGTCTCGCTGAGCGAAATCGACACTCGTGCCCTCATCTCGGACCGCTCGCGATTTGAGCGTTGGCAAACGCAAAGTGGCAAATGGAAGTCCGATCCAAGTTTAAAGCACTATTTTGATTTCCAGGACGGTAAAGCTGCCCGCTCGTTGCACAATCACGCTCCACATGGCGAGGACGGCAGCATCGTCGGCACCGCCTGGACCGAGGGACGTTGGCCCGGCAAGGGCGCAATCGATTTCCGCAACGCAAGCGACCGGGTGCGGCTGAGTGTTCCTTTCGAGACCGAGACCCTCACCATGGCGGTATCGGTTCGCGTCAACACCCTCAATCCACAGTTCAACTCCCTGCTGGTGTCAGATGGCTGGGGACAGCATAAAATGCATTGGCAGATCCTAGCCAATGGCAAAGTCCGCCTCGCCGTGGGGATCCCACGTGGCTGGGGAAAAGCTTACGAATACGACACGCCCGTCTATTTCACTTCCGAGCGCTTAGGCAGCTGGGTGCATCTTGCCGTAGTGGTCGATCCTGCGGCGAATGAAGTCCGCCACTACGTCAACGGCACCGTGCTCGTCCACCTTCCCCTCGCAAGCAGTGTATCAATGAAAATCGGAAACGCCGAACTCGGCAACTGGAACAAGGCTAACAATACGAGCACCATCCACACCTGCCACCTCAACGGTGCGGTTGATGAATTCGCGCTGTGGGATCGCGCCCTCAGTGATGCCGAAATCGCCGCACTCACGAAATGACCCTCGCTCCCACCTCTTTTCCCACCCGTCCAGTCGGACACCACTTCTCTCTCCCTAACGAATCCAAGCATCCCTAAAGACCAAACCAACCTCCAAACAAGTCAATCCCATGAAACCTAGAGTTCAAAAACACAATGGCCTCAATCGCCGTTCCTCAAATCTGATCGGCCTTTGCTCAGTCACCTTCAGTCTCCTCACTTCCGGCCATGCTGCCGACGTGAATACGACGGGCGGCACCACGGTGCTCAATATTGACAATCCCCAGAATCGATATCTCGGCAATGGCATCTTGCAAATATCCACCGATGGCGTGGATGGAACCATTTCGCTCGGCAGTGCCTCTAATACGCCGGTTACCGAATTCGCAATGACGAGCGGAGGCCTTATCAGCATCGACTCCGGAGTGAGGCTTCTAAACGGCGGCTTCGCAAGGGGAGTATGGACCAATAACTTCGCCGACCTGACCATCAATAGTACCGGCTCACTCGACATGTGGGACGGCAATCCGGTCCGCGTGGATGCCCTCAACGGCACAGGGTCCATCCTACTCGGCTTTGCTGGCGGTAAGGATAAAGAGCTCCGAGTCGGCGTGGATGGTGGCAGTGGCACATTTTCGGGGAACATCGCCCAAGCAATCGGTACTACCGTGTTGCGGCTCTACAAGGAAGGGGCCGGCACCCAGACGTTTGATGGAAATCTAACCACCCAGATACCGAGGCAGTACATCATCAATGGAGGAGCGATTGACTTATCATCTGCGGTCGCGCATTCGATGACTTCCCAGTTCTTGGGTACGGGCAATCTCATCAAGTCAGGAACAGGCGCACTTACAATTTCTAGCGCATCTGGCGCGTTGTTAGTCCAAGGCACGACGAGCGTCACAGGTGGTTCACTCGTTTTCGGTAGTGAAATTTCTGCGCTTGCTAACCTCGTCGCCGCCACCGGGACCAGTTTCGGCCTCAACTTCAGCGGCCAGGCGACCGTGAGCACTCTCGATCTCGGTGGCTCAGGGCCACTTGCAGCCGGGATTTACGATTCCACTCATGTGACTTATGGTTCCTTCTTTACCGGAACCGGCCAGTTGAATGTTCTTAACGGAGTTATTCCGCTCTCATCCGGCACTTGGTCATCTCCCACTGGCGGGTTCTGGAATGCGTCTTCACGCTGGACCGGCGGGGTGATCGCCAATGGACCTGGCAACACGGCCACCATCGGTGCTGCGGCCCCTATCACTGTAACACTCGACCGCAACGAAACGATTGGGAATCTCGTGTTCCAAGGTGCCAACCATACTTTGAATACAAGCAACTTTTCTTTGACCCTGGCTGGCACAGTCCCGAGTGTCACAGTTGCAAATGGCACGTCTTCCACGATCAACGGCGGCATCGCAGGCACCTCTGGGCTGGCGAAGGAGGGAGCTGGCACTCTAACTCTCGCCAACGGGAACAAGGCCTACACCGGCGGGTCAGCGGTGAACGAAGGAAGGCTCGTCCTCCCAAACATTCTAACGGGAAGCGCAAATTATTCCGTGGTCGGCGGGGCTTTTCTCGAGTTCAACACGACTGGCGACACGAATGCCAATCGTATTCTATCGGGTGGCACGATTTCCGGCGGTGGAAACCTCGTGAAAACCGGAATGGGTCGCATCTTGTTGGGTGCGGGTGTGGCAAGACAAAACATTGCCTTGGACTCGGGAGCATTGATCGATGTGCAGGCTGGCGTGCTTCGCAGTGATTTCGGCAACTCCAGCGGGATGCCAGCGGTTAGCGGTTGGCTCAATAACAAAGCCGATCTCACCGTGGCCACGGGCGCATTTTTCGACATTTGGGATTCGAACACGATCGTCGATGGCATCAGTGGATCAGGAACGATCAACAAAGGTTGGAATGGAACCAGCTCGTTCACATTCGGTGTGGACAACGGCAGCGGGATCTTCTCTGGCACGATCTCCAATGCGTCTGCGGCTTATGGTCCCAATGCGTTGGCCAAAACTCTGAATCTCATCAAAAACGGCACCGGGACACAGACATTCTCGGGTTCCAATACTTACACCGGTACTACCACGATCAACGATGGAACGCTCTTCCTCACAGGGGCCACTCAGGCGACCTCTGCGATTACGTCCACAGGTGATGGAAAATTAGGCTTGGACATCGGATCTTCGGTCACTGCAGCGAGCACCACAGTCACTTTCACGGGTCGCACCGTGCTGGTCACCGGCACGCCGACACTGCCCAGTTACACGCTGCTCACCGCCAACTCCATCATTGGAACGCCGACGCTCGCAGCACCGGCCCCTGCCGGATACACGCTATCTGTCGTTGGCAACGAACTGCGGCTCGTTTCATCCGGCGATCCTTACGTCGCATGGGCAGGTTCCGGTGTGAACTTCAATGACGACGCCAACAACGACGGCGTGGACAACGGCCTGGCCTGGTTCCTTGGCGCGGCTCTTCCCAGCACCAATGCCAATAGCCTGCTTCCCACCTCCGCCCAGAATACCGGTGCGCTCGTGATGACCTTCGTCTGCCTCGACGCAGCCAGTCGCGGCTCGGCGGTCTTCGAAGTGCAATACAGCAATGACCTCGGCCAGCTTGACGACTGGTTGGGAACGCCCATTCCCGGCGTGATCGGCACCTCCACCGCTGGGGTGGTTGACTTCGTCGTCACCGCAGGCCCTCCGGGCAAACTCAATGTGGTGGCGACCATCCCGGCGGTTGAAGCCGCCGCTGGCAAGGTCTTCGGCCGCATCA
>JBOFET010000405.1:0-3732 GCA_051648225.1 Luteolibacter sp.
AACCCCTATGCGATCATGCTGTGCGATCCGCAGCCAGCGGCGGCCGGTGCCAAATCCGGTAAGAAAACTTCCACCGGCGCATCCGATGACACGTTCTCGGAATTCATGCCGCGTGTCGGTAATTATGATGAAGAATGGATCAGTTTCATCGAGCTGCACTCGATGGAAAATTGCTGGGCTTCCAAAGACCGCACCGACGTGGATGTGCTTCCGCGGGTCTGGAATTTGCCCAATCCCTGAGCGGTGATAGGTGGCCCTCCGAGCCCCCGGATCGGAGGGTTTGGGCATAGGGTCAAGTGGAGGGTGGAAAATTGAGGCGTGGGAGGGGAGGAGGCTTTACCTCGGGTTTCTGGACGCTAGCCTTGCGACCATAACTGGCTCATGGCGGAACCCGAGAAACTGGACACCTTGCAAGTGGTGGAGCTTGCGGAGGGCATTGAAATCCGGCTGCGGATGGCGGGGCCGGTGCTGCGCATGGGTGCTTATGCGCTGGACCTGATGATTCGTCTGGGAGTGCTGGTGGTCGGCGGTTTACTTGCCAGCTTCGCAGGCATCGCCATCGGCGGGCGCGTCGTGAGCGGAGTGATGTTGTTAGTCTGGTTCTTGCTGGATTGGCTCTATCCGGTGGTTTTCGAGGTGGGGAAACGCGGCGCGACGCCGGGAAAAAGGGCGATGGGGCTGCGCGTGGTGCAGACTAACGGCTCGCCCATCACGCTGGGCCAGGCGATTGTGAGGAATTTCCTGCGCTTCATTGATGGCATGCCGGCCTTCACCTATGGTTTCGGGCTGACGAGTTGCCTCGCGACGAAGCGTTTCCAGCGTCTCGGCGATCTGGCGGCGGGCACGGTGGTAATTTACGACCGGATCCCGGCGCTGCCGGTGATCGCCTCGCCGCCGCCGATGGTGGCGGTGCCGCTGCCGGTGGGCCTGACGGTCAATGAAACGCGGGCGCTGGCTTTGTTCCTTGAGCGGGCCGGGTTGTGGTCGGACGGGCGCCGGGCGGAAATCGCGGATCAAGCGTCGGTCCTGAGCGGTGCGACGGGCTTGACCGGCGTGAACCGGTTGATGGCGATGGCGCACTGGGTGCAGCAGAAAAGGGGGGATCGGTGACGGCGGGTGACTTCGAGCACAAAAACACGGAGCGCTGGGCGGAGTATGAGTCACTGGTGGCGCTGATGGAAAAGGGCAAAGCGGGGTGCGAGGCGGATCGGCTGCCGCGCTTGTTCCGGGAGCTGTGTCTGGATTTATCGCTGGCGGAGTCCCGGATGTATGGCGCGGGAATCACTGAGCGGTTGAACGGGTTGGTCATCCGCGGCTACGAGCTCATCTATCGGACCCGGCGGGGGAGTTGGGAAAATGTGATGTGGTTCGTCACGGCGCAGTTTCCCCAGGCGGTGCGGCGTGAGTGGCGTTTGTTCTGGCTGTGCAGCGCGGTGTTCTGGCTGCCGTTTTTCGCAATGATGCTTTCTGCGGACCACGACATCCGCTGGATCCAGGCGACCCTCGGGGCGGACGGGATGGCGTCCATGGAGCAAATGTATGGTGGCCGTGAGGAACAACTCAGCCACCTCAGGTCCGAGTATGGGTCGAATTTCATGATGTTCTGTTTCTACATTTATAACAACGTGGCGATCGACTTCCGGATCTTTGCAGGCGGGATAGCCGGGGGCTTGGGAACCTTGTTTTTTCTGTTATTCAACGGCATCCAGCTCGGAGCTGCGGCGGGCTATGTGAACCACGCGTGCAATCCGGAGTCGTTCTGGTCGTTTGTGGCCGGGCATTCGTCGTTCGAGCTGCTCGGGATGATCGTCGCCGGGATGGCGGGCATGCGGCTCGGGCTGGCGCTGCTGCGTCCCGGGCGGCTGCCGCGGGTGCGGGCGCTGGTGGAGGCGGCGAAGGAGGCGTTGCCCTTGATCTATGGAGCGGCGCTGCTCACCACGCTGGCGGCGGTGGTCGAGGGGTTCTGGTCGGCGCAGGGCGTGCCTTCCGAGTGGAAATACGGGGTGGGAGTGGTCGCCTGGATTTTGCACATCGCTTATTTCACCCTGGCGGGAAGGAGGTCAGGCCATGCGGCTTGATGCAGTGACGGCGGAGATCCGGCCGCGGACGGATTGGGAGGCGGTGGATTTGGGGTTCGCTCTGGTGCGGCGGGATTTCTGGCGCAGCATCACGGTCTGGTGGTTGGCACTTGGCATTCCGGCGGTCATCGCCGGGGTCTTGCTGTGGGACTATCCGCTGGTGCTGCTGGTTCTTTTTTGGTGGTTGAAGCCAGCAGGTTCGCGGATGGTTTTGTTTGGCCTGAGTCGGCACTTGTTTGGTGAGGAGCCATCCTGGCGCGCGATCTGGCGGGAAATCCCGCGGGCATGGACGCGGCGGTTTTTCTACCGGTTTCTGTGGGCCAGGTTTTCACCCTGGCTGCCAGTGACTCTGGCGGTGGAGGATCTGGAAGGTCTGCGGGGAAAGGCTTACCGCCAGCGCTGCGGGCAGGTCGTCCGGCGTGGGGAAGGGGTGGTGATGTGGCTCTACTTCATCTCGGACATGGCGGCGGCATGGATCGGGCTGGGGATTCTCGCGCTGGTCATGATGTTCATCCCGGACGGACAGGACGCGGCGTGGCAGCAGGCGATCGAATCCTGGGACTCGGAGTTTCCGTTTGAAATCCCGCTGCTCATCACCCGCACGGTGGTGGCGTGCGTGATGCTGGGAATTTCCCTAACGGACGTATTCGTCATCGGTGCCGGATTCGGCGTCTATCTGAACAACCGGACGTGGATCGAAGGGTGGGATGTCGAGCTCGCCTTCAAGCGCCTCGCGTTGCGCTTGGGAAAAGTGGCGGTGGTGGTGCTTTGTTTTTTCCTGCTCACCCCGACCGGGTGGAGCGAGGAATCGCTGGATCCCGGGCAGCTCATCGAAGAGGTGAAAGCGGACGAGGCCTTCAAGGTGCACACCGTGACCGACCAGGTTCCGAAGGAGAAGAAAACGACGCCAACGCTGCTGCCGCTTGAGCTGTTGAAACTGCTTGGCCAGGTTTTTGCGGTTTGTGCGGTGGTGTTGATCGTGGGCTTCGTTGGCTGGCTGATTTGGAAGAATCGGCACGTTTTCATGCTCCAAGGCGGAGGTGGCGGGACCGGAGACAAGCCGGTCCGGGCCGCGCGGGTGGTGATGGGCATGGAAGTCTCACCGGATACGCTGCCAGCCGATGTGCCGGGAGCGGCTTGGGCGCTATGGCAGGCCGGCCGCCAACAGGAGGCGCTGGGCCTGCTCTATCGCGGGTCGATTTCCCGGGTGATGGAAATCGGGCGGGTGGAAATCCACGAGTCCGATACCGAGGGCGACTGCCTGCGGCGGGTGATGCAGGCCGGTGCGACAGTGCATCCCGAGTATTTTCGCGGCATCACCGGGGCTTGGGTCCGGCTCGCTTACGCCGGGATCAGTCCGCAGGACGGGGAGGTGGAGTTGCTGTGCGGGCAGTGGCCCTTCGGAGAGAGGAGGGGAGCGTGAGGGTTTTCTGGCTGTTGTTCGTTTCGGTGTTAGTGACGGCATGCGACTACACGGAGGTGGAGCGCGAAATCGGCTACAAGGGCAAGGCGCGGGTGAATCCGTGGCTTGCTGCCGAGCGGTTTGTGGCGCGGCAGGACTACGAGGTGCGTTCGTTGGCCTCATGGAAGGCGCCGGACTTGGATGATCTGGTGTGGTTTGTGCCAGCCACCTTGCTGAACAACCAAAGCTACA
>JBOFET010000406.1:0-4705 GCA_051648225.1 Luteolibacter sp.
TTGATTTGAGAACCCAGGTGCTGTTGTTGGCAAATGTCCCCGTTGCGAAATCAGCGGCAAAAGAGTCACTGCTCGTACGAATCGTGTAAGCCTGCGGGCCAGTGCTGGTGCTGCGCGCACCAAAGCTAATCTCGCTTAATGTAAGGGTCGCTCCGTTCTGGGGTGTAAGCGTGACTTCAAAAAAGGCGCTTCCTGTCGAGGGAGTTGTGTCGAGTGCACCTGTCCTTGCAGCCGCTCCTGCATTGTTTCCGCCACTTGCGCCTGCAAAATTTGCCACAGATGTGGTAGTGAGAAGCGTAGTGGTTCCATTGTTGTTTCCCGATGTGATCGAGTTACCTGAGACATTCGTTCCGCTCGATGAAGGGGTTGCTGCGGTCATGTTCCAGATAGTGCTGGTGACTTGAGCCTGCGAAGCGCCTGTGATGGCGACGAACCCAAGGATTGCCGCACTTGCTCTGCTCGCGAACCCCGAGCTGTGGGGCGAAGATGGGGGGATCAATAAAGGTGGAGCCTCACTTGCGGAGACCATAAACCGCGTTGGCACGCGGTGGATTAGGATTTGAGGGAGAAGTCTCATTTGATTTGGAATGTTTAGTTATTTGGTTAGATGGGGAGCGGCGGGGGAAACGGATCGGTGAGAAATTGGCTTGAAAACGGGCGATTTCATCCCGGAAGATGTGGCACAATCGTCACATCGCTTAAGCAACATCCGAGCCAGATCGGGTTCGACTCGATTTCGCTTGTGGTTTTCGAGTTTTCAGTATTTATTGAAAACCGTGAACGCGGACGCAGAAAAACTCAAACAAGCGAGAGATGAATTTGTCGCCCAGTGGGGTGCGCTCGGGACCCAGTGGGGCATCAATCGGACGATGGCACAGATCCATGCACTATTGATGACGGCACCGCAGGCGATGACGACAGACGAGGTCATGGAAGACTTGGAAATCAGCCGCGGAAACGCCCACACAAATCTCAAGGAGTTGGTCGCCTGGGGATTGATCCGTGTCGTTGTGAAAAAAGGCGAGCGACGCGAGTTTTTCGAGGCGGAAAAGGACGTTTGGAGCATTTTCACCATCGTCGCCCGCGAGCGGAAGCGCAGGGAAATCGAACCAGCATTGGCGATTCTTCACAAGTGCGCCGAGGAAAGCGAAGGCATCGAGACTCCGGAAGGAAAAGCCTTTCACGATCAAATGCGGGCGCTCGAAGACTTCGTCGGCTTCGCATCAAAAATGTCAGACCGGATCTCCGCCATGAAACATGGCCTCGCCATTCAACTGGCCACCAAACTGCTCAGCTAAAAAAATTTCACCTTATCTTTCAGAATTTTCTGAAAGATCGGGATCAACAAAAATAATATTATGAATCCAGTGATCGTGATTTTCGGAGCCAACGGCTTCCTCGGACGTTATCTCACGCGCCACTGCGCGCGCCACGGGTGGGAGGTGGTCGCTGTCGGCCGCAACCGCAAGGGTTGGAGCGGAGATGGAATGTTTCTCGACTGGGATGGGAAAAACCAAGGCCCGTGGGCGCTCGCGTTAGAAGGGGCTGAAGCCGTAATCAATCTCGCCGGTCGCAGTGTGAACTGCCGCTACACGGAGAAAAACCGCCGGGAAATCGTCGATTCCCGGGTGGATGCCACCCGCGCGATTGGCAAGGCGATCCAAGGCTGCAAAACCCCGCCCAAGACTTGGCTCAACGCCAGCACCGCGACGTGGTACCGGCATGCGGAGGACAAGCCGCAAAATGACTGGCTCGGTGAGCCGGGCGAGGGCTTTTCCTGCGAAGTGGCGCAGGCCTGGGAGGACGCGTTTTTCGGAGCGGAGGTTCCCGCGGAGACCCGCAAGGTGGCACTGCGGATCGGCATGGTCCTGGCAAACGAGGATGCCACCGTTTACGATGTGCTGCGCAAGCTCACCACGCGTGGACTTGGCGGACCGATGGGTAGCGGCAAGCAGCGGATCAGCTGGATCCACATGGAGGACTTTTTGCGCGCAGTCGATTTCGTGATTCATGATCCCTTTATGGAGGGCACTCTCAATGTCACCGCGCCGGAATTCCCGACGAACCGCGAGTGGATGCGGACCTTCCGCGAGGCCGTCGGCATGCCACTCGGCTTGCCTGCGACATGCTGGATGTTGGAAATCGGGGCCCGCTTCATGGGCACGGAAACCGAGCTGGTCCTCAAAAGCCGCTGGGCGGATCCCCTGCGGCTGCGCGACGCCGGATTCCGCTGGCGCTGGGGTCGGACGGTGGATGCCGTGGCCGACTTGCATGGCCGCCGCGGGCTGGACGGGTTCTTCCGCGCAGCCTCGGAACGGAGTGCCGGTGCGCGCGTCTGGCTACCTGCCGCGACACGATGAGAACGCCGGATTTTCGCAGAAACCGTGGATTCAGGGTAAGTTTTGTTCCGCACTGAACGGGTTAAGTCATTGATGATAAGCTGTTTTACAAAGTAAACTTGCCGAATCGGGCTTTTTCAGTTTGCCGTGGGGTGAAATGGAAACTATGGACTCTGCGGTTTGTTCCACGCGAACTTCCTTATTTCAAATCTATCTCTGCATGATTTTCCGATCCCTTTCCCTCATCACGCTTGCGGCCACCGCAGCAATTTTGACCAGTTGCGGCAGCTCAGGCCCGCCGGTCATTTCAAAGTCAGCGATCCGCTCCAGCTCCGGCTATGTGGCGAAAAATGAGAGCTTTGCGCTCCCGCCGGCTTCGTCCACCGCGATTGCCGCAGCTTCTGGGAAACCCAGGGACAAGCACTCCATGCCGGTTTACTCCTTCAGTGACCGCAGCCGGATCGTCCGTACCACCGCTTACACTTGCACCGAGTCCGACCACTTGATTTACGGCAGCAAAAACGCCACCGGCACCGCTCTCCGCTACAATGACCGGGTTCGCAGCGCCGCTGCTGACTGGTCGTTCTACCCGGTGGGCACCACTTTTCGGATCAAAGGATTGCCCTATCTATATGTCGTCGATGACTACGGCTCCGCACTCCTGGGTACCGGCACTGTCGATCTTTACAAACCCACCAAGGACATCATGAACCTGTGGGGCCGCCGCACCGTGGAGCTGACCGTGGTGCAGTGGGGCTCATTCACCCGCAGCGCCGAGCTTCTCAGTCAGCGCACCAGCTTCGACCATTGCCGCAAAATGCTGGCGAACATCATCCGCCAGCGCCCCGACATCGCCAGTGTGGCCAAGCGCTAACCGGGCTTTTTTATTGCAGCGGTGCGAGCAGCCTCGCGACGCGGCAGGCGGCGCGGAATGGAAACGATTTGCCGGTGAATTCCTCCACCGTGACCGGCTTGGAATGGGCGAAATCCGCCACCAACATCTCCTCCACCTCCAGGACGAATTTCCGATCCGTGGCAAATCCGGTGATTTCGAAATTCAGGCGGAACGAGCGGTTGTCCAAATTCGCCGTGCCGACTGCGGCCAAGCGGCTGTCCGTCAACATCACCTTCTGGTGCAAAAATCCCCTCTGATAACGGAAAATTTTCACTCCGAAGGGAATCACCTGCTCGAAATAGGTGAAGGCGGAAAGCCAGACCAAAAGATGATCCGCGCGCTCCGGGATCAAAATCCGCACATCCACCCCGCGGATCGCAGCGGCCTGCAAGGCAGTGAGCACCCCCTCATCCGGCACGAAATACGGGGAGGTGATCCACAGCCTGGTCCGCGAGGTATTGGCCGCCTCCGCCACAACCAGTTGCCAGGAATCAGCCGGATCGGCCGGCCCGGTGGGAATGATCGCGGCGATCTGGTCCGCCGGCTCCTGCGCCGCATCCCAGTGGAGTTCCGGCACTTGATTGGAGGCCCAAAACCAATCCTCGAGAAACACCAACTGCACCGCCTGCACCACCGGCCCGCGCAGTTTCAGATGCGTATCCCGCCAGCCGCCGAAGCGCTGGTCGCGGCCGAGGTATTCGTCACCCACATTGAGCCCGCCGATGAATGCCGTCTTGCCGTCGCTGATCACGATCTTCCGGTGGTTTCTGAAATTCAACTGCAAGCGTGACCACCAGTGGCGATTGATGCCGAATGACTTGCACTCGACACCCGTCGCCGCCATCGCCTTCAGGTAGCGCCGCGGGAGCTTGTGCGAGCCGATCTCGTCGAACAAAAAGTAAACCTTCACCCCGGCCCTCGCCCGCGCGATCAGCGCCTCCTGGAAACGGGTGCCAAGCCGGTCGTTCTTCACGATGAAAAAATTCACGCAAAGGTAGTTCTCCGCCCCATCGATGGCTTCAAAAATCCGCTCGAACGCGACCTCTCCATCGATGAGCAGCTCAAGATCATTCCCCCGAGTGAAGGGCAAGCCACCCAGCAGTTGTGCGGCGCGCTCGAAGCCGTCGTCCGGGATGTCCACCTCGCAGTGCCGCAACCGCTGGTGCATCGCCGCCGCCAGCACCCGCAGGCGATCATCCTTCTCGCGCCGCCCACCAATGTTCCGGGAAAAGCGGGTCCGCCCTAGCAGCCAATACATCGGGATCGCCAGAAACGGGATCGTCAAAAGGGAAATCACCCAAGCGATGGTGCCTTGGGACGTCCTCACATTCATCAGTGCGTGAAGCACATGGAGGATTCCCACTCCGTAAAATGCCACCAGCGCCGCCAGCCCCAGCCACGTGTTGAACTCGAAATCCGGGAAAAACATTGCCAGAAGCTAACTGCCGAATCCGCCCATCACAAGCCTTCA
>JBOFET010000407.1:0-1125 GCA_051648225.1 Luteolibacter sp.
GCTGCTTCCATTGCTTCCAGTAATACAACCTCACCCGCCGCCTGACCCATTGCGACAAACCCAGAACCTCCGTGTAGGTGGAACTGAGCTTGAAGTATCCGAGCCAACCGCGGATATAACTGTCGAGCTCGTCGATGACGGTCTTCACGTTATGCCCTCGGTTGCGACTGGTGATTTCACGAACCTGCTCCTTGAAGCGGTGTTGCACCTTTTCCGTCCACACCAGTTTCCCTTTGTGCCCGATCTGGTATCCCAGAAAGGCACATTGTTTCAATGGCGCGGCGCGGCTTTTGGCGCGGTTGACGATCAGTCGCAATCTTCCTTCGGTGTAACGGATCAACCCTGCCAGCACCCGCTTCGCCGCGTTCGCACTTTTCACCAGCACGATGAAGTCGTCGGCATATCTCGCGAACTTGTGTCCGCGGGATTCCAATTCCTTGTCGAGCGGATCGAGCGCGATGTTGGCTAACAGGGGCGACAGCGGACCACCCTGCGGCACTCCTTGAGGCGTGGCCTCGCGGGTCCCGTCGGGCAGCTCCACTCCTGCCATCAGGTAGCGCCGGATCAGGCCCAGCACCCGAGGGCACCGGACTTTCTCTTTGAGCGCGATCATCAGGCGGTCGTGGTTGACCGTGTCGAAGAACGATTTCAGGTCGCATTCCACGGCGTGGCGGCGTCCTTCCTTCCAGCCCTCCTCCATCGCGACCACCGCCTGTAGGGCTGAGCGGCCGGGACGGTATCCATGGCTGTGTTCGCTGAAGTCCGCTTCGAAAAGCGGCCCCAGCACTTGTGCGATGGCCTGCTGGATCAGGCGATCCAGCACCGTCGGTATTCCTAAAGGACGCATCGTCCCGTCGGGTTTCGGAATCCACGCCCGTCGGACGGGCGCGGGCCGGTAGTTTCCTTCTCTGATCGCAGTGGCGATCCTCGGCCAGTGCTCCTGCTTGAAAGCAGGGAAGTCCTCGACAGTCATGCCGTCGATCCCCGGAGCTCCTTTGTTTCTCTTCACGCGTTTCCACGCTGCCGAGAGGTTTTCCGGATCAAGGATTTCCTCGATCATGTCTCGTTCCTGAGGGGCTCCATGCTTCCCTCCGTGGCGGCTCTCGGATTCGCCTCGCCGTCTGG
>JBOFET010000408.1:0-1032 GCA_051648225.1 Luteolibacter sp.
AACTACGCCTACTTCCATTTCCTGACGGGACATCCGAACTACCGGGATCGCTACGCCGGGCTGAAGTGGGAGCAATTGCCCGAGGTGCTGCCGATCGTTCCGGAGTATGGCGCGCTGGAGCTCAAGACGCACCCGGAGCTCGGGGCGGAGATGGACCGGGACTTTTGTGCGGACCAGGCCTTCTTCCTGAATCGTCCACTCTATCCGAAGGTGATCGAGGTTCTCAAGCGGCTGAATGATCATGGCTACCGCCAGTTCACGATGTCGGCGACCTTCGATGTGGAGGCGAAGACCGCCTACCTCGACGAGATCCTTGCGCCGGTGAGCGACTTCCTGACCATTGAATGCGTGCGGCACGGCGAGTTCATGCACGACACGGCCAAGATCGACCAGCTCCGGGCCTGCTATGAGAAGTATGACCTCAAGCCGGACGAAACCATTCTCGTCGACGACCGCATTTACAACCAGCATGCCGCGATCGATTCGGGAGCCCACCCGGTGCGGCTGCGCTGCGAATTCACCACCGATCTCCCCGAAGAGCTCGCCTGGGTCCCGGAGTTCAAGGACGTGGAAGCCGTCGCTGAGTGGCTGCTAGGACGTGAACGGTGATCGGCGAACGGTTCCTGTGTCAGGTCGAGGGACTGGCGAACATTCACCCCTTCACCCCTTCACCGGTGCAGTGCTGCGAGCACGGCTTCCGGATGGGATTTGGCGACGCGGAGCAGGGCGCGGGCGGTTCCTTCGGGGCGGCGGTGGCCTTGTTCCCAGTTCTGGAGGGTGCGGGGGCTGATGCCGATGAGCGCGGCGAATTGCGACTGGGTGAGGCCGAGTTTTTCGCGCACCGCCTTGGCATCGGGCCATTGCAAGGTGGTGGCTCGGGCGGGCTTCTTCTTGCCGCGAAGAATGGCTCCGCCCTCCTTGAGGCTGGCGGCGAGTTGTTGGAAGAGTTCTTCTTTCATGGGAATTCGGTTTCGATGATGAACTTGAGGATTCCTTGAAGGTGAGACACACGCAACGGTATATCCGTCAATG
>JBOFET010000409.1:0-7919 GCA_051648225.1 Luteolibacter sp.
GTCAACAAAAGCATCGGATGGGGCCGTTCGGACCAAGAAGGCCCATCTTGGAACCGGCTTCCGGCGATCCCGGAAGCCTCCGAAATCTCAATGAAGAATCTTTGAGCGGACTTGCGCCTTTAATCAGCGCTTCCCTAACTCGCGGGCAACGTAATCGTCGTAGTCAAAATCTTCGTCTGGCAAGTCAAGGCCATCAGCGGATTTGCCCTGCTCCCACGAGCGCTTTTTCGAGATGGTCCGTTTCGCCTTTTTAGTGCAGCCGGGGCATGGTTCGCCCACGCGGACTTCACATTCGCAATAGGGGCAGACGTAACTGAGGATTTCCGGGACCATCACTCAAATGAAAGCAACACGAGCGGCCCATCGCTTGCAAGGCGGAAGAATCACTTGGCAAGCGGGCCACAGGAGCGGAAGTTCGGCGCGGCATGGGATTGAGTCTTTCTGAATTGCGCGACGGATTGCCGGAAGGCGGCCTGTTTGGCGGCGGGGCTTGGCGTTGGTCTCCGGAGCCGTTGAAGCTGAGCCAAACAGAGGCCCGCAGAATGATGGCCCTCGGGCATCCGCTGGCCCGTTTCCAGCAGGCGTGCGACTCCCTCTACCGACGGAGTGCGGCGGGAAAACTGCCGGAATGGCTGGCCGAGTTGCTCGATGAGGGGAAACCGGAGTGGCTGGCCAACCTCCAGAGCGAGGCGGCGACGGCAGAGCAGTTTCCCCGAGTGATCCGACCGGATCTGATTCTAACGGACAAGGGATTTTCCATGACCGAGCTCGACAGCGTGCCCGGCGGCATCGGGGTGACGGCATGGCTCTCCCAGGTTTACGCCAAGGCGGGGTATGACGTGTTAGGCGGACCGGACGGAATGATCGACGGTTTTCGTTCGCTGCTGCCGGAGGGTGGCACCGTGCTCGTTTCCGAGGAGGCCGGAGACTATCGCCCGGAAATGGAGTGGCTCACGCAGCAACTCGGCGCGGCTTGGAAAGTCGCTCCGGCGGAGGAATACGAGCCGGACGGGCAGGCGCTCTATCGGTTTTTCGAGTTGTTCGACTGGGAATCCATTCCGGCAGTTAGACGCATGGCGGAAGCGCAGGTGAGCGGGGAAATCGAGATCACGCCGCCATTCAAGCCACATCTGGAGGACAAGCTCTGGCTGGCGCTGCTGTGGTCCCCGGCATTGAAAAAAGTCTGGGAGCAGACGCTGCGGGGAAGTCATCTGAAGCGGTTACGGGAGTTGGTGCCGTTCGGCTGGGTGCTGGACCCTACGCCGCTGCCACCTCATGCGGCGCTGCCGAGAATGAACGCGCATTCCTGGGAGGAAGTGGCGGCTTTCAGCCAGAAGGAACGCCAACTCGTCCTCAAGGTCAGCGGTTTCCATGAAACCGCCTGGGGTTCCCGCGGGGTCTTCATCGGCCATGACATGCCATCGGCGGAGTGGTCGGCAAGACTGCAAACGGCGCTGGACCAGTCGGGCGAACAGCCGTGGATTTTGCAGGAATTCCGCGAAGGCCGGCGGATCGAGCACCCGGTGTTCCGGGACGATGGATCCGTCGAGATGATGCAGGGACGGGTCCGGCTGTGCCCTTACTTTTTCACCAACGGCGCGGGAAAAACCAGCTTCGGCGGCTGCCTCGCGACCATCGTCCCGGCGGACAAGAAGAAGATCCACGGCATGAGCGACGGGGCGCTGGTGCCGTGCGTGATCGGGTGACATCGCAAGGATCTCGCTCAATGCGCCGCAAGCCAGTTAGGGCCGGTGCCAGAGCTGACTTCGATGGGGACGCCGCAAGGCAGCGGCAGCGCGGTCTTCATCACGGTTAGAATTTCAGGAACGACTTGCGCCTGCTCGTCGAGGGCGAGGTCGAAGACGAGTTCGTCGTGGACCTGGAGGAGCATTTTCGTCTGATAGGATTTGTCCCGGAGCAACTCGTCCACCCGGATCATGGCGAGTTTGATCATATCCGCAGCGGTGCCTTGGATGGGGGTGTTGATGGCGGCGCGCTCGGCATTTCCACGCAGGTTCTGGTTGCCGGAATTCAGATCGGGGAAATAGCGGCGGCGACCGCTGAGGGTTTCCACATAGCCGGCTTCGCGGGCCTCGTTCACGGTGCGGTCCATGAACTCGCGGATGGCCGGATACTCGCGGAAATAGGCGTCGATGATGTTAGCAGCCTCGGTGCGCGGGATGGCGAGGCGCTGGCTGAGGCCGAAGGCGGAGATGCCGTAGATGATGCCGAAGTTCACCATCTTCGCCGTCCGGCGCATGTCCGAGGTGACATTCTCGGGCTCGACGACGAAGACCTTGGCAGCGGTGATGGTGTGGATGTCCGCGTCGTTTTGGAAGGCCTCGATCATGGTGGCATCCCGCGACAGCGCCGCCATCACGCGGAGCTCGATCTGTGAGTAGTCACAGGAAAGAAGCGTGAAGCCTGTGCGGGGAACGAAGGCCTTGCGGATCTTGCGGCCCGCTTCGGATCTCACCGGGATGTTCTGCAAATTCGGGTCCGAAGAGGCGAGGCGTCCGGTGGCGGCGACGAGCTGGTGGAAGTGGGTGTGGACGCGCCCGGTCTCGGTGACGATGTGGTTCGGAAGCGCGTCGAGATAGGTGGACTTGAGTTTCGTGGCTTCCCGCCAGGCGAGGATGTCACTGATGATCGGGTGCTTGCCTTCAAGCGTGGCGAGCGTCTGCTCGTCGGTTTTATATTGGCCGGTTTTGGTTTTCTTCGCCTTGTCGGCGAGGCCGAGTTGATCGAAGAGGATTTCTCCGAGCTGCTTGGGCGAGGCGATATTGAACGAGCGGTCAGCATGCGCGTGGATGGATTTTGCGAGTTCGTCGATCTGGATTTGCAACTCGCCGCCGATGACACCGAGCGCGGCGGGATCGATGGCGATGCCTTCCATTTCCATGCCGACAAGGACCGGCAGCAGCGGGCCTTCGATTTGCTTGAAGATGGATTCCTGACCGGACTCGGCGAGCAGCGGCCGGAGCTTCTGTGCGAGCTGGAACGTCACGTCGGCATCCTCGGCGGCGTATTCGGCGAGGACGGCGAGTGGAATGGCGGCGATGTCGAGGTCTTTGGAGGCTTTGGTTTTTTCGGCGTGGGCGAAGAGATCGTCAGATGCCGGCGGCGCTGGCTCGGCGGTGGGTTTCGAGATGTCAGCGAGTTTCACTGGAGTATAGCCTAGCAGAATTTCCGACAGGTAATCCATCGAGTGCCGACGGTCCGGGGAGACCAAGGTGTCCGCGAGCAGGGTGTCGAAGAACGGCCCGGCGACTTCGATGCCGTGGTGGAGCAGGATGGAGAGGTCGAACTTGAGGTTATGGCCGATTTTTTCGGACGGGGAGGAGAAGAGGGATTTCAAATCTGAAATTTGAGATTTCAAATCTACAACGGGGAGATACCAGCCTTCGTGAGCTTTCCACGAGAAAGCGATTCCTAGCAGCTTCGAGGTGAAACGGTCGAGGCCGGTGGTTTCGATGTCGAAGCAGAAGGATTTCTGCTGGGTGAACTCGGTGAAGAGTCGCGCTTGGAGTTCCGGGGTGTCGGCGAGGTGATAGGTGTGCTCGACCTCGCGGATGGTTTTGAAGGTTTCGAAGATCGTGGGCTCGGCGGACGGTTCGCGCGGAATGAATTCCACGCTCCCCGTGGTGGGGAAAAGACGCTTCGTGAGGCTGCGGAACTCGAACTCGGTGAAGAGTGTCTTCAGAGCTTCGTCGTCGCGCTGGGAGAGGACGAGATCCTCCCAGGTGACTTCGATTGGGACTTCGATGATGATGGTGGCTAGCCCCTTGGAGAGCAGCGCTTGGTCGGCGTGGATCTCGACGTTTTCCTTCTGCTTGCCCTTGAGCTTGGAAGCATTGGCAATGAGGTTCTCGATGGAACCAAACTCAGCGATGAGCTTCTTCGCCGTCTTCTCGCCGATGCCGGGAATGCCGGGAATGTTGTCGGCGGCATCGCCCCACAGGCCGAGGATGTCGATGACCTGCTCCGGTCGCTGGATCTCCCAGTTAGCGAGCATGGTCGGCAGGTCGATGACTTCATGGTCGGAACCCTTGCGGCCGGGTTTCCACATGCTCGTGGTCTCTGAAATGAGCTGCGCGAAATCCTTGTCCGGCGTGACCATGAACGACTCGAAGTCATCCTGCTCGGCGCGCTTCACGAGTGTGCCGATGATGTCGTCCGCCTCGAAGCCATCCAACTCTAACACCGGGATGTGGAACGCGCGGCAGAGGTTTTTCACATGCGGGATCGCGGCGGCGAGTTCTTCCGGCATCTCGTCGCGCTGTGCCTTGTAGGCGGGAAAAAGGAGGTGCCGCGGCGTGGGGGCGGAGGTGTCGAAGGCGACTCCGAGATGCGTGGGATTTTCCTTTTCGAGAATGGCGAGCAGCGTGTTGATGAAGCCGTAGAGTGCCGAGGTGTTCACCCCTTTCGAGTTGCGGATGGGGTTCTGAATCAAGGCGAAGTGCGCCCGATAGATCAGGGCCATGCCGTCGAGCAGGAAAAGGCGTTTCATGGCGGCAGCTTGGGCAACCCTGCGGCGGGCGTCCAGCGAATGTCAGCCAGCCTAGTTGGGATGGACGTCCAGCATCAGCGAAATGTGCATGGCCGTGAGCTCGCCCATGGACTTGCAATCCCCGAATCCACTGGTGCCATGCATCCGGTCCAGCTCGCGGGCCAGCGTAACGACATGCTCGTGGGGCGCGATGCTTTCCCGCCGCATGATGCCAAGCAGGGCGCGGAGTCGGCTGCTCTCGACTTTCGCCCGGCGGGCCATCTGCGCGTGCTCTTCCGCCACGTATTGGTCGATGCTTTTGCGGTTGAGGACATCGAAGGCGAGCCGGGTGACTTTGCGGTTCGAGTTGAACCGGAACGCCAGATAGATGTTTCCATTTCCCTCATAGGACTGTTGGTCGAAGTCGATCGCGCGCACCCGATACTGGACCTCCTCGAAGTCCGGCGTGATGTCCACCACGTAGTTCACGCTCCGCATGTCGCCGAGCAGCCGGATGAAACCACGCTCGGTGAATTTCGTGAACTCCTTGGCGATCCGCACCTTGTTGAGGCCGGGCTGATTGAGATAGTCCCGGATAAATACATCTCCCGGGACGCCAGCGATGTGCTCCTCAATGAGCGTGTTGCCATTCACCAGGTAGTTCATCCGGCTGGGTGAAAGGATATGTTCCAGCTCAAGCCCGTAGATGCGCGAAGCATCCGCTTGTTTCACATAGAAATAGTCCGAATTGTCGTTAAACAAATTGGTAATGCGGATGCGAAACGGTTTGGAATTTCCGAAGTCCCCGAAGTCGATGCGATCCACCACGAGGTGATCATGCTGCTCCGCGTCCCGACCGATTTTGAGTTCGGTATAGATACTCGTCAACCTAGGCCTCAGCTCGGCCAGGATCTCCGGCGAATACATCACCGAGAGCCACAGCGTCTCCCTGCCCGAAGGATCTTCATACGGCACTGCCCCGGTGAACCGGCACAGATCGTCATAGACTTTCGGGATTTCCCGCTGCCTATCAAAATGATAGAGATACTGCCGCAGCGATGGGGAAACCGGGTATTTCTGCTTCTGGCGAGCAATCACGGCGCGACGCTACCGGACGATGCGAATGCTGACAAGCGGGACGATTTTTTGATCGCTGAAGACCCCGGGTAATGCCAGTTTTGCGCTATGGGAAATGAGGAAATCTTCATGCTCCGGGCCATCGAACTCGCCCGCGCAGGTATGCACCGGGGCGCGGGAGGTCCATTCGGCGCGGTGGTGGTGAAGGACGGTGTCATCGTCGGCGAGGGATGGAACCAGGTGCTTGCTAACAACGACCCGACCGCCCACGGCGAAGTCACGGCGATTCGTGACGCATGCGCGAGGTTGGCGACCTTTTCACTGGACGGCTGTGAAATCCACACCACCGGGCAACCCTGCCCGATGTGCCTCGGAGCGATCCACTGGGCACGTATCCAAAAAATCCACTACGGCTTCGGGATCGAGGATGCGGCGACGATCGGTTTCGATGATTCCGAGTTTTTCCGGCAGATGACCTTGCCACCCGACCAGCGGGAAATCCCCTCTCAGGAACTTTGCCGAGATGAAGCCAAGGTCTTACTTCAAGAGTATGCAAGTCTCCCCGGGCGCCAACTTTACTAGCCTCCAAGCGACCTGAATTCTCCCGAGACACTCGCTTGACGGGCAGCCCACACGGGGGAGAAACTCCCGGCCATGGCATGGAGGATCGAAGAGGCGGTCGCCCACGGCGAAATTGACAACACCGTCGAGGGACACACGACCGGGCGCATCTGGCTGGCCGGGCGCGACGAACCCCTCATCCTCTCGCTGGACGGCGACTGCTGGCGGGATCTTGCCGGCACGCGGCTCCAGTTTGAGAATCCCTCGCCCCGGTCCAATTCAGATGCGGAGGCCCTCGACATCGATCAGGCCGGTATCATCGGCGACATGACCGCCTCGCGGAAGAACAAGGTTCCCACCGTGAGCGAGGAGGAGCTTCATGAACTCTATCAGAACAACCGCGATATTCCGCACGAGTGGCGGAATACACTCTATCTGGAATGGTTCAGCGAGATCAACGGGCGGGTGGTGATCGAGACATCCGCCTTCCAACTGACGATTTCCCCCCATGAGTGGGAAATGGACGAGGATGCCGAGGAGGCGCAGAAACTCGCCAACCTCAACTCGATGCGCGACTTCATGGCACAGGTGATCCGCCGCCGAGATCCCGAGGGCACGGAACCGGATCTCACCGAAGAACTCGACGAGTTCGCCTGGGAAGAGCGTCTCAAGGAATCCGACCGGCTAACCGATGCCTACCAGGAAGTGCTCGAGAAATACATGGAGGATTCGGACAGCGAACAGAAAGAAGCTTTCGTTATGGGCTGGGATGGCCTGCTAGACGCACTTGCCGACCGCGACGAAGCCGGCGATGACGAAGAGGACGATGAATCTTTCTCAGCCGGAGAGGATTTTCCCGGCTTCGACGAGGACGACTCCGACGGGGAAGTGTTTGAAGACCGAGACGAGGAGGACGACGAAGACTCGTTCACAGCCACCGAGGAGGACCACCCGCTGCAAGCGCAAGCTCAGGAGCTTGCCATGCGGGCGATGGACTTGATCCAGCGCGACTCAGAACCCGGCACGCCTTCCTATCTGCTCATCACCAATCTTCTGCAAGTGAGCGGCAAGCTGGCTGGCGTGCTCTACGGCAAGAGAAGTGGCTATCAGCCGGAAGCCGGATTCGTGTTGGCCGTTTTGAAACGTTGCCTGAACTGGCTGAACGAAGCAGTCGGTGCCTGCCAGCAGCTAACCGCTCTCGAGACGGATCCCGATCAGCGAGCCGCCTTGGATCACGTCCGCAGCTCGATTTTCGAAATCCGCGACGGCATCGTGGAGATGCGCCGTGAGCTGAAATGAGGCACAGGATTTATTTCCGCAACTTGCGGCTGATCATCCTCACCGCATCCTGAGCCTCCGAAACCCGCATCAGCTTCGCCGCCAAGAAGTAAACCGCCGACGCCACTCCCATGGTGAGGCAGAGATAGACGACCTTGATCAAAATCCGCGTCTCTCCCAGATCCGTGAAGAGGTATCGGTCCGCCAGCACACAGACGCCACCCATCACCGCTCCGGCGAATAACAGTTTTCCGAAGAGAACCAACAGCTCCGCAGTCCCGAGGTCACCCGCGAATCGGCGCATCGCGAGGAACAGGATAATGAAATTCACCGATGCGACAATGCTGGTGGTCAGCGCGAGTGACTCATGGCCCCACTTCATCACGAACACGAAAAAGTAGTTGAATCCAAGGTTCAGCGCGAGGGCGAGGAAACTCACCAGCATCGGCAACCAGCGCTTGTCGATGGCATAGAACGCCGGCTGGAGAACCTTGAGCCACGCATAGAATAACAG
>JBOFET010000410.1:0-1687 GCA_051648225.1 Luteolibacter sp.
ACGCCGGATAATGGGCCGCAAAGGGATCGGGAAACTGGCCATTCGCGTCAGGTTAAGGCCCGGATCCCTGATTCCACGGGGGATTGGCGTCGTCGTTTGTCCCGCATGACGTGGTCGGGGTAGGGATCGAAAGCGAAGATGGCGGCCATGTCCGCGGCTTTGATGAACCGCACTGCCAGCAGGTCGTAGAGCTTCTCGTGGCTCAACCACTCCCGGCCCACCACGGTTCCGATCCGGCGGGCGATCCTCATTCCCAACTGGTGGGCGATCATCGCCGCCAGCACCAGCGCCTGCATGTGATGTTCTCCGCTCCTGCGGTTGAGCGCCTTGGTGAGATTGAGCGATTGCTTCCAGGCGCGGAACTGGATCTCGATGGCCCAGCGCGCCCGATACACCGCGACGAGTTGGGCCGCTCCCGCCCGCGCTTTCTCCAGGTTGGTGAGCATCAGGTGCCACCCGTCGCGGACGAGTCCTTTCGGGCAGGCTTTCCTGCCGGTTTCACGCGCTCTCTTGTGACGCTCGGCGCGACGCGCGGCGGCAACCTCGGGGGCCGCGCGAACCGCGATGAGCCGGCACTTCTTGCCCTGCTCCCCGACGATCGCCCCGATGTCGTGGATGGAGTGGCGGCGGATCTCGAGCAGCTTCTCCAAAGGACGGCCGTTTTCCAGCACAACGCCGGTGGTCAGCGGCAACCGCGTGAGCCACCATGCCCCGCAATCCTCGATGGCGGTGAACTCTCCGAGGCTGAAGTAACCCATGTCCCGCAGCACGAGGTCGCCGCGCCGGATCTCCGCGACGAGGTCGCCGCCGATGGTCTTGTCCTGGGTGGTGGCGGCTTGCAGCGAATGGGAGATGACGGTGCCGGCGAGCAGGTCGTAGGCGAGGTCGATCTTCACCCCGGCGGTCGCGCCGTGGTGGTTGCCGTGGGCGGGAAAGCTCGCCGCGTTGGACTTGGGCATCACCTGGCCGCTGGCGTCCTCGATGATGATGCGCCGGATCGCGGAGGGCTCCAGCGCCCCGGCGGCGGGCTTGAAGCGCTGCACCATGAGGTCGCCGAGGACAGCCAGAAGGAAGGCGGTGGACCGCATGTCGAAGCGCTCGTGAAGCGACTGTCGGAGCATCGGCGCGGCGACGCGGTCCTTGAGATCGCCGGCGATCTGGTTGAGCGAGGCCATCCCGGTGGCGACGGAACTCAGCAGCGATTGAAGGAATCCACCGGGGCTGAACTTCGAGGATTTCCGGATGACCAGGCCGGTTTGAGTTGCGAGGAGATCGAGGTCGGGCATGCTCGGCCTCGAGCGGCCGGCGGGTGAGGTCTTAGACATGCCGAGCTTGCCGGCCCGCTCACCCTGTCAACCTTTAATTCGAACTTTTTCCTGATTTAATTCACTGTCAGTCAGCGCGTTGCGGCTTAACCTGACGCGAATGGTCAGTGGCTTTAAGGGAGCGCCGACTTGAGTCGGCTTGGATGAAAGGGATCGAACCGCGGAGGCGCGGAGGTCGCGGAGATAACGGGGAGCTGGGCGGATGTTCCGTGTTGAGTGTTCGATCGCCCTCGTCGTCCCCGGAGGGGAGGCAGCTTGTAGCCGGGGGTTGAGCGGAGCGACACCCCCGGATGGGGAGGCTCATGACAAGGAACCCCGGAGGGGTTCCAGCGGGATGGGTAGGACGGGGGTGATCGGATCTC
>JBOFET010000411.1:0-2167 GCA_051648225.1 Luteolibacter sp.
AGTTCGTATTTTTCCAACAGGCTCATGCACGCCTTGCGGAAAACTTCAGAAGGGGTTTTTCCGGGGTCTGTGATAGATGGCGGTTTGTCCTGTTTCAACCGGAAATAAACGTTCCGGACGAGAACCCGCATTTGATAGAAGGCCGAGCACAATCCTCACTGGCAAAAGCTCGCCGTCTTCATAGCCTGCTGCCCGTGCTCTCCTACCCCCAACTCGCAGTCATCGGCGGCGGCCCTGCTGGGCTGCGCGCGGCGGAAGTGGCCGCTTCCGCCGGGCTGCAGGTCACCCTCTATGATGGAAAGCCCTCGGTGGGCCGGAAGTTTCTCGTCGCCGGAACGGGCGGCCTCAATCTTACCAACGGTGAATCGCTCGACCGATTTGTCAGTCACTACTCCGGTCCCGGTCAGCCTGCGGAAATCTGGGAGAACCTTCTTTCCGACTTCGATCCCGCCGCTCTCCGGGCTTGGGCCGCGGGTCTCGGGGTCGAGACGTTCCAAGCCACCAGCAGGCGGGTTTATCCGAAGTCGCTCAAGGCAGCCCCACTGCTGCGCCGCTGGATCGAGCGGCTGCGTGGGCTGGGGGTGCGTTTCGAAATGAACCACCGCCTTGTCTCGCTCGAATCCGGCAAACTCAGCTTTTCCAATGGCAGCGTCGCCACCGCTGACACTGTGATTTTAGCCCTCGGAGGCGGCTCGTGGTCCAAAACCGGCGCGGATGGTGGCTGGACCTCGATTTTCGAAATCCTTGGCGTCGCCCATCATCCGCTCGCTCCGGCAAACTGCGGCTGGGAACACGAATGGCCACCCGCTGTGCTGGCGGCTGCCGAGGGGAAGCCGTTGAAGAATCTCCACGTTTTCGCAGGCGAAGCGGTTGCTATCGGCGAGCTGATGGTCACCCGCTACGGACTTGAAGGTGGGGCGATTTACCAGCTAGGCAGTGCCCTCCGTATCATGTCGGAGCCAGCCATCGCGATCGATTTTAAGCCCACGTTCACCCAGGGGCAGCTTGTCGCGAAAATGCAATCCGTGCGCCGTGATTTCCTGAACGAAGCCCGCATTCGCTGGAAACTCAGCGAACCCGTCCACGCTATCCTTGCCCGGGAAACCTGGTCGGACGCGGATTCCCTCGCTCGCGAGGTGAAACACTGCATCATCCCGCTCACCCGCCCGCGCCCACTCGACGAGGCGATTTCCACCGCCGGGGGAGTGTGCTGGAGTGAAATCGACGACACGCTGATGTTGAAAAAGCTTCCAGGTGTTTTCCTAGCAGGAGAAATGATCGACTGGGAGGCTCCCACTGGCGGCTACCTCATGCAAGGCTGCTTCGCCACTGGCACGCGGGCGGCGAAGTCGGCGGTGACGTGGCTGGAGGGACCACGAAATTCAAGATTCCAAGCGCTGGATTTCCCGTGCTAACCTCCCGTATGGGAAAAGGTTATGAAACGCATCAGGCACGGGTGATGGCCTTGCAAGCACTCGGCAAAGACTTGGCGCGGCGGGCGAAATCCAAGTGCGAACTCACCGGCGCTGCCGGCGTCCCGCTAAGGGCTTACGAGGTGCCGCCGGTGGCGGATGAGCCGGACATCGAGCGCACTCTGCTCATCAGCGAGGCTTGCCACGCGGTCATCGAGCACCCGAAACGGCTGCAAGGCCGCGAATGGCAGTGCCTGGCGGAGGTCGTCTGGAGCGAGCTGCCGGCGATACAGGTTGTGGCATGGCGGATGTTGAATGAACTGGCAAAACGTGAGGACTGGGCGCGTGAGGTGCTGGAGGAGGTGTTTTTGGAGGATGAGGTCGAGGCGTGGGCGAAATCGGCGGAACTTTGAAGCTCATGGTTTTCCCGCGCAACTTCGCTCGCCGCCCGAGGTTGAATGGCGCATGTTCAGCGTCGATGTCGCCGCTACCCCTTTTTTCCTGAAGATGGAGGCTGAATCCGTTCCAAATCCGGCAGACGGGAGCGCACTTGATTTCGCACTCATGGAGCGCATCGGGGGGGGGGACCACGAGGCGTTTCGAGCGTTGGTCGAACGGCATCAGAATGCGGTCATCGGCACGGTTGCAAAAATGTTAGGAAACGCCTCCGAGTCGGAAGACATCGCCCAGCAGGTGTTCCTCCGCATTTGGCGGAATGCGAAACGCTATCGGCCGGACGCGAAATTTACGACCTA
>JBOFET010000412.1:0-8117 GCA_051648225.1 Luteolibacter sp.
AGACAAAAACCGACGGTGGCGATCGCAACATTCTTAATTCTCATGGGTCGTGGGGGCTTGAGGTTCTAAAATTGGCTGGCTGCTGGCTTTTCCCGCAACGTTCTGTGGCGTGAAAATGGCGAATCCATGACAAATTGGAAGCCCTTTTTCACATTTTTTCCCACCCCGCCGCCTTTGGGCGACCTGTCCAAAGGCTTGAATTGACAGCCTGATCAAGGAGACTCCACCTCCTTCGCCAACAGGGGTTGTTTCGCCGAGATTTGAGGCGGAACGCAAAAATCCACCGAGGGATCGCTTTATTTCCCAAGTGCTTGGACCGCAGCCGCGATCACCGGGTCCTTCCACGCCTCTATGGATGTCCGCTCCTCCGGCCCGAGCGAGTCAATCTGGCAGCGTTTGGTGAAATTTGCGCGGTCTGTATTGCCGATGGCCACCGGCACGTCCGGCGTGATTCCCTCGCGGTGGGGGGTATTTCCGGACGGTGTGTGATAGGTGGCAATGGTCAGGCGGAGTGCGGTGCCGCCGCCCATGGGAATGACGTTCTGCACCGAGCCTTTTCCATAACTCACCTCGCCGACGATGGTGGAGCGCTTCAGATCCTGAAGTGCCCCGGCGGTCAATTCCGAAGCAGAGGCGGACAGTTGGTTGAGCAGGACGACGACCGGATAGTCGCGCTTCCGGCGCCGGCGGTCCGGCGTTTTCATCGCTTCAGCGGACTCCCCTTCCCGACCGCGCGTGGTGACCACGGCGGTGCCGGGCGGCAGGAAAAGGCCGAGGATTTTCACGGTTTCATTCAAATCGCCGCCACCGTTCTGGCGGAGGTCGAGGATGAGGGATTTCATGCCGGAGTCTTCGAGTTCATCCAGGGCGATCTCCATTTCCCGGGCGCAGCCGTTTCCAAACGTCGCGAGGCGCACGTAGCCGATTCCCTCCTCCGTGTTCCAAAATCTGGATTCCGCGACGGAACGTTGCGCCACCACCCGGTGAACCAGTGCGACCTCTCGCGGAAGAGGCGACGCGGGAGACTTGAGAAGGAAACGTGTGGTCTCGCCAGGAGGCAGACGGAGGGACTCGATCAGTTCAGAGAACTCCGTGGTCGCGGTGGCCCTTCCGTCGATTTCCAACAGGGCGGACCCCGGTAACACTCCAGCGGCAGCCGCCGGGCTGAGTGGAGCTACTGCGGCAATATACGGACCATCGTCACGCAGCCCAAGCGCGATGCCCAGGGACGACAACTCAGGATTCAGATCCTTGTGCTCCTGCATCTGCCGCGCCATTTCCGGATGGATAAACGACGAGTGCGGATCAAGGCTGGCAAGCATGCCTTCGAGCGCGTGGTTGACGAGCCGGTCATAGGCGACCTTGTCCGCATCCGGGTGACGCTTGCGGACTGTCTCCAACACTTCCACGAAGCGCTCAATCGCTGGATAGGCAGCCTCATCGGAATCCGGCGGCGCAGCGGGTGCCAACGAACCCAACCCGAGGAAGAGACAAACTAATTTCATGGATGAATGCGTAACATCGAAAGAACCGGGCGATAGTCAAAAATCGAAGTGTCCTCCTCGCACAACCTGAGAGGAACGAGACCGGAGAACAAACCATCGACAGGAAACCGAGCTGCCTGGGTGTCGGAATGATGAAACATCAGCGATGGGTCGATCTTGGCGCTCAGCCCTAACAGCCTTGAAGAGCGCGATACCAAAGTTGCGAAGCCCATCTTTTTCATGTTTGGGGTTGCGGCAGAAGGACTTCCGATTAATCTGCCGACGACTGCTGTGTGCGACCATTTTGGTAGCTGGCCCGAACCGATATGATTGAACCGGGATCACGAATCCGACGTAATATGTCATGCCTTTCTAGGAAGACGGAAAGTCGCCGGATGATCCCACCTATTGAGTTTACGGAACGTGGCTCACAGCGCCAAGGACGGCACAGCGGTTACTTTTTATTTGGGAAAATTAGCTAACACAATCTCCCCAGCGCATCCGGGAGATCATGGCTTTTCGGAAATCAGCCGCAGCGCTTCAGGCTTCCATTGCTTTCCCACTGATCCGACCTGCTTTTTTCTGCTTATCCGCCCCTTCCATGGCGCGGGCGATGAAACCAAAGACGAGGATCGCCAGGATGACGATGTAGAACTGCCAAATCGTGCCCTTGCCTGCGGTGAAGCCGTAGTTGTGCAGTCCTACGCCGAGGAAATTCACATGCCACCAGGAGAAAGTGACGACGGCCGCCGTGAAAACTGCGGCGTAATGCAGGCCCCACTCTTTGATGTAACCGCCGAGACGGGCATGGAGGATGGAAAGCGTCCACAGCACGATGAGCAACGCTCCGTTTTCCTTCGGGTCCCAGCCCCAGAAGCGGCCCCAGGAATCGTTCGCCCAGATGCCACCGAGCACGGTGCCGACCAGTGATAGAAACAAGGTGAGGCAGATCATGCCGTAAACCGCACGGGTCAGCGAGCGGCGGATTTCCCGATCACCATTATCGAGCCGTAAGCCACGCATGAGCAGGTAGCCGAAGGAGAGGAAGGCACTGAGCAGCCCGGCTGAGTAGCCGAGCGTGATCGTCAACACGTGGATGGTGAGCCAGTAGTTTGAATCCAGCACGGCGACGAGTGGGTCCATGTGGTCCTTCGCATCGCCCAGCTCGAAGCGGCGGGCGAGGATGATGAGCAAGGTGCCAAGAATGGGAGCCACTCCAAGGGCGAAGCGACGGCGGGTCATCCACTCCATGAGCAGTGCGATCAGCACGGTGGTCGCGCCGATGAAAATGATGGTGTCATACAAATTTCCCACCGGTGGGCGCTGCATGATCACGCTGCGTTTCACGATCGGGATGATGCAATAGATCAGGCCGGCGGAAGTCGCCGCTAGAGTGCCCCAGTAGCAGAGCCGTCCCGCGCCGCCGCGTCCGAGAAAGCACATCGCAAGTGCGGTGAGCGTGCCGAAGATGAAGAAGACCAACGCATAGAGAAACCAGTTTTTCCGATAGTAATCCGCCTCTAACGGCACGTGCCGGTATTCGCCCCGGGCTTCGGACCTCTTGGCGAGATCGTCGCGCACCACGGTGATGGCTTTTTGGAAAGCGGACTCATCGCCTACGGAGCGAGCCGTTGTCTCCAGCATTTTGACGTCGGAAATGGCGAGCTGGGGATCTTTCCCGGGGTCTGTGATCGGGATCATGATCGCATTTCCCGCACTCAGCCAGATCGGGTCCTTGGGATCGGCTGGCGGCAGCATGAAGAGTCCGAACTTGGCGAAATTCGCCGCGTCGAAGACCTGCTCTACCAGGCTCTGAAGATGTTTTTCCATCGACTGGCCCTGCGCCTTGGATTGGGCAACCTGCTCGCGGATTTGCGGCGCGGTGGACATGACGGCACTGATGTCCGCACGCTGGTCGGGGGCACCGTCTTTGCCGGAGCCATGAAGAACCACCCCGAAGCGGGCGAAGCCGAAATAACCTAACAAGTTTTCATAGTTCCTGAGGTTATAAGCGAGGTCGATCGTCTGGCTCTGCACGGGATCCCGTTTCTCTTTTTCAATGGCCTCGTAGGTCTTCGCGAGATCCACCAATTTCTCCCGGCCCGGCTCGATGTCGGCGTAGCTGTAGCGGTCGCGCTTGCCACGGGTTTTCACGCCGATGGCCTCGAGCACCGAAGAGTTGTCGATGCGGAACGTGGGCAGGTTCACGGCAAGCTGCGGGCGGAAAAGCGTGTCCATCAGCCAGGCGGTCGGCTTGATTTTGAACTCCTTGCCGTCGGCTCCCTCAACCTTCATGGATCGTGCGCCGTGAAGGCCTAACATCGTGAACCCGGCGAAGGTGGAGAAAGGCTTGATCCGCCCACCGTTCTGAAGCGGGATGGTCTCGGCGATTTCGAGCGTCTCGACAGGCCAAGGCGTGTAACCTTCGACCTTTCGCACCTCGCCCTTCGGCATGTTGTCCATGACCACATGGGAAAATACAACCACGAGCATCGCCATCGCGAGTCCGGCGGCGATCCAGCGACCGAGTTTGGAAGATGAGTTAGACATGACGTTTTTTGCGGGAACCCGCAGTGAGGAAGGAGCCGAGTTTGATGAGAAAAGTGACGGCCATGCCGAAAGTGACGATCCAGAGGCTATACTCGGGCCACTTGTCAGCAGGGTTTTTGACGATTTCAAACACCGAATACATCTTGTCTCCGGGACCGGCACCAGGCGGGCCGTAGCTGGCTTGGAAAAACGTGAGACCTTCATAGCGCATCGGCTCGTTCATCTGGATAGTGACTTCCGCCTCACCGCCGTTTTCGAGGCGGGTGACATTGCTGACAAACTTCGAGGGCCGCATGGTGCCGGGGTGGAAGGCGGCAGTGAACTTGTCGAGCTTGAGCATGAACGGCATCGGCCACAACCGCTTACGCATGTCCACGGTGAAGACCCGGTCATCGACGCGGTAGGAAAACGGATGGAAGCTCGCACCTGCTAGAATGAACGGGTCGGACTTGGTGCCGTCACGCTTGAGCATGCGAGCATAGATCCCGGCGGTGAAGCGCTCGGCTTCTTCGGCCTTTGCCAACTTGGGCTTCTCCATCAGGAAATAACCATCGGCGATGAATTGCTGGCGGTCCGGTGCGCGCTCGTTGGCGGAGACCGGCACGGCATTTTTCAGAAAACCCGTGAGTTCGAGATCGAAGGGCATTTCCGGCAGCCGGAAGATGCGGGAATCCGCTCCATCCAGATCCTCGATGTCCTTGCCGCGGATGACGTGGACCGTGCCGGGTCCGCCGTCCTTGATTTCGGTGACTTCCACCACGTATTCGAAGTAATCCTCCGCCGCATTGGACATCTCGCCCTCGCCCACCGCCATGTTTCCACGCTCGGAGAAGTGATGTGCCACACCGCCGCCCACGAGCATGAAAATGATGCCGAAGTGCGCGATGAGATTCCCTGAGTGCCGCCAGCCTTTGCGGATGCGGATGATGCCACCGAGGATCAGGTTGAGCAGCAACACGGCGGAAACCCAGTAGCCGCCGGGCAGCGGAGGGATCGGCACATATTTGCCGTTAATGTAAATCTCTGGTAACAGAAAGAACGACCGCCAGTCGAAATACTTCGTGAGCGTCGGATAGAGGCCGTTATCGATCTGCTCCAGAGTGGCGAACCACGTCAGCAGTCCGAGGAGCAGCATGGTGATGGTCGCAAGCCCGAAGCCAGAGAGCACATCGAAGATTTTCCCGGGAATCGACCTCGGCGGCTTGGGGCGGGTCTCAGTTTCAAAGGAGTCCATGATCAAAAGGGCGAGTCGCGGATACGAAATCGTTCGGTGGTATCATTCAGCCATCTGGAGGCTGGTGACGTAGGCATCGAAAACGGGCTTTGCGGCTTCCACTTCCGCCTTGGGGCCGACCATTTTCACCGTGAGTATCTGGCCGTCAACCGATGCGACCACTCCGGCGAGGCCGAATCCGGGTTTCATCGGTGCACCCATGCCGCTTTCGTAGTCACCGGCTGCGGTCACGAAAATCCCAGCGGCCCCTGCGAGACTGACGGTGGGAAGTTTCTCCAGCGCGGCTTGGTCGAGAGCACTTGCGCCAAACTGCTTGAGCCAGCGGTTCACGTTATCGAGCACGGACCCTTGGGAAATCGACACCCAGACCTCGCCCATGCCGCTCTCGCCGAAGCGGTAGTTTAACAAGCGGAATTGCGATGCTGGCAGCGCCAACCAGCCTTGCGGAGTGTTTGCCTTGACCGGACTCGGCTTGGCATCCCGGAAGCGCTCGTCACTCGTAGCAAACAACTTGGGTGAAGTGTCTCGGGTGGTCGCAGCACGGGTTTCCGTGACGATGACTTCTTTTTTCTCCTCGCAGGAGATCAGGCAGAGCACGCTGGCAAACAGGCAGGCGACACGGCATTTCATGCCGGGGGCGATAAGCCCGCACCATCCCCCGCGCAAGTGGAAACGGGAAGGTTTCCGCTCCAGAAACCCTTGGGACTCAGGGCGAAATCAGCAGCGTGGAGTGGCGATTTCCCGACTCGCTCAGTGAGCGGCAGCGGGGCCAGACTCCGGCTCATTCTTTTTCTTTTTATCCGAGAATTTCTGGACGAAGACGTAACAGACCGGAATCAGAAACAGCCCAATGGCGGTGGAAATCGTCATGCCGAAGACCACACCTGTGCCCATGGTGGCACGTGACGCGGCACCGGAACCCGTCGCCAACATCAGCGGCACGCAGCCGAGGATAAAGGCGAAGGAGGTCATCAAAATCGGGCGCAAGCGGAGTTTCGCGCCTTCGAGCGCGGCTTCAAGCGTGGGCATGCCTTCGTCACGCTTCATCTTCGCGAACTCGACGATGAGAATGGCATTCTTCGCGGCGAGGCCGATGAGCATGATGAGCCCGACTTGGGCGTAAACATTCATTTCGTAGTGGTTGAGCAACAGCCCGATCATTGTACCCAGGATCACCGTGGGCACCGACAGCAAGACGGCGAAGGGCAGCGACCAGCTTTCATACTGCGCGGCTAACAGCAGGAACACGAAGATGATCGCCATGCCGAAAATGAGGCCGGCCTGGCCCTCGGATTTTTTTTCCTGAAGCGTGAGGCCGGACCACTCGTAGCCGACGTTGGACGGCATGGTGGCCATGACTTCCTCCATCGCCTTGAGAGCCTGCGCGGAGCTGAATCCGGGTGCGGGTGCGCCCATCATTTCGGCGGACCGATAGAGATTGAAGCGCGTGACGAAGTTCGGCCCGGACACCTTCGACACGGTCACCAGCGTGCTGAGCGGGACCATCGCACCAGCGTTGTTGCGGACGTAGAATTTTCCGATGTCGTCCGGCTTGCTGGTGAACTCTGGCTCCGCTTGCAGGAAGACTTTGTAAACCCGGCCGAATTTCACGAAGTCATTCACGTAGAGTCCGCTCAGATAGGATTGCAGCGTTTGGAAAACACTGTCCACCGGGACGCCGAGCGTGCGGGCTTTTTCCCGATCAAGCTCGACCCGCACTTGTGGTGTCACTGGATTGAAAGTGGTGCTCAAGCGACCGATTTCCGGACGCTTGGCGGCGGCGGCCTGGACTTGGGTGACCATGGCGGCGAGCTCCTCGACGGTTCCGCCGGAGCGGTCCTGAAGCTGCATGGTGAAGCCGGAAACGTTGCCATATCCGGGCAGTGCCGGCGGGCCGAAGGCGAAGATGCGCGCGGCGGGGATGGCCGCGAACTTCTTGTTCCACTCGGCGGCGATGGCCTTGGCGTGAAGCTCGGGAGTCGAGCGTTCCTCCCAGTCTTCCAGGCCCACGAACATCAGCGCGGCATTCGGGACGTTGAGGTTGTTCAGGATGTTCATGCCACTCAGCGCGAGGGCAGAACGCACGCCGTGGGTGTTGTTGACGATTTCCTCCACCCGCTTGAGCACTTCATCCGAGCGCTGGAGCGAGGCTCCCTCCGGCAGCTCGATGGACACAAACAGATAGCCCTTGTCCTCGTCCGGAATGAATCCGCCAGGCACCACCTTGCCGAGGCCCCAGATGCCGCCGCAGACGACGACTAACAGCAGCATGGATAACGTCGCCTTGCGCGTGAGGCCGCCGACGATCCTACCGTAGCGGTCGATCACCCAGTCAAAGAACGCGTTGAACTTCCTGAAGAACCAGGCGACCGGGCCTTTTCCGGGAGTCGGCTTGCGCAGCAGTAGGGCGGACAGCGCGGGGCTGAGCGTGAGTGCGTTGATCGCGGAGAAAATCACCGAGACGGCGATGGTGATGGCGAACTGTTGATAGAGCCTACCGGTCACACCACCCATGAACGCGACCGGCACGAACACCGCACAAAGAATCAACGCGATGGCCACCACCGGACCGGATACCTCCTGCATCGCCTTGCGCGTGGCATCGACCGGCGAGAGTCCGTGCTCGATGTGGTGCTGCACTGCCTCCACCACGACGATGGCGTCATCGACCACGATGCCGATGGCAAGCACCAGCCCGAACATCGTCAGCGTATTGACACTGAAACCTAGCAGCGGGAAGGCGATGAAAACTCCAAGCAGCGAGACCGGCACCGTGAGCATCGGAATGATGGTGGCGCGGAAGCTCTGCAAGAAGATGTAAACCACGATCAGCACGAGGATGATCGCCT